>NZ_DIVJ01000033.1 GCF_002428305.1 Flavobacterium sp. UBA6135 | reverse complement strand
ATTAACAAAACTATTTTTCACTGTTAATAACTATGAATTTGTATTTTTGTAACCTATAATGTACTAAAAAACCGACTTATGACTCTTGCAATAGGAAACGATCACGCAGGAACACAATATAAATTTGAAATTGTAAAACTGCTCGAAAATAAAGGACATAAAGTGTTAAACTTTGGAACCGATACTGATGAAAGCATGGATTATCCAGATTCGATCCATCCGGTTGCAAATGCGGTTGAAAACGGTGAAGCAGATTTAGGAATTACCATTTGCGGAAGCGGAAACGGCGCTCAAATGGCAGCTAATAAACACCAGGGAATTAGAGCGGCACTTTGCTGGAACAATGAATTGGTGGCTTTGGCGCGTTTGCATAATAATGCCAATATATTAAGTATTCCGGCACGTTTTGTTTCCTTGCAACAAGCTTTGGGTTTTGTGGAACTGTTTGTAACTACTGAATTTGAAGGCGGACGCCATCAAACAAGAATTGATAAAATACCTTGTTAGTTGGAAAGAAAGTTAAATATTAGATATTAAAAGTTAAATAGGTTTTTTAACCTGAAACTTGAAACTAAATCATAAATCAAAAATCGTCACCCTGAGCTCAGTCGAAGGGTAAAAATCGTAAATCACAAATCAAAAATGGGTCAAAATCATAGCCACGACCATCCAACTTTAACGGGAAAAAATTTACTATTCTCCATCATTTTAAACATTGTAATTACGGTTGCGCAAATTATTGGCGGCATAATTTCAGGTAGTTTGGCACTAATTTCTGATGCGGTCCATAATTTTTCTGATGTTGTTTCCTTAATTATAAGTTATGTAGCCAATGTACTTACCCGCAAAAAATTACAAACCCTTGAATATACTTTTGGGTACAAAAGAGCCGAAATAATTGCCGCTTTTTTTAATGCCGCATCCTTAGTTGTGATTGGTGTTTTTTTGGGTATCGAAGCGATAAAACGTTTTTCGGAAGTTCATGAAATACAAAGCGGCTTGGTGATTTGGCTGGCAATTTTAGGAATCGCTGCTAACGGTTTGAGCGTATTGTTGCTAAAAAATGACGCAAAGCGCAACATGAACATGAAAAGTGCTTACCTTCATTTATTGTCGGATATGCTAACTTCAGTGGCGGTTTTAATTGGCGGATTGCTCATGAAATTTTATCAGATTTACTGGATTGATGCCTTGTTAACATTGATAATCTCGGTTTATTTAATTTATATGAGCTGGCGTATTTTGATTGATTCCTTAAAAATATTAATGCTTTTTGCGCCTTCACACATAAAAATAAATGAGGTTGTTGAGGTAGTTCAAAATGTAACAGGAGTAAAAAACATTCATCATATCCATATTTGGCAATTAAACGATCACGAATCTCATTTTGAAGCGCATATAGAATTTAATGAAGATATTAAGTTATCGGAATTCGATTTGATTTGTGAAGAGATTGAAAAATTGTTGATGGACAAATTTCATATTCAACATTGTAATTTGCAGCCTGAATTTAAAAGAAATGACCTTAAAGAAATTATAATACAAGACTAAAATGCTTAAAATTTTAACCAAATCCTTTGCTGAATTATCCACCAAAGAACTCTATAATATTTTGCAATTGCGCGCTGAAGTTTTTGTGGTGGAACAAAATTGCGTGTATCAGGATATCGACGGAAAAGATGAGAAAGCATTGCATGTGATTGGCTTCAAAAACGATAAAATTGTGGCTTATTGTCGAATATTTAAACCTGGAGATTATTTTGAAAAAGCCAGCATTGGCCGTGTGGTAGTTGCTAAAAATGAACGAAAATTTGGTTACGGACATCTCATTTTTAAGTATTCAGTTGAAGCTATAAATGAACATTTTAAGGAAACTTCCATAAAAATATCGGCACAATTATATTTAAAAAAATTTTATGAATCACACGAATTTATTCAAGTTGGCGAAGGATATTTAGAAGACGATATTCCACACATTGCCATGATTAAAAATTAAATAAATGAACAATCCGAAAGTTAAAATCATTGGCATCAAAAATTTATCGAATGCGCATTACAAACTTGATAAAGTTGATTTTGAGTTTCAAACAAATCGTGGCAGCTTGCAAACCCAAAGTCGAGAATGTTACGACCGTGGTGACGGCGCAGCGATTTTATTGTACAATCCCGCCAAAAAAACGGTAATTCTCACCAAACAATTCAGGATGCCAAGCTACTTAAACGGAAACGCTAGCGGAATGATGATTGAAGTTTGTGCCGGAATGTTGGATAAAGACCATCCTGAAGCCTGCATCATAAAAGAGGTTGAAGAAGAAACAGGTTTTAAAATAACCACTCCAAAAAAGATTTTTGAATTGTATTCAACACCGGGAGCCGTGACCGAAAAAATACATTATTTTGTTGCTGAATGTAGCGATGCCATGAAAATAGGTGATGGCGGAGGTTTAGAAGAAGAACATGAAGAAATTGAAGTGTTGGAAATTGATTTTGAAATTGCATTAACAATGGTGGAAAAAGGAGAAATTAACGACGCCAAAACCGTGGTACTTTTGCAATACGCAAAACTGAACAATTTGCTGTAAAAGGGATTTTTTGTTCATACTTATTTTTTTATTATTGTGAAAGCTATCCTACTTTTTTATAATTTAGCGGCAAACTATTTTAACTCATTTTA
>NZ_DIVJ01000047.1 GCF_002428305.1 Flavobacterium sp. UBA6135 | reverse complement strand
TAGTATTGAGACGGCTTCTTTTTTTATGCCTTAGCTTTCGTTAACCAAAAGGCATTTCCTATATTTGCATCCTATAAATATAGATCCCTATGCGTATTTCCTATAATTGGTTAAAACAATTTATAAAAACTGAGTGGACATCTGAAGAAACAGCAACTTTATTAACCGATTTAGGTCTTGAAGTGGAAGGAATTGAAAAATTCCAATCCGTTAAAGGAGCACTTGAAGGTGTTGTAGTTGGTGAGGTGCTAACTTGTGAAAAACATCCTGATGCAGATCGGTTAAAAGTTACTATGGTTAACATAGGTGAAAGCACTCCTATTCAAATTGTTTGTGGTGCCAGTAATGTAGCTGCAGGACAAAAAGTACCCGTTGCAACAATTGGTACAAAACTTTATGATAAAGAAGGTGTTGAATTACTCATCAAAAAAGGAAAAATTAGAGGTCAGGAAAGCAACGGAATGATTTGTGCCGAAGACGAATTGGGATTAAGCGATAATCATGATGGTATTATGGTTTTGGAAGATAGCTTAGTTCCCGGAACGCCATTAGCAAAAATTCTGGAAATAGAAAATGACGAAATTTTTGAAATCGGATTAACACCCAATCGTGCTGATGCCATGTCGCATTTAGGTGTTGCTAGGGATTTACGAGCTGGAATGACTTTAAAAAATGTACACCCCGAACTCATCACTCCTTCTGTGACCAATTTTAGAGTGGACAAACGCACCTTAAAAATCGATGTTGAAGTAAAAGATACCAAATTGGCTCCACGATATTGCGGCGTTACCATTTCCGGAATTACTGTAAAACCATCGCCAAGTTGGCTACAAAATAGATTGAAAGCAATTGGAATCACACCAAAAAATAATATTGTTGACGTAACCAATTATGTGCTTCATGAATTAGGTCAACCTTTACATGCTTTTGATGCTTCAAAAATAAATGGTAAAATTGTAGTAAAAACAGTTGAATCAGGAACAAAATTCATCACTTTGGATGATATTGAACGTACTTTACATGAAGATGATTTAATGATTTGTGATGAAAAAGGACCGTTATGCATAGCCGGTGTTTTTGGTGGAAAAAATTCAGGAGTAAATGAAAACACATCTAGTATCTTTTTAGAAAGTGCTTATTTCAATCCGATTTCAATTAGAAAAACGGCAAAACGTCACGGTTTGAGTACAGACGCTTCATTTCGTTTTGAAAGAGGAATTGATCCAACAATTACAGAATATGCTTTAAAAAGAGCTACAATTTTAATTAAAGAATTAGCCGGAGGTGAAATAACTTCTGACATCATTGATATTTATCCCAAAAAAATTGAAGATTTTTCAGTTGTTTTGAATTATAACAATGTCAATAAAATTATTGGTCAGGAAATTCCAAAAGAAACCATTAAAAAGATTTTAGTTTCACTTGAAATTAAAGTAAATAGTGTTTCTGATGCCGGCTTAGGATTAACTATTCCTTCTTATCGCGTTGATGTTCAAAGGGAAATTGATGTTATTGAAGAAATCCTACGTATTTATGGCTATAACAACATTAATTTCAGTAAAAAATTAAACGCAACCGTTTTTAACTCTAGTAGAACCGAAGATTATAAAATTCAAAATAGTATTGCCACGCAATTGAACTCCTTTGGATTTCATGAAATGATGGCCAATTCATTAACTAAACCCGATTATGTTAAGCTTTCTGAAAACTTAAGAGAAGAATTTAATGTTTTGATGCTAAATCCATTAAGTTTGGATTTATCAGCAATGCGACAATCGCTTTTATTTTCAGGACTTGAGGCTGTTTCTTATAATATCAATAGAAGAAATTCCGATATAAAACTTTTTGAGTTTGGAAAGAGCTATCATAAAATGCCATCAGGTTATGAAGAAAACAAGCATTTATCGCTTTTTGTAACCGGAAATGACAAACTTGAAAGTTGGACATATTCTCAAAAACCTTCTGATTTCTTTCTATTTAAAGGATTGGTTGAAACAATCGTAAATCGATTAGGTATTCAAAAATTGGAAACAAAACCCGTAATCTCTGACGTTTTTGGCGAAGGAATTGCCTACTATTTCGGTAAAGATTTAATAGTAGAATTGGGAACCGTTAAAAAGCCCATTTTGAAATATTTTGATATAAAGCAAGACGTTTTTTATGCTGATTTTAATTGGAATTTTATTTTAAAATTGATTTCTAATAAAATTAAATTTCAAGAATTACCCAAATATCCTGAAGTTAGAAGGGATTTAGCACTTTTATTAGATGAAAATACCATGTTTGAAAGCATCTATAAAATTGCACGACAAACTGAAAAAACGTTAGTCAAAGAAATAAGTCTTTTTGATGTTTATCAAGGTAAAAATCTTCAAGAAGGAAAAAAATCATATGCTTTAAGTTTTATACTTCAAGATCAAGGAAAAACGTTAACCGACGAGCAAATTGATAAAATCATGACCAAACTACAATCTAATTTTGAAAAGGAATTAGGTGCTACTTTAAGATAAATTGAACACATACACAAATGAGAAAACCACGCCAATAAGCGTGGTTTTTTTTAAACAAACAAAATAACAACTAACATGAAATCATTAAATATAATCGGCATAATCTTATTTACGATTAAAAATGATTCATAGTTTTATTTCGTTTATTATTTTGAAAATCAATTTTGTAAAGAATAAAATCAACACGTTTTCATTTAATAAAAATGAATAAAAAAATCCCCTCAAAGATTTGAGGGGATTAGTATAATAGAGAAACAAAAGATTATTTCTTTTCTCCTTTTTCCATCTTAGCTTTTAAATCAGCTAAAATTTGGTTATTTTCTCCAAGAGTTTGAACAGGAGCATTTGTGTTATTATTAGCAGCAACAGATTCTGAAGCAGCTTTTACATTTTTCTCTTCTTCTTCTCTGAAAATAGCCGTGTGAGAAGCTACAACTCTTTTAAATTCTTTATTGAATTCAATTACTTTGAAGTCAGCTGTATCACCTTTTTTCAATTTTTTACCATCTTCTTTTTCTAAATGACGTGTTGGAATAAACGCAACTACATCATCACCAAAATCAACAGTAGCTCCTTTGTCAACAATCTCAGCAATAACACCGTTATGAACAGTTCCTACTGCATATGCATCTTCATGTTTGTCCCATGGATTTGCTGTAGTTTGTTTGTGACCCAAAGATAATTTACGTCCGTCAACATCCAATTCTAAAACAACAACCTCTAAGTTTTCGCCAACATTAACGAATTCAGATGGATGTTTGATTTTCTTAGTCCAAGATAAATCAGAAATATAAATTAAACCATCGATACCCTCTTCTAATTCTACGAAAATACCAAAGTTTGTAAAGTTTCTAACGATACCTGTGTGTTTTGAACCAACAGGATATTTAGCTGTAATATCAGTCCAAGGATCTTGAGTCATTTGTTTGATACCTAAAGACATTTTTCTTTCGTCTCTGTCTAAAGTTAACACAACTGCTTCAACCTCGTCTCCAATTTTCATGAAATCTTGAGCCGAACGTAAATGCGTTGACCAAGACATTTCAGAAACGTGAATCAAACCTTCAACACCTTCAGCAACTTCAATGAAAGCACCGTAATCAGCGATAACTACTACTTTACCTTTCACTTTGTCACCAACTTTCAAGTCTGCATTTAAGGCATCCCAAGGGTGAGCGTTTAATTGTTTTAAACCTAATTGGATTCTTGTTTTCTCATCATCAAAATCAAGAATTACAACGTTTAATTTTTGGTCTAATTCAAGAACTTCGCTTGGATGATTGATTCTTGACCAAGAAAGGTCAGTAATGTGGATTAATCCATCAACACCACCTAAATCAATAAACACACCATAAGAAGTAATGTTTTTAACAACACCTTCTAATACTTGTCCTTTTTCTAATTGACCAATGATTTCTTTTTTCTGAACTTCGATATCAGCTTCGATAAGAGCTTTGTGAGAAACAACCACGTTTTTGAATTCATGATTAATTTTTACCACTTTAAACTCCATCATTTTGTTTACATATTGATCGTAATCACGGATTGGTTTCACATCAATTTGTGATCCCGGTAAGAAAGCTTCGATTCCGAAAACATCTACAATCATACCACCTTTAGTTCTGCATTTAACAAAACCGTTTACAATCTCTCCTGTGTCATGAGCCGAAATAACACGATCCCATGCTTTGATAGTTCTTGCTTTTCTGTGAGATAATACCAATTGACCTGTTCTGTCTTCACGAACGTCAATTAATACTTCTACTTTGTCACCCACTTTTAAGTTTGGGTTGTAACGGAATTCGTTAAGAGAAATAACTCCTTCAGATTTCGCGTTGATGTCAACGATAGCGTCTCTGTCAGTAATACGAACAACTGTTCCCATAACTACTTCTTCGCTGTCAGTTGAAATGAAGGTCTTAGCAACTAACTCTTCAAATTCTCTTAGGTTTTTTTCATCTACTACATCAATTCCTTCTTGGAAGTTATGCCAGTTAAAGTTTGCTAAAAACGCTTCTTGTTCTTTTAAAATTTCAGACATGCTGATAAAAAATTTGTATTCTGTATTTTCTTGAGTTTCTGAAAGCGATAGAAAACAGCAGAAGTTGTTTACATAAATTGTTTATACCCAATGGAAACTCTTCTTCGCCAAAAGGTGTGCAAAATTACGAAGCTTTTTTGTAATTACAAAACTATTTTTGAGGGAATTACAACAAAAATGGGTTGTCTTTTAAATCTGTTTAAAATAAAATGAATTTTTTAAAATAGAAATAGAAAATTTCCAATGAGATTTTCATGATAAAAGTTAAAGTATGTTTAAAAGAAAGGTGATAAAAATAATTTCAAATTCAAATTAACTACATTTATAATTATTCAAAATTCCCCAAAAAATTAAAACCTATGAATAGTTTAAAACATACAGTATTCCTTATAATCATTTCACTTTTTATCTCTTGTCAAAACGAAAAAGCAGTCAAAAAAGAACACCCTGTTCCTGAGAGAAAGTATACTAAATCTCAAGAATTTACGTATTCCATTTGGTCTTTAAAAAACGATTCCATTCGTAAAATTTTTAAATCTAAATTTTCAGGAAGTGAAATAACAACCATTGTCTCTTTAAACCGAATTGATAAATCAAGATTGTCAAAAGCCGACAGTTTAATTGTACCCAATAAATTTGACGATGATTTTTTGGCCTATTCCCCTTTTCCATATACCATAAAAAATCTATTTGATGTGCCGAAAATTGCTATTTTCTCCTATCCCATTCAAGCCTATGGTTTGTATGAATATGGGGAATTAGTAAAATGGGGACCCACGAGCTTAGGCACAAAAGCAAATAAAACCCCAACAGGATTGTTTTTTACCAATTGGAAAGGTGAAGAAGTGCAAAGCACCGTGGATGATGAATGGATTTTGCGTTGGAATTTCAACATCGAAAATCATGATGGTGTGGGTTGGCATCAATACGAATTGCCGGGTTATCCTGCTTCACACTCTTGTTTGCGATTATTGGAAAACGATGCCAAATGGATGTATGATTGGGCGGAAGAATGGATTTTGAAAGATGCCAACACAGTTTCGGCAAAAGGAACTCCGGTTATTGTTTTTGGCGACTATGATTTTGAAGGAAAATCGCCTTGGTTGAATTTAATTGATAAACCAAAAGCGAATGATATTTCGGAAAAAGAATTGGAAAATTTAGTTGAAAAACACCTTGCTGAAATTATAAAAGAGCAAGAAAACAGAGAAAAAGTGTTAAACGAAAAAACAATCAAATAAAACTACTTTTTAAAGAAATATCCAACAGATAAATTGATGGTAGAATTTTTATAATCACTTCCATCAACTAGTTTGGAGAGTCCATACGTATATCGAGTTTGAATGACTAAACCACTGTAAAATTGAAAACTAAAACCCGCTGAAGCTCCTAAATCCAATGACTTAATTTTATCCAAATCTTCAAAATTACCTATAGTATTGGTTGATTTTGAAAGTAAAAAACCAATTTCGGGGCCCAATTCAAAGGTAACATTATTGCTCAAATAGGTTTTTCCCATAAGCGGAATG
This sequence comes from Flavobacterium sp. UBA6135, assembly GCF_002428305.1. Lineage (GTDB taxonomy): Bacteria > Bacteroidota > Bacteroidia > Flavobacteriales > Flavobacteriaceae > Flavobacterium. The sequence goes on along the minus strand of NZ_DIVJ01000047.1, from coordinate 48,862 downwards.
CTCAAATAATTCAATTTAACTTCTGGATTAGAATCTGAAAAAGGTATTTCGAAAATTCCTCCTTTTTGATTAAACACTACTTCAACTTGAGCTGCAAAATTTCGATTAAAATTTATCACTCCAATAGCTCCAACTTGTAGTCCAAAAACGTCGGTGTTCAAAAAGTCATTGGTAGTAAATCCACTTAAGTTTCCTCCCGCCTTTAAACCAACGTAGAAATCTTTTTGAGCAAAACCGGTAGTTGCTACTAACAAAAAAAATAGAATTGAAAATTGGGTGATGGTATTTTTCATAGTTTTCTTTTGATGATGATTTTTTCAAAGATACAATCCTATCTTTTCTTAAGAATATTTAAACTAAAAATAAACCTGACAGGTTTCAAAAACCGGTCAGGTGTTTTAAATTTAAATTTTAAAAATAAAACTTTCGTTTGGAGTAATCTTCAAAACAAACTTCCCTACTCCTTTTACAACTTGCATTTTGGTTGTAGTTTTCCCGTATAATTGATCTTTTAAGGAATAACTACCATCTTTAAGATTCATTTTTTTTATTAGATCAGATGGCACAATAACCATGCATTCTACTGGAGTATTTTGATTGAAATTCGCGATAATAATTAGTCGTTCGTCATCACTCCATCTGGCATACGAGTACAATCCAAAATCGTAACCTAAACCTGCTTCGAGGTTTGCATCGTGAATTTGCTCGAATTCACCCATTAAAGCACTGCTTTTTAAAGTAAAATTCAACAAGCGTTTGTAAAAATCACGCAATTCTTTTTCTTCCGGATTTAATTGTCCACCATCAAATTTTCCGTCATTCATCCAACGTTGATGATGCGGAACGCCCACATAATCAAAAATTGAGGTTCGTGAATTTTTTCCAAAACCGGCATCAAGAGCACCCGGTTCTCCTACTTCTTGACCAAAATAAATCATCGTTGGCGACGAACTGATTGTTGCCGAAACGACCATTAATGGTTTTCCTTTTTTCGGGTCTCCTGCAAACTGCGGACTCGCCAAACGTTGTTCGTCGTGGTTATCCAAAAAGTGTAACATGTGGTGTTCGATGTCTTTCAAATCTTCTCGAATACCTGAGATATTTTTAGGTAAACCGCGACCTTGCACGATGTTTTTTAACGTGTCATACATTTGCACTTTATCATACAAATAATCCATTTTTCCGAAGTTGATATAGTTTCTATATTCAGCCGGATTATACACTTCTGCCAACAAAAACGCATTTGGATTTTTTATTTTGATGGATGAATTCATATAACTCCAAAATTCTACCGGAACCATTTCGGCCATATCATATCGGAAACCATCCACACCTTTATCTATCCAATAATGGGTGATGTCTTTAAACTTTTTCCAAGAATCCGGCACGTCTTTTTCTTTCCAAAAATCGGCGTGTGCTTTGTAATCTTTTTTATCAAAACCTTCTGGTAATGATGGAAAATCTTTGCTTCCATCCGGTTTTACGCCATAATTAATTTTGACAGTTTCATACCAATCATTAATGTCCGGTTTAGCTAAACGAGAGCCATTTCCGGTCCATTTTGCTGGGATTTCTTCAAATTTCCCATCAGCTAATAGATGTTTTTCTCCACCTAAAGGTTTGTAATTGGCATCGGTTGGAACTTCAAATTTTGAATTTGGAATGTAATAGAAATTATTATTTCGTTTGTATTCAACCGATTTATCATCATCCGAACCAAAATCTTTCACACCTTTCGGATTCGTTTTTCCTTCATATTTTCTGGCGATGTGATTGGGAACAATATCGATTACGACTTTCAAACCGTTTTTATGTGTTCGTTCAATCAACGCTTCAAATTCTTCCAATCGTTTTGCGGGATCAACAGCCAAATCAGGGTTTACATTATAATAATCTTTTACAGCATATGGCGAACCGGCACGACCTTTCACAACATCCGGATCATCGTTAGAAATGTCATATCTTTTGTAATCATTTATTAATGCGTGATGCGGAACACCAGTGTACCAAATGTGCGTCACGCCCAAATCCTTTATTTCCTGAAGAGCTTTATCAGTAAAATCATTGAACTTTCCAACGCCATTTTCTTCGATTGTTCCCCACGGTTTATTAGTAGTATTTGTGTTTCCAAATAATCGTGTAAAAACTTGATATACAACAATTTTATGTTCTGAATTGGATTCAGTTACCGTTTCTGTTTGGGCCTTCATATTTTTTTGTTCGCAGGATAAAGTTGAGAATAAGACGATGGTGCTAAGAGCAACTGCTGATTTTTTGAGCATAGAATTTACTTTTTAAAGGTCTAAATATACAAAAAATAGTGAATAGCGATTAGTAATTAGTGATTAGCCTCTTTCTTTCAAAATTTCCACAACATCATTCAATTCAAAACCTTTTGCGTTCAATAAAATTAAATAATGAAACAGCAAATCGGCACTTTCATTCAAAAATAAATCATCGTTAGAATCTTTGGCTTCAATGACCATTTCGATTGCTTCCTCGCCTACTTTCTGGGCAATTTTATTGATTCCTTTCGCAAATAAAGATGCAACATAACTTGTTTCAGTTTCGCCATTTTCTTTACGAAGTTGGATCGTATTTTCTAAATCTGATAAAAAACCAAACTTTGTTTTATTTGGTTGTTGCCAACAAGTATCGGCTCCCGTATGGCAAACCGAACCGATTGGGTTGACTTGAATTAAAAGTGTATCGTTATCACAATCAGCTTCCATTGAAACGAGATTGAGAAAGTTTCCGCTTTCTTCTCCTTTTGTCCATAACCGATTTTTTGTTCGACTGAAGAACGTGACTTTTTGCGAAGAAATGGTTTGTTGATAGGCTTCTTCGTTCATATAACCCAACATTAAAACGGTTTTAGTTGTTTCATCTTGAATGATGACTGGGATTAATCCGTCGCTATTTTTTGTAAAATCAAGTTTCATAAGTATTAAATTCTTACCGGAATTCCGGCTGTTTTTAAATATTTTTTTAATTCCGGAATTGAAATTTCATTGTAATGAAAAACACTAGCTGCCAAAGCTGCATCAGCATTTCCGATGGAAAAAGCTTCTTCAAAATGTTGCATTGTTCCTGCTCCACCCGAGGCAATTATGGGAAGATTAACTGTTTTGGATAATTGAGCCAAGGCTTCATTTGCAAAACCATTTTTTGTTCCATCATTGTTCATTGAAGTAAATAAAATTTCGCCGGCTCCAAGTTGTTCAACTTCTTTTACCCAATCAAATAAATCCAATTCTGTGGCGACTTTTCCGCCAACTAAATGAACTTTCCAATTTTCATTAATTAATTTCGCATCAATGGCAACCACAACGCATTGACTTCCGAAGTTTTTAGCAATTTCTGAGATTAATTTGGGATTCTTAACTGCAGAAGAATTAACGGAAATTTTATCTGCTCCGTTTTTCAACAATAATTCGACATCTTCAACAGATGAAATTCCGCCACCAACAGTAAACGGAATGTTGATGGTTTGAGCCACTTTTTGAACCAGTTGAACCAATGTTTTTCGGCGTTCTTCCGTGGCAGAAATGTCTAAAAAAACCAATTCATCGGCACCTTCCAAACTATATTTCAAAGCTAATTCTACCGGATCTCCGGCATCTTTCAATTCTAAAAAATTGATGCCTTTTACGGTTCTTCCGTTTTTGATGTCGAGGCAGGGGATTATTCTTTTTGTTAGCATGTTTTTTGTTTTAAACCTGACAGGTTTCAAAAACCTGTCAGGTTTGTTGTGTAATAAATTTTTCTATCTGTTTTAGAGAAATTCGGTTTTCATAAATCGCTTTTCCGATGATAACGCCTTGACAACCTAACTCAGCTAACTTTGGTAATTCATCAAAAATTGAAATTCCGCCGGAAGCGATTAATTTTATGTTTTTAATTTCGTTTAAAATTGTTTTATACAATTCAAAACTTGGTCCTTGCAACATACCGTCTTTTGCAATATCAGTGCAGATGACGGACTGAATTCCTTTGGTTTGATAGTTTTTTATAAATGGAATTAGCTCTTCCGAACTTTCTTCCTGCCAACCGGAAACAGCAATTTTTCCATTGGAAACATCGGCACCGAGAATGATTTTTTCATTGCCAAAACGCTGAATCCATTCTTCAAATAAACTAGGGTTTTTTACTGCAATGCTTCCTCCGGTAATTTGATTCGCTCCACATTCAAAAGCGATATCGACATCTTTATTGGTTTTTAATCCACCACCAAAATCGATTTTTAAATTAGTATTTGAAGCAATTTTTTCTAAGACTTTATAATTAATAATTCGTCCGGATTTGGCACCATCTAAATCAACCAAGTGCAAATATTGAATACCGTGAGCTTCAAATGATTTGGCAACTTCTAACGGATTTTCGTTGTATATTTTTTTGGTATCATAATTTCCTTTGGAAAGTCGAACGCACTTTCCGTCGATGATATCTATTGCTGGGATTATTTTCATTCGTAATATGGTAAAAGGTTATGGGTAATGGTTTATAGATTGAGGAAATTTTGCAATAGTTTTTCACCGACAAGTCCACTTTTTTCAGGGTGAAATTGAACGCCATAAAAATTATCTTTTTGCAAAGCCGCTGAAAAATCAGTTAAATAATGTGTCGTGGCGATGGTTTCTTCGCAGATTTCAGCATAAAAACTGTGCACGAAATACACAAAACCTGTTGAAGTTCGGCAGAAAAACTGCTTTTCGTCGGCAGTTTTTATGTCATTCCATCCCATATGTGGCACTTTGACTTGGTTTGAAAATTGAACAACATTCGTATCAAAAATCCCTAAACCTTTGGTATCGCCTTCTTCTGTGTGATTGCACATTAATTGCATTCCTAAACAAATTCCTAAAACCGGTTGGGTTAACGTGGGAATTAATTCATCTAAACCTGAGCTTTTCAATTTTTTCATCGCGGAACTTGCTTCTCCAACACCGGGAAAAATAACTTTATCCGCAGAACGAATTTCGTATGGATTGTTTGTCAAAACGCCATCAAAACCTAATCGATTTAGAGCAAATTGAATACTTTTTATATTTCCGGCACCGTAGTCTATTATGGCTATTTTCATTTATTTTTTGTTTCAGGTTTCAGGTTTAAAGTTTCAGGTTGTTCAACAAAAACAACTTGAAACTTTAAACTTGAAACAAATAATTACAACATTCCTTTTGTGCTTGGTAAAATCATTTTCTCCGAATCTCTTTTAACCGCAGCTTTAATTGCTTTAGCGAAAGCTTTAAAAATCGCTTCAATTTTATGGTGTTCGTTAAAACCTTCTGCTTTGATGTTTAGGTTGGCTTTGGCACCATCGGCAAAAGATTTGAAAAAATGAAAAAACATTTCTGTTGGCATATCACCAATTTTTTCACGTTTAAAAGGAGCTTGCCACATCAACCACGAACGTCCGCCAAAATCAATGGCTACTTGAGCCAAACAATCATCCATCGGGAGACAAAATCCGTAACGTTCGATGCCTAATTTGTTTCCTAAAGCTTTCGCAAAAACTTCGCCTAATGCAATGGCCGTGTCTTCAATGGTGTGGTGTTCATCCACTTGTAAATCGCCTTTTACCTGGATATCCAAATCCATTTGACCGTGTCTGGATAGTTGATCGAGCATATGATCAAAAAATGCTAATCCGGTTCGAATGTTGCTATTTCCGATTCCATCTAAATTTAAAGTGATGGCAATTTCAGTTTCATTCGTTTTTCGATAAATTGAAGCCGTTCTGTTTTCCAATTTCAAAAACTCATAAATTTGCTTCCAATCATTTGTTTCTAATGAAATAATTGAATTTAATTCTTCCCGTTTAACTGAAATTTCATTCGTTCCCAAATTGGTATTATCATTAATAAAAATTGCTTTTGAGCCTAAGTTTTTTGCCAATTCAGCATCAGTCAAACGATCACCAATTACAAATGAATTTTCTAAATCATAGTCAGCCGAAAAATACTTTTTCAACAAACCAATTCCAGGTTTTCGAGTAGGAGCATTTTCGTGAGGAAACGTTTTATCAATTAAAACTTCATCAAAAACAACCCCTTCATTTTCAAATGTTTTCATAATAAAATTATGAACCGGCCAAAATGTTTCTTCAGGAAAAGAAGCAGTTCCCAAACCATCTTGATTGGTTATCATCACTAATTCAAAATCTAATTCTGAGGCAATTTTACTCAAATAAACTAACGATTTTGGATAAAAAGTCACTTTTTCAAACGCATCAATTTGTTCATCAGCAGGTTCTTTGATGATGGTTCCGTCACGATCAATAAATAGAATTCTTTGTGCCATTTTACAGTGATTTTAAAGTGGTAATTAACTGATTGTTTTCTTCTTTTGTGCCAATAGTAATGCGAAGACAGTTTTCACATAATGGCTGATTACTTCGGTTTCGAACCACAATTCCGGCTTGAATTAGTTGGTTGTATCGCAACGTTGCATCATCTACTTTTAATAAAATAAAATTCGCATCAGAAAGAAAAACTTTCTCAATAAATGCAATTGATTTTAAAGAATTGATTACGATTTCCCTCTCCGAAATAAGCTTTTTCAACTGAGCAGTTAAGGTATTTTGATTTAATTTTTTGAGAGCAATTTCTTGTGAAGCTGTATTCAAATTGTAAGGGGGTTTGATTTTGTTTAGAATTGAAATAATTTCCTCAGAAGCATAGGCAATTCCAACTCGAAGTCCGGCCAATCCGTATGCTTTTGATAAGGTTTGAATGATGACTAAATTGGGAAAATCACTCAACTCCGACAACCAACTTTCTTTGGAAGAAAAGTCGATATACGCTTCATCCAAGACTACCAAACCATTGAAATTCTTCAGCAAATACAAAATACTTTCATCTGAAAATGAATTACCGGTTGGGTTATTTGGTGAACATAAAAAGATGATTTTTGTGTTTTCTGAAACAGCACTCAAAATTTCATCCACATTAGGTTCAAAATCAATGGTTAACAAAATTTCTCTGTTTTCAATGGCATTCAAATCGGCTAGAACGCCATACATTCCATACGTTGGTGGCAACGTGACGATGTTGTCTTGATTGGGTTCGCAAAACGCACGAAAAAGTAAATCGAGTACTTCATCACTTCCATTTCCTAGTAAAATTTGGTTTAAAGAAACCTTTTTCTGTTTCGCCAAAAGTGTTTTCAATAGCTTTTGTTGCGGATCTGGATAACGATTATAACCATTGGAAAACGGATTTTCATTCGCATCCAAAAAAATCAAGTTGGTTTCAAATTCCTTGAATTCATCGCGAGCAGACGAATAGGATTTCATATTCAAAATAGTCTTTCTAACTAAATTTTGAATTGAAAACGAGCTGTTTATTTCTATATTTTTATTCATTTTGTAAAGCATTTAGTCGTAATGTAACTGCGTTTTTGTGCCCTTGTAATCCTTCGGCTTCCGACATAATTTCAATTGCATTTCCGATGTTTTTTAAACCTTGTTCAGAAATTTTTTGAAACGTAATAGCTTTTGAAAAACTATCGAGGTTTACACCGGAATAATTCTTTGAGAATCCGTTTGTTGGTAAGGTGTGATTGGTTCCTGAGGCATAATCACCGGCACTTTCAGGAGTGAAATTTCCAATAAAAACAGAACCTGCATTTTGAATTCCGTTTACAAAATAGGCTTCGTTTTTGGAACAAATAATGAAATGTTCAGGAGCATATTCGTTGATAAAATCCAATGCATCGCTCTCCTTTTCAATAAAAATTAATTTCGAATTATCGATAGCTTTTTGAGCAATTTCTTTGCGAGTTAAAACTTGAATTTGGTCGTCAATTTCCTTTTCTACTTCGTCAATTAATTTTTGAGAATTGGAAACCAAAATTACTTGACTATCGGTTCCGTGTTCGGCTTGACTCAATAAATCAGAAGCAACAAAAGCCGGATTGGCTGAATCATCGGCATAAATCAATAACTCACTTGGTCCTGCCGGCATATCGATGGCTGTTCCGAATTGCGTTGCTACTTGCTTCGCCACCGTGACAAATTGATTTCCGGGACCGAAAATTTTATAAACTTTCGAAATTGTTTCAGTTCCAAAAGTCAATGCCGCAACGGCTTGAATTCCGCCCACTTTAAAGATTTTTGTCACACCACACAAATTGGCAGCGTACAAAATAGCGGGATTTACTTTTCCGATTTTATCCGGTGGTGAACATAAAATAATTTCTTCGCAACCTGCAATTTGAGCGGGAATGGCCAACATCAAAACTGTTGAAAATAGCGGAGCTGTTCCTCCCGGAATGTATAATCCTACTTTTTGAATGGGTCGTTTTTCTTGCCAACAAAAAACGCCTTTGGTCGTTTCAACTTCAATTTTACTTGTTTTTTGAGCGGAATGAAATTTGTAGATATTTGATTTTGCTAAAGCAATCGCTTCTTTTAATTCGGATGGAACTTGTTTTTCTGCTTCTTTGATTTCATCATCTGTGACGAGAAAGTTATCCAATTTTATTCCGTCAAACAACGAAGTATATTTTGCAACTGCGGTATCGCCTTTGGTTTGGATTTCATTAAAAATTGCCTTTACCGTTTGTTCGATTTCGTCGAATGATTGGGTTGGTCGTTGGGTTAACATTGACCATTGGGATTGGGGTGGATTTTTATATTTTTTCATTTTTTTGTTTTTTTGACATTAAGGTATTAAGGGGAATCTCATTAAGGTTCATTAAGACTATTCACTAATTACTAATCACTTTTTCACAAAACCATCTTTTCAATCGGGCAAACCAAAATTCCTTCGGCTCCGGCGGATTTAAGTTGATCGATGACTTCCCAAAAAGTGTCTTCTTCGATGACGGAATGAAGGCTACTCCAACCCGATTCTGCTAACGGCATGATGGTTGGACTTTTTAATACCGGAAGAATTTGGCTGACTTCTTGAATTTTATCATTCGGAACATTCATTAAAATGTATTTTGATTTTCTGGCTTTGAGTACGGATTGAATTCGGAATTGAAGCTTGTTTAAAATTTCTTGATTTTCAGTTGAAATGGTAGGAGAAACAGCTAAAACTGCTTCGCTTTTCAGAATAACTTCTACTTCTTTCAGGTTATTTTTGAATAAAGTACTTCCACTGGAAACGATATCTACAATTGCATCTGAAAGTCCAATATTCGGGGCAATTTCAACCGAACCGGAGATTTGGTGAATGTCGATTGAAACATTTTTCGACTTAAAAAAGTTTAAAACCGTTGTAGGATAAGATGTCGCCACTCGCAAATTATTCAAATCTTGAATGGAATTGTATTGAAACGTTTTGGGAACCGCCACTGAAACGCGGCATTTTGAAAAACCCAATTTCTCAGCAACGGTGATGTTCTGACCTTTTTCAACCAAAAGATTGTCGCCTACAATTGCCGCATCTACCACTCCATCGATGAGATATTGCGGAATATCGGAATTACGAAGAAACAAAATTTCTAATGGAAAATTAGAAGCTTCGGCTTTGAGTTGATCATTTCCGTTGTTGATGGAAATACCGCAATCTTTGAGAATTTGAAGACTTTCTTCATTAAGTCTTCCTGATTTTTGAATCGCAATTTTTAAGGTGTTCATTTTTTGTTTTTTTTAAATGAGTACACCAAAGCGGATAACAACAAAAAACCCGTTTGATGTACTCAAACGGGTTTTAGATATATGAAATACTTACATAGCATCATTACTTCGCTTGAGCGGAGGTGTGATGATGATGATGTAATTGAATTGAAAACATTTTATTATTTTATGATGTTGCAAATGTAATGACTTAAATTTTTAGAAAACAAAAAATTTAGAAACTTTGTGATTTGTTGAACTACTGATTCCCCAAAATAATCGGCATTCCATCCTTACCTGAACCAATAACAATTACTTTTGAATTAGCTGATTTAGACAATTCAATGGTGGCTTGAATGCCTTTTTCTTGTAAAATTTTATCAGTTAATGAGGCACTTAAAATTTGATTAGCACGGGCTTTACCTTCGGCTTCAATACGTTGACGTTCCGCTTCTTTTTGAGCTTTTTCTAAACGGAATTCATATTCTAAACTTTCTTGTTCTTGTTTTAATTTGGTTTCAATGGCCGTTTTGATTGTAGAAGGCAACGTAACATCACGTACTAAAATTTCGTTCAATTGAATGTATTGATTGGCTAAAATCTTCTTGGTTTCCGTGAAAATCTCATCTTGAATAGCATCTCTTTTGGTGGAATACAGTTGTTCAGGCGTATATCTTCCCACCACACTTCTAGCGGCAGAACGAATGGCAGGACGAATCACTCTTTCGATATAATTTTCACCTTTTTCCTGATGTAATTTTCCTGTAAATTCATATTGCGGATGAAACCAAGCCGTAGCATCTAATTTGATTTCCAAACCATTAGAAGACAACACTTGCATTTGCTCCGACAATTCTTGCTGACGAACTTCATAAATAAACACTTTATTCCAAGGAGCTACAATGTGAAAACCTTCACCCAATGGTGGTTCATCGGTTACAACTCCTTTATCAAAAGTTTTGTATAAAACTCCGGCTTCTCCCGATCCAATCGTAACAGTTGATTTAAAAAGAAAAATAAGTAAGACGATTATTCCAATAATCATTGGAATCATTTTAGGATTGAATTCTTTGTTCATAATATTTTTTTGATTTTGATAAAGATACAAAATCAAACTCAATCCTAAAAGTCTTGCTTAATCATCATCTGATTTAATTTCTTTTTCAACAGAAATTAGATCATTTTGAAATGTAGTATTTTCTCTAATCTCTGTATGACGAATTTCGCCTCCGGTTGTTCCGGTTTGTTGAGCAAAATATAGAGCTATGATTGCTACTAATAATGTGAAATAACCAACATATTTTTCTTGAGGTTTTTTAAATACCGCTAATAATAAGGATATTAAAGAAAAACCGCCAAGAAAATACATAATAAGTGAAAATTTTTCAGCCATTTCTTCATGTGTTTCAATAATTTGATCGGTTACTCCCGGCAATTTTTCTGCAATTTCTTCTGCTCCTTCTCCAGTGTTCATACTTATTGCAGCAAAAATGGCAGAAATGATAAAAAGAAAATAAGCAATATTTCGAGCTGAATTATTTTTCAATACTATTCCAGCAATTAGAATTCCTACTCCAAAAATCGTCCCGATAATTGGAAAGTGGTTTACTACCATGTGTAAATGTGCGTCGTTCATATATAAATGTTTTAAAAGTTTATTAGTTTTTGTTATACTCTAACCCCAAAAAGATAGCCAACAAGTGCTGATAAAACCATTGCAATTGTTCCCCAAATTGTTATTCTTAAAATTGCTGTTTTAATACTTGAGCCTCCTGTTTTTGCAGCAATACTTCCTAATACTATTAGAAAAATAATTGTAAAAGCATACAACCAATATTCCATGTTTTTTATTGGTGTAAAAAGTATCACTAGTAATGGCAAAACACCACCAACGGTAAATGCTGCACCAGATGAAATAGCTGCTTGTATTGGATTTGCTTGGCTTATTTCATTAATTCCTAATTCATCTCTAATATGAGCGGCTAATGCATCTTTTTCTGTTAATTCAATGGCAACTTGCATTGCTGTTTCCTTTTTTAAACCTCTTTTTTCATATATTTGAGCTAATATTCTTAGCTCTTCTTCAGGCATTTCTGCTAATTCTTTAATTTCTCTTTCAATATCTGCTTTTTCTGTATCTGTTTGCGAACTAACCGAAACATACTCGCCAGCAGCCATTGATAATGCTCCTGCAACTAGTCCGGCAACTGTTGCTAATAAAATTGGTTCTCTAGTTGAACTTGCAGCTGCAACACCAATTGCTAAACTGGAAATAGAAATTATTCCATCGTTTGCTCCCAAAACTGCAGCTCGTAACCAATTGCTTCTGTGTATGTAATGATTGTCTAAATAATTATCTATTGTTATCATTTGATTTGATTTTAAAATTTATAATATAAATTGAAATTTTAATTAATTATATCAAAAACACCTTTTGTGAGTAATTTTGTTTCAGCATTAACATTATCATTAGGCATAATTTCAATGAATTTTTCTGATTTTTCTCCTACCGTAACAGCAACTTTTTTGAATTTATATTCAGTTGTTTTATTGCTTAAAACCAATACATAATGTTTGTCATTTTCTGTAATGATAGCATCAGAAGGAACTCCAAATCCTTTTTTAGTATCTGTAATTATGTTAGCCTCTACAAACATTCCAGATAACAATTTTCCTTTTATTTCTGGTGATAGTGTACCAAAAACCGAAATGGTTCTGTCTTTACTTTCTATCGATTTTCCAACTAATTGTACGTTAGAGCTGAAACTTTCTTTACTTGCTTCTGGTACTTTAAAAGTGATTTTTTGACCTTGTTTTACATGTAAAATATCTTTTTCAAAAATGCTTAAATTCAGGTGTAAATAATTAGTGTCGACAATTTCTAAAATTACATCTGAAGGCGACATAAACATGCCAACATTTGCATTCATTACTGTTACATCACCAGAAATTGGTGCCGAAATTGTAATTTGTGAGGTAAATTTTCCACGCTCAACATTAGTTGGATTGATGTTTAATAACACTAATTTTTCACGTAAACCTTGATACATTCCTTTCGCTTGGCGGTAATCGCTTTCTGCTTTTAAATAGTTTTTTTGTGAAGTAATTTTTTCATTGTACAACGTTTTCTGGCGTTCATATTCTGATTTCAAATAGTTAATTTGTTCAGCAACTTCTACATAATCCTTTTGTAAATCAAGATAATCGGTGTTTTCTAAGGTAATTAGAGCTTGTCCTTTTGCAACTTTATCGCCAACTAATAATTTGGTGGCTTTTACATAACCGCCTAAAAACGTAGTTACTTTAGCTCGATATTGTGGTGGAACATCAATTTTTCCGGATGATTTGACTATAACTTCAAAATCTTGTTCTATAGGTGAACCTATTTCCATTTTTGAAGATTGAAATTGAGCTTCTGTTACTGTAATCAATCCGTCATCAATTACTTTTTCTTCAGCAACTTCTTGTTTGCATGAAAATAAAAGTGATGCTATTGTTGCTATGTAAAATAGTTTTTTCATTTGTAAATTATTGTATATTAACATATTGTAAGTCTAATTGTGTTTTGTTGTATTGGTTTACGGCATCTAAATAATCAACTTGAATAGTGGTTGCATTTTCTAAACTTTGTATGAATTGAAAAAAATCAATTTCACCATGTTTGTAACTCATGTTGGCTACTTTAATAATCTCTTGAGAAACTTTTTTCCCATATTGATTATAGTAATCAATTGCTTGGTTATATTGCTCTAATTCACTGTTTTTCTGGTTGATATGTGCATCTATTTTAATTAGTTCATGTTGTTTTTGTTGTTCCCATGCTTGTGTTTCTAATTTGGCAACTTTAGATTTTGCAACATTCCCATTAAACAATATTGGAACAGCAACACCTACTTGAAATCCATATAAAGATTGCGAAATTCCGCTATTTCTTCCTTGAAAATATTCCATGTTTAAATCAGGTAGCCAGTTCTGCTTTTGGAGTTTTTCATTCGATTTATATTTATTTGTAACACTTTCTAAATAAGAACTATAAAGTTCTTTACTTGAAGTATTTAATGTATTGTTGATAGGTTTAATTTCATTCGATTTTATACTGATTTTTTCCTCCGATTGTACTAAAGCCTGTAATACTTCTAATTGTGCTTTTTTCTCTTTATCTAATTGCGAAAGTTTGGTTCTAATTTGTCTAAATTTAGCTTCAGCGGTTATTTTTTCCAAGTAATTGGTTTCGCCTAATTCAAATCTTCGGTCGCTTGCTTTAGAGAAATTTTGGTACAAACTATCTAAATATTTATATAACTTTTCCTGATGTTGCACATAAACAATTTGATGATATACTTTTGAAACTTCCAATTTGAGTTTGTTTTTCTGCAATTCGAAAGAAGCCTTTTGACTTTCTAATTCGGCTTTATAGACCTTTTTTTGAGCACCATAAACCGTGGGGAAAGCAAATGATTGTTGCACTCCAAATACTTTTAAAGGTACGTTATTTAGGGCTAAGTTATTTTGGTCATAACTGTAATACACACTTGTTTTATCAAAAGAATATGCCGTTTTTATTGTTTCATTTGCTTTGTCGATTTGCAATTGCCCAGCTTTTACTAATTTATTGTTTTGCAAAGCTTTAGACATAATTGAATCTAATTCAGCATTATTCTCTTGTGCAAAACCAAAGCTTGTACCCAATAAAAATATCAAAATATAAGTTCCGCTTGCATGTTTTTTGAATTTTGGTTTTTTGAATTCTTTCTCATCAAAAACTTTGAATAAAATTGGCAATACAATCATGGTTAAGAGTGTTGCCGTGAACAATCCGCCAATAACTACGGTAGCTAACGGGCGTTGAACCTCTGCTCCTGCCGATGATGAAATTGCCATTGGTAAAAATCCTAAAGCGGCGGCGGCGGCGGTTAATAAAACTGGTCGAAGTCTATCGGTGGTTCCTTTTAAAATTAGTTCGTTCATATCTTTCATGCCACTGTGTTTCAATTCTTTAAAATGTTCAATTAGTACGATTCCGTTTAGCACTGCAATTCCGAATAATGCAATAAATCCAACGCCTGCTGAAATACTAAATGGTAAATCTCGCATCCATAAAAATAACACACCACCAACTGCTGATAAAGGAATTGCAGAATACACCATTAAAGCTTCTTTGATGGAACCAAAAGCAAAATGCAACAAGATAAATATCAAAAATAATGCAATTGGCACGGCAATTAACAATCGGGCTTTTGCACTTTGTAAGTTTTCAAATTGACCACCATAAGTAACACGATAGCCTGTTGGTAAATCGATTTTAGTTTCAATAATTTGCTGAACATCATCAACAACACTTTGTAAATCACGGTTTCTTACGTTGATTCCCACAATAATTCTTCGATTGGTATTGTCTCTTGAAATTTTAGCCGGACCTTCTGTATATTCGATAGACGCTAATTCTCTTAGCGGAATTTGCTCGCCATTTGGAGTGGAAACATATAAATTTCGTAAGTCTTCAATATCGGTTCTGTTGGTTTTATCTAATCGAATGACCATATCAAAACGTTTTTCACCTTCAAATACGTTCCCAACGGTTTTTCCAGCGAATCCTAAAGCAATCATTTCGTTTAAATCGGCAATATTTAAGCCATAACGAGCAATTTTACTTCGGTCGTATTGGACGAACATTTGAGGTAAACCTTCCGTTTTTTCGATGATAATATCCGATGCACCTTCCACATTTTTAATTGCTTTTTCGATTTCGTGTGCTTTTTTGGCTAAAATATCTAAATCTTCACCAAAAATTTTAATGGCCACATCGGAACGAGAACCTGAAATTAATTCGTTGAAACGCATTTCAATAGGTTGTGTAAATTCGATTTCCATGTTTGGAATTTTCTCTTCTAAAGCCGCTTTTATTTTATCTGCTAATTCATCTTTGGAATCGGCAGAAACCCATTCTGATTTTGGTTTTAATTTTACGATAATATCACTTTCTTCCATACTCATTGGATCGGTTGGCACTTCCGCAGCACCAATTCTACTGACTACTTGAGAAACTTCTGGGAAATTTTTAAGAATTATTTTTTCAATTTTAGTCGTAGTTTCAATGGTTTTAGAAAGTGATGTTCCTGTTTTTAGAACGGGTTGAATTACAAAATCACCTTCGTCTAATGTTGGAATAAATTCTCCTCCCATAGTTGCAAACAATCCAATAGCTAAAAACAATAAACCAACAGCTCCATAAAGTACTTTTTTAGTATTGCCTAAAGCCCAAGTAATCACAGGTAAATACCATGAATTCAATTTATTAATTAAACGATTTGAAATTGATTTTGGGTTTTCTTCTTGCGGTTTTAAAAACAATGAAGCCGCAACAGGAACGTAAGTAAAACAGAATAACATCGCACCAACTAAAGCAAAACTAAATGTCATTGCCATAGGTTTGAACATTTTTCCTTCCACACCCGATAAAGAAAGAATTGGAATAAATACAATAAGAATGATTAACTGACCAAAAATAGCCGAATTCATCATTTTAGAGGCACTTTTATAGGTAATTTGGTCAATTTCTAACTGACGTTCCTCTTTAGTTAAACCTACTAAATGTCTTGATTTATGAGCAATTTGAAAAGCGATGAACTCGACTATAATTACGGCTCCGTCGATGATGATTCCAAAATCTATCGCCCCTAAACTCATTAAATTGGCATCAATTCCGAAAATATTCATAAATGAAATCGCAAATAACAAACAAAGCGGAATTACGGAAGCCACAACCAATCCTGAACGCCAATTTCCGAGTAATAAAACCACCACAAAAATTACGATTAAACAACCTAAAATAAGGTTTTCTGCAACGGTAAACGTTGTTTTTCCTACTAATTCACTTCGTTCTAAAAATCCGTTGATATAAACGCCTTCTGGTAATGTTTTTTCAATTTCGGTAACTCTATGTTTTACATCGTCAATTACTTGTTTTGAGTTGCCCCCTTTTAGCATCATAACTTGACCCAAAACCTTCTCGCCTTCTCCATTTCCAGTAATCGCACCAAAACGGTTGGCATGACCAAATTGTACTTTGGCGATGTCTTTAATGTATATTGGCAAACCAGAATCGTTTTTAACGACAATATTTTCGATATCTTCAATTGAATTTACTTTTCCTTCGCCACGAATGAAATAACTTTGATTGGTTTTTTCAATATACGAACCACCTGCAATGCTATTATTTTTTTCTAACGCTGTAAAAATAGCAGCAGTAGAAATATTCATTGCCTTTAAACTTGATGGATTGATAGCGATTTCATATTGTTTTAAATAGCCACCCCAAGTATTGATTTCCACCACACCTTTGATACCGGATAATTGTCTTTTTACGACCCAATCTTGAATCGTTCGCAAATCGGTAACCGAATATTGATTTTTGAATTCGGGTTTTACTTCTAAAGTATATTGATAAATTTCGCCTAAACCAGTAGTAATGGGTCCCATTTCCGGTGTTCCAAAACCTTCTGGAATTTTTTCGGTAGCGGTTTTAATTTTTTCAGCGATCAGTTGTCTAGGCAAATACGTTCCTATTTCATCCTCAAAAACTATGGTTACAACAGATAAACCAAATTTAGAAATTGAACGAATTTCGGTTACACCAGGCAAATTCGCCATTTCAATTTCTACAGGATAGGTAATATATTGTTCGATATCTTGAGTAGATAGATTTCGAGACGTTGTAATTACTTGTACTTGATTATTAGTAACATCAGGCACTGCTCCAATTGAAATTTGGAAAACTGAGAACAAACCAAATCCTACAACACCAAGTGTAAACAAAAGGATTATAAGTTTATTTTTTAAACTAAAGGCAATGATTTTCTCAAGCATTTTGGCAACTTTTAATTTCAGTAAAATTAATCTGAAAATAAAGAAATTGCCTTAAGATTGACTTAGGAATACATTAGTTAAACCTTAATTCTACTATAGTTTCAACGTTTAATTTACTGTTTATCTTAAAGTCAATATTCAATAAATCAGTAAGTCGTTTTACGATAGATAAACCTAAGCCTGTGCCTTTTGTATTGGTTTGAAGAACGGATTGAGAACGATAAAACCGATTTCCTATTTTGTTCAATTCTTCCGAAGAAATACCAATTCCGTTGTCTTGAATTTTACAAATAATTTGGTTGTTTTCTTTCCATAAAGCAATAGAAATTTTACCATTTGGATTGGAATATTTAATTGCATTGGATACTAGATTACTAATGATGATAGAAACCAAATAATTATCAGAATCAATGGTAAAATCATCTGCAAATGAATTTTCAATTTTAATATTCTTATCATTTATTTTTTGCGAAAATCGAGCTAATACATCTAAAATCAATGCGTTGAGAAAAACAGGCTCTTTTTTAGTATTTTGTTTTTGATTTTCAAAACGAGCCAATAACAATAATTCGTCAACTAATTGATTTAATCGGTCTACTTCTTTGATGCTGTAATTGATTTTTTCTTCATATTCCGATTGATTGCGAGGTTTACGCACTAAAACTTCTAACGTACCTTTGATTACAGCCAAAGGTGTTCGCAATTCATGAGAAGCATCAGATGTGAATTGTTTTTCGCGTTCTACGGCATTTTCAATTCGGTCTAACAAGTCATTAATTGTTTTTGAAAGTACGAATAATTCGTCTTTATTATGTGGTAAATTTATTCGCGAACTTAGGTTTTCGCGACTAATTTGTTTAGATGTTTCAATAATTGTTTTGATTGGTTTGATGCTTCTTCCCACAATAAATCGAGCGATGAGAAATAAACTTATTAAAATTAATGGAAATGCAATCGCTAAAATGTTTCGCAAATTCGACAAAACCATAATAGCATCATCCAACGACATAGCTACGACGAGATGACCAATTACTTTTTGATTATCATAAAGCGGAACCTGAATCTGACGAATAGGTTTTTTGTTTAAATACGTATCAATAAATTCGTTTTTTCTATTTTCCGGATAAAGCTTTAAATTGAGTTTTTTTAAATTGGGTGATTTATCAATTAGTTCGTTGTTGCTATCAAAAAATTGAACAAATACAGGGTTAACATCCACTGTATTATGTTCTCTTTCACGCCATTCATCTACTTGAATGAGATAAGTGTTATTATGATCTATTTCAATTTCTTGTAAATGTTTTTCAACTTCATTTTGAATATCATCATTAATGTGGTTGTAAACGCTTAGACTCACCATTTGATAAATTACTAAAAAAACTATGGTTATCAGCAAAGCAGTGCTAATAATATAGTAAAAAGCAATTCTATTTCTAAAAGAGAATTTAAGCATAAATTGTAACTACCTTAATCATTAGCAATATAACCAACACCTCGAATGGTTTTAATACTTTCATCTTCTTTAGAAAGATTGAGTTTTTTCCTGATAGCATTCATAAACACATCAATTACACCGGTATCATATTCAAAATGAATATCCCAAACATCTTCAATAATTTGATTTCGAGTGCATACTTTTCCTTTGTTTTTGATTAAATATATCAAAAGTTCGTATTCTCTTTGCGTCAATGAAATTTCATTATTTTCTGAAAAAACCTGGTGTTTTGATTGGATAATTTTAATCTTTCCTAAGGTCAAAACATCAACTTCCTTGGTGGCTCTAAAATGAATTTTTATTCGTTCTAACAATTCATCAAAACTAAAAGGTTTTTTGATGTAATCATTGGCTCCAGCCTTTAAACCTTCAATAGTATCCTGAACGGTATCTTTGGCTGTTAAAAAAATAATTGGCGTTGTAGTATTGGTTTTTCTAAAGGATTCACAAACCTTTAACCCAGAGAGTTTAGGCAACATCCAGTCTAATAAAATTAAATCGGGTTTATGGCTAATTGCCATTTCTAATCCTGATTGACCATCATTAGCAACCAACACTTCATAGCCTTCTTCTTCTAAACCTTGTTTTAAAAAGGAAGCTATTCCAATTTCGTCTTCTACAATAAGTATTTTCATTGTCTAATTATCACAAAACTGAAATAGTTTTATGAAGATATTACTGTGTTAGTATTTTGTGCGAACTATAAAATCGATTATCAAAAATGAAAGTTAAAATAAAAGGTTCTTTCATTGTTTGGTTTAATTGAAAAGTAAAGATATTATCACCTATTTGAAAATCAACCACCTCACCTTCAGTCACAATTTTTCCATCTAAAGTTGTTATAAAATAACTGATATCTCCAGAATATGGGATATAAAATTCTACTTTAATTTTTCTTCCTTTTATGGGATTTGGAGCAACTTTAACTACAAAAGGGTTACTGTTTGTAATAACAGAAACGGATAATGATTCTTGTTTGATTAATTTAACTTCATAAACCGTAGGACTTGCCGAAGTTGTATTGGATTGATTAGCAGAAAATGGATTTAGAGTAGGACTATGAATACCTCCTACCAAATGACCAATAACAAATTCATTCTCAATAATATCATCCAATTTTATCACTTCGTTTGAATAATGAGGTAAACTTAAATTTGGAATAAATTCTGCTCCAGCACCACTTAGTAAAGGCATTTCAATAGGCAACTGAAATTCGTTTAAACTACCGTTTGCTTGACGCGTAACTCTACTAATAGTTTTTACAAAAGGCACTAGATTATCTTGAATTAAAATGGTGCCATTAAAATAATATTGGCTCATCCCTCCAAAAAATAAACTGTGCATTTTATTATTCACTTCTTCATACAAACCTACTTTTCCACTGTGATAATTGCTTAGGTATTGATTGAATCCTGTTTGAGGAAAATGGCCTGTTGACTTAATATCAACAGGATACAAAAAAGGTAAATCTTGATTGATTTGGAAAACACCTGAAGAAATGGTATAACCTAACTCGCCATTAGGAAAAACCTGTGGTACTAAATTATAATCTCTTCGATGTAAATGAATGGGATCCGTAATTTGCTCAACCAAAGTATAACTGAGTTGACTCCCTGAATTATCAACTGTAAATTTTCGAATTTGATTGCTATAGGTTTGAGTAAAAGTTGGATTCCCAACGGGATTGTATCGACCATCAAAACGATGACCACCAACCAAATAAAACACATCACCAATTTTACCTAATTGACCACCTGTAATAGCAAAAACGGGACTACTAATTTGTTTAAAATAAGAAGTAATAGGAGAATTACTCACAATTGCATTTATTAATCCAGGTACATCAACAGCTGTAAATTTATCAAAAGAGATATGATCATCAGCCGTTGCTGAAAAAGCATACCCCCCAATGATATACAAGCTAAATCCATCCTGATAAAAGTTCATATTAGTTGACTGTAATTGTTCTTTTATTCCTGTTGGAAGTGAATTGAGTGACACCGACCAACTCTGAAGCGTCACTTTATCAACTACAAAAATAGAAGTGTTATTGTTTGAAGCCGGAAAAGCATTAAATGGTTGTCTGGCATGAAGTCCATCTAATCGTCCACCAATTATTAACCATTTATCGTTAGCTTGACCAAAAGCAAAGGAATGCAATCCCGGTAATCCTGATACTGTTACAGGATTCAATTCCAAAGTATAATTAAATTCACTTTGAGAAAAAATCAATTGAGAATAAACGAATACTAGAGATAAAATAAAGGTTTTCATGATGTTAATTTTATCCAAAAATAATCAAGTAACTACTAATTCTTAGTAACATTTGTTACACAATTATTGCATTACAAATTTAATTCCGAAAGATACAATATTTGCTTCTAATCCATCACTTCTGGAATAATGATTATATCTGAAATCGATGTTTTTTATGCCAAATTTCCAGATTTTAGCGGCTGTAAAAATATCGGTGTAATTCACTCCAAATCCATATTGATGAGCATCAAATGTTGACAAATCATAATCGGATGTATAATATTTTTCTGTTGAAAGATGCTGTTCGTGTGGAGCAAAATACTTCGATTCAGATTGCGTATAAAAACGATACATTGGAAAAATGGTAAAACGATCTGTTATTTTATAAGGTAATTCAATACTTGCCGTGTGCGAACTAATTCCCCAATTATCTGTATAAAAACGATAATAGGTTCTGAACACAAATTTTTCATTGATATAATAATTCAAACGAGCTCCAATTGGCAATTTAAATCGACTATCCGGTAATCGTTCAATATCATCCGCTAGCTGAAATTCGTTTATAAATGAGTCATTTACATCAGCAAAATAAACCCGTTGATACGGTGCTGAAAGTAAGCCTTGTTGATGTAAAATATCTGCAAAAATGGATAATTGTGTTTTCTTATTCAGCACTTGCGAAAAACTGAAAGAAAGAGCAAAAGAATTTCTATTTTTTTCCGATTGAAAAACAAAATTGGTGGGGTTGTAATTAGTATTTCCTGTGATTGAAAAATCATCAAAAATTCCACCATTCAGAGTATTTCCATTATCAGCAAAATCTTGTAATTCTTTAGGATAAATGGGCTTCCAAGTATCTAAATAAACATTGGCGGCAATGCCAACTTCGGTATTTTTATCGTTAAATAATTTGGTTAAACCACCACCAAAACCAATGGAAGAATAATCATATTCTACTGATCCGGAAATGTGTGCATTCCAAATCGTATTTCGATCATCGGAACTATGACTGTAATTGATTACTAACGTAGTTAAAACATCTTGAGCAGAAGCACCGGAACTCGCTTGCCACGGACTGGGAGTTGCACTATCAAACGGATTTATGTTTCCTGAAGAAGCCGAGGAATAGGCAGAAATTCCCATATCCACCGTTAAAACATCGTCGTCGTTTAGTGGAACGGCTACAACAATAGTTGGTGTAATATCTGTTAATTCTTCCATTCCTTTTCCACCAGAAACCGCCGAATGAATTCCGTCTTGTTTATAATAGCTCATTAAAAAATCAACTTCAGTTG
The DNA here is from genome assembly GCF_002428305.1 of Flavobacterium sp. UBA6135. Lineage (GTDB taxonomy): Bacteria > Bacteroidota > Bacteroidia > Flavobacteriales > Flavobacteriaceae > Flavobacterium. The sequence goes on along the minus strand of NZ_DIVJ01000047.1, from coordinate 26,382 downwards.
ATTCTAGTACTCGTTTTTTGAATACGAGTGTAGAATCTTGCTCTTGAGCAAAAAGCGAGAAAGAACAAAGAAAGAGTAAAAGAAAATAATTTTTCATTTTTGATTTGAGTAATTAGTTACAACCGCAACCACCACCCGTTTTGCCACCATTGGCTCCGGCTGCTGCTTCGCGATAGACTTGAAAATTGGTTTCAAAACGTTCGGAAGAACGAGATGCTAATTTCATATCAGGATCATTGATTTTTTCTTTTTCGTATTCTTTTACGGAGTTGCAGGATTGAAGTGCGAAGAGAATTAGGGCAAGAATTGTTATATTTTTCATTTCAAATTATTGTTTATCAAATTTCTTTAAGTTAATATTTTTAGAGTTGTGCACTACTCCTTTGTCATCCACAATAATGCATTCGATTCCTTTGATTTGGTTTACTAAATCGAGTCCGACGTCAATGCCGAGAACGAAAATTCCGGTAGCCAGTGCATCGGCAAGCTCTGTGGTTTTTGCAAAAACCGATACACTAACAATTCCGGTGGCAGGATAACCTGTTCTTGGATCTATAATATGTGAATATCTCTTTCCGTTGAAAGTGACAAATTTTTCATAACTACCGGAAGTTTCTACTGCACTGTCTTCTAAAGGAAAAGTGGCAAATACTTTATTTTTATTAATCGGATTCACGATGGCTACTGTCCACGGTTTTCCATCAGGTTGTTTACCCCAAGCAAAGATGTCACCGGAGACGTTGACAATTCCGGATTTACAACCGTTTTCGATTAATAACGTTTTGACTTTATCTGCAATATAGCCTTGACCAATGCCGCCTAAACCGAGTTTCATACCTTTATTTTTCAAAAAAATGGTTGTTTCATTTTCGTTTAGGATAATATTTTGATAACCTACTTTGGCAACTGAATTTTTGATAGCTTCTTCTGTTGGCATTTCTTTCATACTACCGTCGAATTTCCAAATTTTATCCATGGATGCATAGGAAATATCAAAAGCTCCGTTTGTTAGTTTAGAAATTTTAATGGCTCTTTCAATCAATTCAAAAACTTCTTTATCCACTTTTACAGGAGCAATTCCTGCATTTTGATTGACTTTAGAAATTTGTGTGGTTGGAATCCAATCAGAAATTAAATTTTCAATGCGTTTAACTTCATCAATAGCTTGGTTGATAAACTGATTTCCTTGAACGGTATCAGTTGCAACTACAGTCATCTCAAAAGGACTACCAAGCATAAATGTCTTTTTGGTATGAACAATTTGTGCGGAAGAATTCCATAAAAAGAAAAGACTACAATATAGAAGAATCGATTTCATTTACTTTTCGAATTTTTTAATCATCGCTATGTATTCTGCAGGTGAAACATTTTTGAATCCAGTCATTCCGAGTACTTTTCCGTTTTTATCTAACAGAACTACCAAAGGAAAACTTCCTCCTTTGTTATACTTTTCAGCTAAATTTTTGTTTTGTTCTGTTAGTTCAGGAGTCAATTGATTGGCTTTTTTCTTTGGGAAATCGGCTTTATAAGTGACCCAACTTTTATTTATTTCAGCTTTAAACTCATCTGACATCCAAATGTTCTTTTCTAATTTCATACATGGAGCACACCAATCTGAACCGGAAAAAACCAATACAATATTTTTGTCTTCCTTTATAGCAATAGATTTTGCTTCTTCAAAATTAGTTTGCCAGTTTTGGGCTTGTAAAAATGGACCTGTTATAAAAAAAATAATTAAAACTAACCTTTTCATATCTTGAAATTTATACAAAAATAACAGCACAATTTTGAATAAATTACATGGTAAGTCACATCTTAAGCAAATCTTAAATTACTAAAAAGGTTAATGCTATACGTTTTTACACTTATACATTTTATCTTTGTTAAAAAAATGTTCCGACACCTGGGAAATAGCCGAACTTTTAAACACAACTTGCGATTAGCCACAACCCTCTCTATGGTTGCAGGAATTGTAAACGTTTGTGGATTATTGGCTTTTGGTGTGTTGACAACGAATGTTACAGGACATTTTGCTTTTTTTTCTGAAGAATTATCAAGGAAGGATTATGCTACCGGATTTGTATTTTTGCTATTCACATTGTGCTTTTTAGTTGGTGCTTTTATATCCAATTTTTTGACAGAATTAGCTTTAAAAAAGAAAAGTAAAAATCCGCACTTTTATCCATTATTGCTAGAAATTTTACTGATTACGTTAGTAGGTTTGGCCTTTTTTGAAAAAAATTTAACCGTCTTGAATAGTCAATTTTTTACGTATGCCTTACTATTAGCTATGGGAATTCAAAATGCTTTGGTTACCAATGTTTCCAAATCTGTTGTAAGAACAACGCACCTTACGGGACTTTTTACTGATTTAGGAATAGATTTGTCGCAACTTATTTTTAGAAAAAGTGAAGGTGAAAAAGTAGTTTTAGAAAAGAATATTACACTACGAATTTCTATTATTACTTTCTTTTTTGCAGGATGTCTGATTGGTGGAATCTTATTTCACTACTTCCAATTAAAAACGCTTTTAGTAGCTAGTGTTTTATTGATTATGGCACTTTATTTTGACTTTTTACGCTTTAGATACTATATATTGAAACGAAAAATTTTCAGAAGAAATTAAAGCAATCCGTTATATTTTCGAATAAACCACTCTGAAGCTAAGGCTAAGGCAATGATGATTAACAACCAAATCCAATCAATGATTGGCGTTTTTTTGACTATTTCTTTTTGGATGGGTTTGTAGTTTTCGTTCGCTAAAAGTGATTTAATTAATTCATCAACTTGATTGGCTAGATACGTTTTTCCGCTAGTTTGATTTGCTAATTGATTTAATTTAGCATAATTCGGATTGACAAATTGCTTTTCGATGTCAAAATCTAAGACTTCAAAAAAACCGGAATAAGAAGTTTTAGAATTATTTTCGGTTACGGTAAACGAGTAATTTCCGGCAGAGAGTCCGTCTAAATTTACTTTATACGAATTGGTTGATTTCAGTAAATCATAAGATTTTGTTTGATTGGTTGCTTTGTTTTTTACAGTAATGGATAAACGAGCATTGTCGTCAAACTCATAGTTTTTATTGAAATATTGAGCATTAATTTCGATGGCATCACCGGAATTATAAAAGTTTTCGTGAGTAACAACCAATGATTTTCGAGCATTGTTAGAAGCTAAAAACTGAATCGTTTTATCAATAAAAACATCAAATTTTTCAAAACTTTGTTGGTCGATATGACTTTGTAAACGCCATTTCCAAATATTTTCACCTAATAAAAAAGCGGATCGTTTTCCTTGATTTTCGGTGTAGGCTAATAAAGGTGAATCGAGTTCTACGTTTCGAATTCTGGCTCCAAGTAATTCTTCAAAAGCCGACTTAGAAGTAATTGTTCCAAATGGATTTTGCAATGGTGGAAAATTATCAATGCCGATATTATCGGTTGCAAACAGATTAAATTGCGAAGAAAAAGTTGCCAAATAATCCTCGGGTTGCCCACTCATTTTGAATTCAAAAGCGAGCTGGTTTTGATTCAAGAAATTAAAATCAGTATGCAATCCTGTTATAATCCAAGTGTTTAAATTGGCTAAATTATTCTTTTCGAAAACTGATTTGAATTCGGAGGTAGGTTGGTATAAAATCAATACATTAAAATCTTGTAACGAATTGATTTGATTGGGCTTTACTAGCGTTACCTTACGTTGTTGATTAGATTCAATCGCTCGTTTTAAAGCTCCAATGTCAGGATGATTAATCGAAGAAACTATGGCAATTTCCGATTTTTGATCGATGATTTCTACTGCAAAATTCTTAGTGTTGTTGTATGTGTTTTTTTCCGGTTCTGAGGATGAAATGGTTGCTTTAAAAACTTGAACACCAACTTTTTCGGCAGGCAATAAAACAGTGATTAGTTGTGATCTTTGACTATTGGAAAAACTAACATTCTGTTTACTTAAAACCGTACTTCCCTGAGAAATAGAGAAAGTGGCATTAACATTTTTGTTTCCGGAATAATTAACAAAAACTTCTACAGGAAATTTATTTTTGAGAAACGCATATTTATTAACGTTGAGCTGACTGATTTTTAAATCCAGAACTGAAGTCGTGTCGCCCAAAACGATTGGGTAAACGGCTTTATTCTCGTCAAAGGAATAAATATAATCGCTTCCTTGGGTTTGGTTACCGTCTGTTATTATTACTGTGGGATGATTGACACTTTTGTGAATGCTTTTCAGCCCTTTTCCTACTCCATCGATTCGAGTTTGCATTCCTTTGAAATCATAGGATTCAGAGGACTCCAATTCGCTTGAAAATTGATAGGATTGTACTTCATATTTTTCTTGCAATTCAGAATTAGAAGTCAGTTTTTTGTAAACTTCTAAAGCAGATTCGTTAGAGTTTAATTCGATTACAGAAGACGAATTATCGACTACAATTGGCAATGGAATTTTGATGGTTTCAAATGATTTTCGGGTGAGAATCGGGTTAATTAACAATACCAATAACCCGAAAATAGCAATGAAACGCAGAAAAGCCAAGAACCAATTTATTTTGGAATTGGAATTGGCTTTGTAAAAATAGTGATAATACGAAATAAAACCAGCTATTAAAACTGACAAGAGCAAAAGCAATACGGTGGAATTATTCATATTATTGTAGAAAATTATTATCTACCGGTTAACTATTTATTCAAAAAATCATTGCCATTATTACTGAGAAGCTTAACTATAAAAATAATTCCAGCTATAATTTTTGTAAACATTCCAATTGTCAAAATGAGATTTCCCGTTAATGGACCAATTTCAAAATGAATTATTTTAAGTAATGCACCAAAAATGGTTATGATTACACCGATGACGAAAAGAATTATAATATATTTATACTTCATTTTTTATAAACTCCCTAAGTCAACATTCCACCATCCACATTCATCACTTGTCCGGTTACGTAGGCACTCAAATCTGAGGCTAGGAAAAGACAAGCGTTTGCAACGTCTTCCGGTGTTCCGCCACGTTTTAGAGGAATGGAATCTCTCCAACCTTGCACTACATCTTCGTTTAATTTTCCGGTCATTTCGGTTTCGATAAATCCGGGAGCAATGGCGTTACAACGGATGTTTCGCGAACCCAATTCTAACGCAATTGACTTAGTAAAACCAATCATACCAGCCTTTGAAGCGGCGTAATTAGCTTGACCGGCATTACCTTTCACACCTACTACCGAACTCATGTTTACGATGGAACCTTTACGGTTTTTCAACATGATTTTTTGAACCGCTTTGGTCATATTGAAAACCGATTTTAAGTTGATTTCGATTACTTTATCAAAATCTTCTTCAGACATTCTCATCAAGAGGTTGTCTTTGGTGATTCCGGCATTGTTGATTAATATATCGATGGTGCCGAACTCAGCAATTACATCTTCGGCTAATTTTTGAGCATCGTTAAAATCGGCTGCGTTTGATTTGTATCCTTTGGCTTTGATTCCTAAAGCATTTAATTCGTTTTCTAAAACCAAAGCAGATTCTGCAGACGAACTGTAAGTGAAAGCCACATTTGCTCCATGTTGAGCAAAAACTTTAGCAATTCCGCTACCAATTCCACGACTGGCTCCGGTGATGATGGCTACTTTTCCTTCTAATAATTTCATACAATGTGAGTTTGTTTTGTTAGATTTAAACCACAAATATAGGTAATTCTATTGGCAGAATAGAAAGCTATAAGCGAGTTTTGTTGTTAAATGTAATTTAAAGTTTCTAGTAATGATACTACTCAGATGTACTATTAGTAATGTTTTGAGTGATTAAATAAAAAACAGTTACATTCTTGCCCGACCTTTCTGAAATTTTCTGGATTACATATTTCTCATTTTCATATTGAGCCAAAAGCATACCTTGATTTTCAACAACTCTTCTAAATTTATTTTTACGTATATCATGATCCAGAGACATAATAAGTTCTCGCTTAGGAATATAGAAAATTGCTCCTTCAGATTTTTTTATAAAACATTGTCTGCTCGCATTAATCCAACCCTGTTGTTGTTTATCATAAACCCATCCTGTTGAAACTTTATTTAAATTGTCTTGAATTTGTTTATCTGACAATTCTAAAAATGTGAATAAATCTTTAAAAATGACTTCACGTTCTTCTGTTTTATAAACTTGTTTTAAACTTTCTTTTGAATTGAGAAGCTTGATGTTATTTGGGTTTTCACTTGAATAAATAATGTCAATTTGCTGTCCTTTATAAAAATATTTAAATTGATACGAAGGAATCTCGATTGTTCTGCTAATGATTAAATTCTCTTTTGTTCTAAATTTTATCGTTATTTCAGCATCATCGGGGCGTTTTCGTCTTATTCCGCCTCCTTCATAATAATTTCCGTTTACCACTATTGCTTTTGTTTCTACTTTAGTGGCAATTAATTTTTTTTCGGCACCACTTTCGATGAGCCAAGAGATTAAAAAATAGAAAATTACAGCCGGAATAGCTGCTAATAAACCAAAAAAGGAAAAGAAATTTCCTAAGTCGAAATCCAAAGTAGGGTTTTCATCAATTTTTTCGGGTTTCCATGAATTGTAAAAAAACAGCATGCAATAGAGTCCTAAACACAATAAAAGTGCTCCTAAAACGGAAAGAATGCCCACATTTAGAACTATATTTTGAGTTGGAAGTAAGAAAAAGAAAATAAAAATCGTTAGCACAGTTAGTATTGTTGCGGAAATAAACGCAATTTTATTTCTTTTGATGATGAATTCTCTTTTGTATTGAGCATATAACTTATTGGCTTCTTGTTTGATATGTATTATTTCCTCTTCTGTTAAATTACTGGAATTTAATAATTTATCAATTTGATAGTTTAGGGTTTTACTTTTTTGTAGTTCGAAAACCTTTTGGATAAGTTGCTTGTTGTTCATTTAATTTATATGTTTTAAAATCCTTCTGGTAAAGAAACATAGGTTTCATCATTTTGCACCATGGGAAACGTTTTATTTCTCCAATTTTCTTTTGCTTTTTCGATGGTTGATGGATCAGATGCCACAAAATTCCAAAAAATTTGACGTTCTTGTTCAAACGGTTGTCCGCCAAAAAGAATGATATGCGAATTGGGATGGATGGTGAGCGAACACGCATCTTCTGCTTTGGAAACTAGCATATTTCCTTTTTCTACGTGATTGTCGCAGGCTTGAATGGAACCTTCAACGATGCAAATTCCTATTTCACCACGCACTTGTGCGTTGATTTGAAGTTGGTATTCTTCCTCAGTTTTAATTTCCACCATAAACATATCTGAAAATACGGGAACGGGCGAAGTTTTTCTGAAAGCGGTTCCGGCAACGAGTTTAAAATGGGTACTTCCCTCCTGCCAATGTGGTAATTCGTTGGCATCAAAATGATGGAATTCGGGTTGCATAAATTCTTTTTCTTTTGGAAGAGCGACCCAAATTTGATAGCCGTGCATCGTAAAAACGTTTCCGTTTCTGAGTTCTTGTGGTGTTCTTTCTGTGTGTGTGACGCCGCTTCCCGCAACCATCCAATTCACTGATCCGGGTTGGATTTTGACTTTCGTTCCTAAGCTATCCTCGTGCATAACGGCTCCTTCTAACAAAAATGTCAGTGTTGCGAGACCGATGTGTGGATGCTGATCAACATCCATATATTTTTCGGGACCTAACTCTGTTGGCCCCATGTGGTCGATAAAAATAAACGGGCCGACCATTCTCTTTTTACGAAAAGGGAGAATTCTGCCAACTAAAAAGTCGCCTATATCACGGCTACGTTCTTCTATAATTAAATCGATGTTTGACATGATACAAGTTTTTTATAAAAATAAAGAAAAGTTATGAGATAAAAAAAGCTCTAGCAACGCAGAACTTTTAAACCTATAAACTCTTAAACTTTTAAACCCCTAAAATAGTTCAATCAACTTATTCACCGTATTCCAATTTCGACTTGTAGCCGTTACATTTAACTTTTTTTCGATGTATTTTTGAGTCAATTTTGTATTTCCTGCACCGGTTTCTAATTTCATATAGATTCTGTTTCCATCTATGAAGGCTTCGTCGGGTTTAAATTGACTTATTTTTAATTCGTTCAATGCAGAATTGTTTAATTCTTTTGAGATAAAGGCAACATATAGTTTTTTAGTATCAACTCCTTTTTCATTAAAAAAAGGATTATTAGTCAGGCATTTTTCTAAGTCAGTTTTACTGATTACAATAATAGGAACATCTAAACCTAATTGTTTTGCAATTTCTTGTTTAATAGTAAAACCAACACTTTGTGGGTTTTCATCCTCCGTTTCTAAAAAAACATTTCCGGATTGAACGTAGGTTTCCACATTTTGAAATCCACTATTTTCAAGGATGATTTTTAAAGTATCCATTTTAATCATATTGTGACCGGATACGTTGATGCCTCTTAATAGTGCTAGGTGTTTCATTTTGTTGTTTGTAGATTTATTAAAAATAGTAATTTACTTAATCTTTTTAAAAAGCCACATTCCACCTCGGCAACTTTCCATTCTCCTTTAAAAACAATTGCAAAATTTGTCCTTCAACAAACGTTGGAATTACTTTGGTTTTGCTGTTATAAGTTTCATACCAAAAAACCTCAACCGCTTCAATTTTTTCTAGTTTTAATTGTGTTTTCCAAGAATATTTTCGAGCGGTTTTAGCAAACTGCTGTCCGTTAACGATTTTATCATACAAGCCACCATTTTTGGCTTTTAACGTACCGTCATTTTGAACAGTTCCGGTAGATCCTACCATAATTAATTCTTTATTATCTTCTTCAACATTATAAACCAAAAATACACCACTGGCATCATTTGGTGCATTACAAACCACTTCCAAGTCATCGTTTGACGAAAATTGAAAATTTCCACTATTTTTAAATTTGCTACCTTCTTTATACATTTCTATTCTTCTATTTTATATTTAAAAAAAATAAGCCCTGACTAATCAAGGCTTATCATAACTTTATATTTTTGGATGATTATCCTAAAACTTCTTTTACTTTTTTACCAATTTCAGCTGGTGAATCAACAACGTGAATTCCGCTTTCTCTCATAATTCTTTTCTTCGCTTCTGCTGTGTCATCTGCACCACCAACGATAGCACCTGCGTGACCCATTGTTCTTCCTTTTGGAGCCGTTTCACCTGCGATAAAACCAACAACCGGCTTTCGATTTCCGTCAGCTTTAATCCATTTTGCAGCATCGGCTTCTAATTGTCCTCCAATTTCACCAATCATTACAATACAATGCGTTTCAGGATCATTCATTAATAATTCTACTGCTTCTTTGGTTGTGGTTCCAATGATTGGATCACCACCAATCCCGATAGCTGTAGTAATTCCTAATCCTTGTTTTACAACTTGGTCTGCCGCTTCATAGGTTAACGTTCCTGATTTTGAAACGATTCCAACATTTCCTTTTTTGAAAACAAAGCCTGGCATAATACCTACTTTCGCTTCTTCAGGCGTGATAACACCCGGACAGTTTGGACCAATTAAACGACAACCTTTAGTTTTTATATAAGCATATGCTTTAATCATATCAGCTACAGGAATTCCTTCTGTGATTGTAATAATTACTTTAATTCCCGCATCAGCAGCTTCCATAATGGCATCAGCAGCAAAGGCAGGTGGTACAAAAATAATAGTGGTGTCAGCACCGGCTTGTTCTACAGCATCTTTCACTGTATTAAAAACAGGACGGTCTAAATGGGTTGACCCACCTTTTCCGGGAGTAACTCCTCCAACAACATTGGTACCATATTCAATCATTTGTGAGGCGTGAAATGTTCCTTCACTACCTGTAAAACCTTGAACAATTATTTTGGAATCTTTATTAACTAAAACGCTCATGATATTTTTATTAAATTATATTTAAAATGGTGATGCAAAAGTAGGTTTTTGACGCGAAATTCTCAAGTAAATTTTTATTAATTAAACATTTAATTTCAACTTAAGGTAATTGACTCATTTGATAACCTTTAAAAAGTTTACCGTCTTGAACTTCCCATACAACAAAAAAATTAGCTAAGACATTGATGTGATTTGGATTTTCAATGGTTGTGGCAAAATGAGTATATCGAACCGCCACCTCATTGTTTTCTGCTATAATATGATGAATTTGTACAATGGAAGAAACATAAGCAATTTTTAATTCTTCAGCCAATGCAAGTAAATCCTCTCGTGATTTTTTTACAAAACCTTTACTACTATTCCATTCTAAAACTACATCAGGATGCAAGAAAGAATCCATTAATTCGGGATTAGATAAAGCATCTGAATTATAAAAATCTAATACAATTTCTTTAGCATTCATCTTATTTCAATTTTTCTAAAATTTCTGGTATCCTTTTTACGTAAGCCAATTCTTTTAACTTTTCTCTGGATTCTTCAATTGGTGTTCCAAAATATGTTTTCCCTCCGGGAATCGATTTAGTTACACCGGTTTGCCCCATAATTACAGCTTTGGTTCCTATAGTTATTCCACTTGTAGTACCAACTTGTCCCCAAAGTGTTACCTCATCTTCAATTATTACGCAACCGGCAATTCCGGTTTGAGCAGCAATTAGACACTTATTTCCGATAACAGTATCATGACCAACATGCACTTGGTTGTCAATTTTTGTTCCGGCTCCAATTGTAGTGTCACCTGTAACACCTCTGTCTATGGTACACAAAGCTCCTATTCCAACATTATCCTCCACCACTACTCTTCCTCCGGATAACAATTGATCAAAGCCTTCAGGACGTTTTTTATAATAAAAAGCATCAGCTCCGATGATGGTTCCGGCTTGAATAATTACGTTATCACCAATTATACAATGGTCATAAATAGTAACATTAGCATGTATAAGACAATTAGACCCGATTTTCACATGATTTCCAATGAAACAATTGGGTTGAATTATTGTTTCCGCACCAATTTGAGCTGAAGGTGCAATGGATACATTAGAATAAGTAAACGGTCTGAAATGATTGGTCAATTTATTAAAATCACGAAAAGGATCATCAGAAATCAACAATGCTTTTCCCTCCGGACAATCAACTTGTTTGTTAATTAAAACGATTGTTGCCGCAGATTTTAAAGCTTTATCATAATATTTAGGATGATCAACAAAAACAATATCACCGGGCTCCACCACATGAATTTCATTCATACCTTGAACCGGAAAATTTTCATCTCCAACAAATTCACTACCAATAATTTGAGCTATTTCTTTAAGCGAATGTGTTTTTGGAAATTTCATAAAACTTGAAATTTGTTATTGAAATTGATTTTTGTAATTGAAATTGATTTTTGAAATTATTCTTTTACACGCTCCATGTAATTACCCGATGCAGTATCTATTTTAATTTTATCTCCTTCATTGATGAACAAAGGCACATTTACAGAAGCTCCTGTTTCTACTTTTGCTGGTTTTGTAGCATTGGTAGCTGTATTTCCTTTAACTCCAGGTTCTGTATAAGTTACTTCTAAAATAATTGAAGCCGGCATATCAACAGATAATGGTAAATCAGTTTCTGTATTGATTTGAACCATTACGTTGGTTCCTTCTTTCAATAAATCCGGTGCATCTAAAACATCTTTATTAAGAGTAATTTGTTCAAAACTTTCGGTATTCATAAAATAAAACTCATTTCCTTCTGAATAAAGAAATTGAAAAGTATGCGTCTCAACACGAACTACATCAATTTTATGACCGGCAGAAAAAGTATTGTCTAACACTTTTCCGTTGGTTAAACTTTTTAATTTTGTTCTAACAAATGCAGGACCTTTACCCGGTTTTACGTGAAGAAATTCAATGATTTTATAAATATCGTGGTTGTGTTTGATGCATAATCCGTTTCTAATATCTGATGTACTTGCCATTACTTTTTTATTTTGAATTTTAAATTTTATTTTTTTTGAACGTAGAAAAAACGTTCCTATTACCCATTGCCTTTTACCAATTAACTCATTAATAAACCCCGGTATATCCTTTCATAACTCCTCTTGATGAGTTTCGGATAAATTGAAGAATCTCATCACGCTCAGGAGAAGCTGCCATTTCGGCTTCTATAATGCTTACCGCTTGTGATGTGTTATAATTTTTTTGGTATAATATTCTATAAATTTCTTGAATCTCTCTAATTTTTTCAGAGGTAAAACCTCTTCTTCTCAAACCAACTGAATTGATTCCCACATAAGAAAGTGGTTCTTTTGCTGCTTTTGTAAAAGGTGGAACGTCTTTTCTGACTAAGGAACCTCCCGAAATCATAGCATGATCACCAATATTTATAAACTGATGCACTGCTGCTAAACCGCCGATGATTGCAAAATTTCCAACGGTAACGTGACCTGCCAAAGCAACTCCATTTACAATTATAGCATTATCACCAATGTGACAATCATGAGCAACGTGAGCCGTTGCCATAATTAAACAATTCTTCCCGATGGTTGTTTGACCGGAAGCGACTGTTCCTCTATTGATGGTAACACATTCTCTAATTGTTGTATTGTCGCCAATTATGGCCAGTGAATCTTCACCACCAAATTTTAAATCTTGAGGCACCGCAGAGATTACGGCACCTGGAAATATATTGCAATTCTTTCCAATTCTTGCACCTTCCATGATGGTAACATTGGAGCCAATCCATGTGCCTTCGCCAATTATTACATTATTATTGATAGTAGTAAAAGGTTCGATTACTACATTTTTTGCAATTTTTGCTCCTGGATGGACGTATGCTAAAGGTTGATTCATACTTACTTTATTAGTTCTTTTTTGCTATTTGTGCCATCAATTCTGCTTCAGCAACTAATTTTCCGTTCGCATAAGCATTGGCTTGCATGTGACAAATACCTCTACGAATAGGTGATATTAAATCACATTTAAAAATTAAGGTATCACCGGGTAATACTTTATGTTTGAATTTCACATTATCAATTTTCATGAAATAGGTCAAGTAATTCTCCGGATCCGGTACTGTGCTTAACACCAAAATTCCACCGGTTTGAGCCATCGCTTCAACAATCAAAACGCCAGGCATTACTGGAGCATCCGGAAAGTGGCCTATAAAAAACGGCTCATTCATTGTTACATTCTTCAAACCTACAACATGTTTATCTGATAATTCAAATATTTTATCAATCAATAAAAATGGTGGTCTGTGAGGAAGCATTGCCATGATTTTATGAATATCCATCAAAGGTTCTTGATGTAAATCATAGGTTGGCACTTGATTGCGTTGTTCTATTTTAATAATCTTAGATAGTTTTTTTGCAAACTGTGTATTGACAAAATGTCCGGGTTTGTTTGCAATTACCTTCCCTTGAATTCGGGTTCCAATCAAAGCTAAATCACCAACCACATCCAATAGTTTATGACGAGCGGCTTCGTTTGGATAATGTAAAGTTAAATTATCTAAAATTCCATTTGGCTTGACCGATATTTTATCTTTTCCAAAAGCAACTCTTAAGTTTTCCATTGTTGATGGCGATATTTCTTTATCCACATAAACAATAGCGTTATTTAAGTCACCACCTTTAATTAGTCCGTTTTCTAAAAGGGTTTCCAATTCATGCAAAAAACTAAACGTTCTGGCATTGGCAATTTCTTTTTTGAAATCAGAGACACATTTCAAATTAGCATTTTGTGTACCTAATACTTTCGTGCCAAAATCTACCATTGTAGTAACTTGATAAGTATCGCAAGGCATCACTAAAATTTCACTTCCTGTAGATTCATCGGTATAAGAAATAACTTCTTTTACTACATACACACTTCGTTCGGCATCTTGTTCAACAACTCCGGCTGTTTCTAATGCTTCTACAAAATATTTTGAAGAACCATCCATGATTGGTGGCTCAGATGCGTTTAATTCAATTATCAAATTGTCAATATCACAACCCACACAAGCAGCAAGAACGTGTTCGGAGGTTTGAATTTTAACCGCATTTTTTTCTAAATTAGTTCCTCGTTGTGTATTTACAACATAATTAGCATCAGCCTCAATGATTGGACTTCCTTCTAAATCAACACGAACAAAAGTAAAGCCGTTATTTACTGGTGCCGGTTTGAATGTCATAGTAACTTCTTTACCCGTATGTAAACCAACACCTTTTAAAGTGATTTCGTTTTGAATGGTTTTTTGCTTAACCATAATTTTAAATTTTATTTTATATCTTTTTTAATTTGTTCTAAGTCATTAATCAGTTTTGGTAAGTTCTTAAAATGAACATAAGACTTGGAAAAGTCACCATAATTGAATGCCGGAGAACCTTGTACTGTTTCTCCTTCTTTTAAATTTTTACCAATTCCCGATTGAGCTTGTATCCTTACACTATCACCGATAACAAGATGACCTGCAATTCCTACTTGTCCGCCAATTAAGCAATTCTTACCAATTTTTGTAGAACCTGCAATACCGGTTTGAGCAGCTATCACTGTATTCTCCCCTATTTCAACATTATGAGCCACTTGAATTTGATTGTCTAATTTCACTCCTTTTCTAATGATGGTTGACCCTAAAGTTGCTCTGTCTATTGTGGAACAAGAACCAATCTCTACATTATCTTCAATGATAACATTACCTATTTGTGGCACTTTATCATAAGTCCCATCAGGTTTTGGTGCAAAACCAAATCCATCAGAACCAATAATTGTTCCCGAATGAATGGTGCAATTGTTTCCTATTTCGCTTTCTGAATAAATTCGAACACCTGCAAAAAATATACAATTATCACCAATAGTAACATTATCACCAATAAAACTATTGGGGTAAATTTTTACATTTTTACCAATTTTTACATTTTTACCTATATAACTGAAGCTACCCAGATACAAACCATCACCATAAGTCACTTCATCAGAAATAACAGTGGGTTGCTCAATTCCTGACTTCATTAGTTTTACCTGATTGTAATATTCTAACAATTTAGAGAAGGATTTATAAGCATCTTCTACCCTGATTAAAGTAACCGATAAATCAAACTCAGGAATAAATGTTTTATTTACAATAGCAATGGAAGCATTTGTAGAATAGATGTAGTTATTATATTTTGGATTAGCCAAAAAAGTCAACGAACCTTCTGAGCCTTCTTCAATTTTTGACAGTTTATAGACTTCTGCGTTGGGGTTGCCAACGACATCGCCTTCTAAAATGCTTGCTATTTGAGTTGCAGTAAATTTCATCTTGACAAAAATATAA
Source organism: Flavobacterium sp. UBA6135 (assembly GCF_002428305.1). Classification (GTDB taxonomy): domain Bacteria; phylum Bacteroidota; class Bacteroidia; order Flavobacteriales; family Flavobacteriaceae; genus Flavobacterium. The sequence continues at coordinate 11,175 of NZ_DIVJ01000047.1, read as the reverse complement.
AAATCTACCTATTATTTACTACTTTCTGTAAGTACTTTTGGAAAACAACTGTAGAATTTAGTCACAGGCTTAGAAAAAGCCTTTGAATTTAATTGATCCGAAGCGACAACAACATCTTCAACTTTTCTATCTTTCTTCACAATTTTAATTGGTTCAATTGCTTTATTATAACCCAATGTTTTAATCTTTCCCTTAAAAATAAAATAATCAGTCTCAGCCAATGAAATAGGATAAATACTTACAAGTTGTTGTTTTAAAGTGGTAAGTGATTCTTTTTCGAACTTATCATTACTCACCTTTATTTTTAATAAATCACGATGAAGTAGCATTCTACTCAATGAGCTTAAAATAAAATCCGATTCATGTTGCCAAACTTTAATGGCACTTATGATATCAAAATCGTCCAGTTGAGCAAATTGATCTAATGTATCATTATTAAAATCAGAATATTCAATTCTATTTTGCAAAAAGAATTTTAACGGTTTGCTACACGATAAATCTGTCCCCTTCTGTAAAAGTTCCTTGGCTCGTTTAAAGACTCTAATCAACATGAGTTCTGCTACCAAACTGGTTTTATGAAGATAGGCTTGCCAATACATCAAACGTCTGGCCATCAAAAACTTTTCAATAGAATAAATTGCTTTTTCTTCCAAAACCAATTCGTCATTTACTACATTTAGCATTTGTATCAATCGGTCTGAATTGATATTTCCCTCGGCAACACCTGAATAAAAACTGTCTCGTTTGAGATAATCCATTCGATCCATATCTAACTGACTTGATATCAATTGAAGCATAAACTTTCTGTGATAATCTCCTTTAAAAATTTGAATTGCCAATGATAATTTTCCTTCAAATTCAACATTCAAACGATTCATAAACAACAACGAAAGTGCTTCGTGGTGTAAATTTTCAACAATACTTTGTTCTAAAGCATGTGAAAAAGGGCCATGTCCAATATCATGTAACAAAATCGCACAATACAATGCCGTTTCTTCGTCTTTGGAAAGTGCAACACCTTTAAATCGTAGTACCTCAACCGCTTTTTGCATAAGATGCATGGCACCTAAAGCATGATGAAATCGTGTATGATGAGCTCCTGGATATACCAAATAAGACAATCCCATTTGAGACACACGCCGCAATCGTTGAAAATAAGGATGTTGTACCAAATCAAAAATAAATTCATTTGGAATGGTTATGAAACCATATATTGGGTCGTTAAAAATTTTAAGTTTATTGGTGTGACTCAAAGTGTAAGTAATTTGATTGCAAATATAATGAAAATTTAAAGGGTTGTAATTTCAATTCCTGAGGTGTTAATCTGTATTAAAATTTTACAAAATAGTTGTCATTTTAAAAATGGTAGAATTCAATAATTGTACACACACTTTTTTTACTAATTTATAGCAACATTTACAATAACTTTGTAATTTCTTTCGTTGGTGAATACCTAACTTGCCGTCATAAATAGATATCAAAACTATGAACAACATAAAAATACTTTGGGTGGATGATGAAATTGATTTATTAAAACCACATATTCTTTTTTTAGAATCAAAAAACTACAAGGTAACTACTTGTAACAACGGTAGAGATGCCATTGATGTTTTTGAAAATGACAATTTTGATATTGTTTTTTTGGATGAAAACATGCCCGGAATGAGTGGCTTGGAAACCTTATCAGAAATGAAAGAATTAAAATCTTCCATTCCCATGATTATGATTACTAAAAGTGAAGAGGAATATATCATGGAAGAAGCTATCGGTTCTAAAATTGCCGACTATTTGATTAAACCTGTAAATCCCAATCAAATCTTATTGAGTTTAAAAAAGAACTTAGATCATTCCAGATTAATCACCGAAAAGACCACACTAGATTATCAAAAAGAGTTTCGCAAAATTGCCATGGATATGGCGATGGTCAACTCATTTGAAGATTGGACTGATTTGTACAAACGGCTATTGTTTTGGGAATTGGAATTAGAAAACATTGAAGACCAAGGGTTGATTTCTATTCTAGAATCACAAAAGACAGAAGCAAACATGCAGTTTGGGAAATTTATTGAAAAAAACTACGAAGATTGGTTTGATGAAAAGGCCGACAAACCCGTCTTGTCGCATAAATTATTCAGGGAATATGTGGTTCCGGAACTTGTAAAGAAAGACAAGCCTATTTTGTTTGTTGTTATTGACAATTTGCGTTACGATCAATGGAAAGCGTTTGAAAGTGTAATAAACAACCACTACAAATTAGAAAAAGAATATGCTTATTATGCGATGCTTCCCACAGCAACACAATATGCCAGAAATGCCATTTTTTCGGGTTTAACACCTCTTGAAATGGAAAAACAATTTCCGCAATATTGGAAAAACGATGTGGAAGACGGCGGAAAAAACCTTTATGAAGGCGAATTTTTAGAAGCTCAACTCAAACGATTAGGTTTGAACATTAAGAGTGATTATTTTAAAATAACCAATTTTAAAGATGGAAAAAAATTAGTTGAAAATTTCAAAGGACTAAAAAACAACGATTTAACCACGATTGTTTATAATTTTGTAGACATGCTTTCACATGCCAAAACTGAAATGGATGTGGTAAAAGAATTGGCTTCTAATGACAAAGCCTATCGTTCATTGACTTTAAGCTGGTTTAAAAACTCCCCTCTTTTAGAAATGATTCAACTGGCACAACAAATGGGTTTCAAACTCATCCTGACAACCGATCATGGCACCATTAATGTTAAAAACCCATCCAAAGTTATTGGTGACAAAAACACAAGTTTAAACCTTCGATACAAAACCGGAAGAAGTTTGACTTATGAAGATAAAGATGTTTTTGTAATCAAAGACCCAAAAAAAGTAGGATTACCGGCTATCAATATGAGTAGTTCGTTTATTTTTGCAAAAAATGATTTGTTCTTGGCCTATGTAAACAATTACAATCATTATGTGAGTTATTATAGAAATACCTATCAACACGGTGGTATTTCTTTAGAAGAAATGATTGTGCCTTTTTTGGTTTTCAATCCAAAATAACATAAAAAATACATGTTTAAAAAATGACATATTGTTTTGATTTAACCACTATCCATGAGGCGGTTCAATTTTTTTTAGATGCAAAACCCCAACGGGTGGTTGTATTACATGGCGAAATGGGTGCCGGAAAAACCACTTTCATAAAAGAAGTAGCTAAGGCACTTGGCGTTAAAAACACAACATCCAGTCCTACTTTCTCTCTAGTAAATGAATATGAAACGGCTGATGGATTCATATACCATTTTGATGTATATCGATTAAAAAACGAATTAGAAGCTTTGGATTTTGGCATTGAAGACTATTTGTATTCCGGACATTGGTGTTTTATTGAGTGGGCAGAAAAAATTCCGAATTTAATTCCTGAGAACCATACCGTTCTTTCCATTGAAACTTTAGAGGATGGAATAAGACAACTCACCATTACTTAATTTTAAATTAGTTGACTTAGAAAAATAAAATTATTTACGTATAAAAAAATTGCCTAAATTAGTCGTTAATTTCCATAACATTACCTATGCCAATTACACCCTTTTCCAAACAACAATTACTTCCACAGGAAGAGAAGCTTGAAATAGCCCGACACAAGAGTGAATTGTTTATTGGCATTCCAAAAGAAACGTCATATCAGGAACGTAGAATCTGTTTAACTCCTGATGCGGTAAGTTCGTTAGCCAATCACGGTCATAGAGTAATGTTGGAATCAGGTGCCGGAGAAAGTTCGAGTTATTCCGACAAAGAATACAGTGATGCGGGAGCGGAAGTTACACAAGACCCAAAAAAGGTTTTTAGTTGTCCGATGATTTTAAAGGTTGAACCGCTTACGATGGCAGAAATTGAAATGGTAAATCAAGGTACCATTGTTATCTCGGCTATTCAGTTAAAAACACGAAAAAAAGAATATTTTACAGCTTTAGCCAAAAAGAAAATTACGGCTTTGGCCTTTGAATTTATAAAAGATGAAGATGGTTCTTATCCTGCGGTAAAGTCGTTGAGTGAAATTGCGGGAACTGCCTCTGTATTGATCGCGGCAGAATTAATGATCAATCAACAAGTTGGGAAAGGCTTGTTGTTTGGAAATATCACTGGAGTTCCTCCCACAGAAGTTGTTATTATTGGTTCCGGAACCGTAGCTGAATTTGCTGCAAAAACAGCAATCGGACTGGGTGCCAATGTGAAAGTATTCGATAACTCTATTACAAAATTGCGTCGACTGCAAAACAACTTGAGCCAACGTATTTTTACTTCCACCATCCAACAAAAAAGTCTTTTGAAAGCTTTACGTCGTTGCGATGTTGCCATTGGAGCTATGAAAGGAGAAGACCGAACGCCGGTAGTTGTCTCAGAAACTATGGTAGAACACATGAAAAGAGGTGCCGTTATTGTTGATGTTTGCATCGATACAGGTGGCTGTTTTGAAACTTCTGAAATTACTACACATGAAAAACCAACTTTTGTAAAAAACAACATTATCCATTATTGCGTTCCTAACATTCCTTCACGATATTCTAAAACTGCCTCGTTATCAATTAGTAATATTTTGAGCCCCTATTTAATTCAAATTGCAGAAGACGGCGGACTAGAAAGTGCCATCCGATGCAATCGTGGATTAAAAAACGGGGTCTATTTTTATCATGGAATTTTAACTAACAAAGCCATTGGTGATTGGTTTGATTTACCCAATAGTGATATTAATTTAATTGTTTTTTAAGACCAAATAAAGTTAGGTGACTTCAAGAATTGTAGTTATTTTTGCAGTCAAATTACACGAAAATGAAATTTTATCAACGATTGTCCTTTTTCCTCTTCGGATTATTATTGGGCGTTATCTTTTTAGTTTACTTTTTAGGAGCCAAAGCAGAGTCGAGAGGAGTTACTTTTTGCTATTTGCCAAATTGTAGGGTTTTAAAAGACATTAGAAGTAAACCCTTTCAATATTCTGATGAAGTAAAATTAATACTTTCAGAAAAATGGGTTGATTCCACCGATATAAAAAATACTTTAACTTATGGTGATGTAGATTTTGGAAAAAGCAATATTAAAGTTGGTAACGGAAAATTATATGTTGTTGAAGGAAAAACAAAAGACAATACACCTATTATTTTAACGGTTATCAATTATGAAAGCAAAGCCGTATTAAAGGAAATTGAAAAAAAATAAACTAATCAAAAAGCCAATCTAAAGTCTATTCCTTGATTGGCTTTTTTTTTCAATTAATCTTCTATTTTTCTGCGTTTTCGCTCTTTGGTAATCAACATTAATTCCCGACTGGTTTGTCCTGCAACAGATGTATTTTCTTCGGCACGTCTTATCAAATAAGGCATCACATCTCGAACAGGCCCGAAAGGTAAATATTTGGCAATGTTGTAACCTTTTGCTGCTAAATTAAAGCTAATGTTATCACTCATACCAAACAATTGACCAAACCAAATTCTGGAATCATTTTTGGCAATTCCTTTTGATTCCATCAATTGCATTAATTTATACGAACTTAATTCGTTGTGCGTTCCCGCAAAAATGGCCATTTTGTCAAGATGTTCAATCATATAGTGAACTGTGGCATCATAATTATCGTCTGATTTTTGTTTGGTTGCACAAATCGGAGAGCGATAGCCTTTTTCTTCTGCACGACTGTTTTCTTTTTCCATGTAGGCTCCGCGAACCAATTTCATACCAATATAAAAACCTTCTTCTTGTGCCTGGGCATGTAATTTTTTCAAATAATCCAAACGATCCCAACGATACAATTGCAAGGTATTGAAAACAATAGCTTTTTCTTTGTTGTATTTTTGCATCATTTGTGTTACCAAATCATCTGCAGCATCTTGCATCCAACTCTCTTCTGCATCAATTAATAAAGGTAAATTTTTTTCGTGAGCCAATTTACAAACCGCATCATATCGTGCTACTACTCTACTCCATTCTGCTTGTTCTGCATCAGTAAGCGTTTTTTGGGCTCCTACTTTTTCATACAAATCAATCCTGCCAAATCCTGTTGGCTTAAAAACACCAAACGGAATGGCTTCTTTTTCTGCAGCAAACTCAATGATTTTTAAAATCTTTTGAGTAGCAGAATCAAATTGTGCTTCATCTTCCTTGCCTTCCACAGAATAATCCAACACGGAAGAAACGCCTTTTGAATACATTTTATCCATCACAGGAATACAATCTTCTTCACTCACACCGCCACAAAAATGATCAAAAACAGATGCTCTTATCAACCCTTCAACAGGTAAATGTGCTTTCAAAGCAAAATTAGTAACCGCTGTTCCTATCCGAACAAGTGGTTCATTGTTAATCATCTTAAAAAGAAAATAAGCTCTATCAAGTTCGGTATCGCTTTTTAAAGAAAAGGCAACTTGGGTATTGTCAAATAATTTATCCATTTTTTCAAAATAATAATACAAAGATAAGTAGTGTAGTAAAATTAAAATAGCAACTTGCTATAATAATTTAAATAAAAAATTAGCATATAAAAAAAGGCTCAACTATAACTGTTAAGCCTTTTTTATTTACTAATTAATATAATTAATCTTGAATATTATAAGCTCTAAATGAACCGTTTGTAACTACAACCTCTTCTCCTTCAAAAGAAGTTCCGGAAAAAGTAAAAGTACCTTGGATGTATTCTGAACTCACACTAGTAATAGTAATACTTCCTGAAGTAGCATCAAGGTTAAGATCTTGTCCCAAACTAAAACTTGCATTGTAAGATTCTACATCAGAAGGAGTGTCTGTTACTACAAATGTTCCCACTTGAGAAACTAATGGCATCCACAAAGAGATATCAACAAATGAATCATCAGAACCTTCAAAATATCGGATGTTTTTTGATAAGGAAGTTGAAGTATAAGGATCAATAAAATTATATTGTACTCCGTTGTGTGTAAATTTGATAAAAAGATTATCAGCACTTTTTGAGTCGTCACTGCTACAACCGGCAAATAAAACAAGTAACGCTAAAAAAGGCAATGCAAAGAATTTAATTTTTGTTTTCATGATAGTAGGTTTGTATTTTTAAATTAGCTGTAAATATAGGAGAAAACAACCACATTGTCTAATGATAATATAGTAATCACAAAATTTAGAAGCATTACAGCTTATAAAACTCCATTAATTTTAGTTATTTTGTAATGGCTTTAGTTAAGAACATCAAATCATATTCGTTTCCATGGAAAACATACAAGCGTCAGATTACTACATTTATTTCAACCATTTAGGATATCAATTTCTAAATCAATTTTTAGAGGAAAATAATTATTCCAAACATTTCATTTTAGTGGATACCAATACCAATGAGAATTGTTTGGCTCATTTTCTATCACAAATTTCAGCTGAACTAAATATGGAAATCATTGAAATTGAACCTGGAGAAGAATTTAAAACCATTGAAACTTGTGTTCAATTATGGAATAGTTTGACTGAGTTGGGTGGTGATAGAAAATCTATAGTATTAAATTTAGGTGGAGGTGTCATTTCTGATATTGGTGGATTTATTGCATCTACATTCAAAAGAGGAATCGACTTTATTAATATTCCCACTACCCTTTTGGCTATGGTTGATGCTTCAATTGGCGGAAAAAACGGTGTTGATTTGGATCATTTAAAAAATCAAATTGGCGTCATCAACAATCCAAAAGCGGTTGTGATTGATACTTCATTTTTAGAAACATTACCACAAAATCAAATGCGATCCGGATTGGCAGAAATGATGAAACACGGTTTGATTTATGATAAATTGTATTGGGAAAAGTTCACCCAATTGAACCAACAAAATGCTGAAGATTTAGATACTTTGATTTATGAATCAGTGCTCATAAAAAATGCCATAGTTTTGCAAGATCCAACTGAAAACGGAATTAGAAAAGCCTTAAATTTCGGACACACGCTGGGTCATGCTATTGAAAGTTACTTTCTTGAAAACATCAAAAAAACTACATTGTTACACGGTGAAGCCATTGCCGTTGGTATGATTTTAGAAAGCTATATTTCGCTACAAAAAGAATTAATTCAAAAAGAAGATTACTTACAAATCAAAAAAACCATTTTATCCCTTTTTGATAAAGTAATTTTTGATGAAACAGACATCCAACCCATTGTTGATTTATTGATTCACGATAAGAAAAATGAATACGGAACGGTTCAATTTGTATTACTGAATGGAATTGGTACAATAAAAATTAATCAAAATACTGAAAAAGAATGGATTATAGGTTCTTTTGAAGATTATAAAAGATAACATTTTTTTTAAGTAAAGGTTTGTAATACCGTTATAATATTTTTTACATTTGCCACAATGAAAAACAATCAAAATAGAAATGTATTTTCCAAAGAAACCTTTGGACTTCATTGGACTTTTCAACGTTTTATGAAAAATTCTGTGACGCATAAAAACTCCATCAATTTTGATACTTCAGAAAGTTTGATACAATTACACGAAAAACTGCAAATTGTTTTTGCAAATATTCGAGTTTGAAATTTAGATTGCATCTTTTTTTACATTACTTTTAATCTAAATTATTGACATCTAAATGAACACAAAATACTTCGACTTAATCAATCAAACCTTCTACTTTCCACAAGAAGAATTTACTTTAAATAAAGATAACCTACAGTTTCACAACATCGATTTAATGAAAATTGTAGAGCAATATGGAACTCCGTTAAAGTTCACTTATTTACCACAAATTTCTAATAACATCAACCGTGCAAAAGGTTGGTTTAGAAAAGCAATGGAGAAAAATAAGTACGATGCCAAGTACTATTACTGCTATTGTACCAAAAGTTCACATTTCAGTTTCATTATGAATGAAGCCTTCAAAAACAACATCCACATTGAAACTTCTTCTGCTTTTGACATTGACATTGTAGAAAACTTGATGGCGGAAGGTAAAATCAATAAAAACACCTATGTAGTTTGCAATGGTTTTAAACGTGAACAATATATTGATAACATTGCCCGATTGATCAATAACGGTCATAACAAAACCATACCTGTTATTGATAATTACGAAGAATTGGATTTACTGCAAGAAAAAATTGACGGTAAATTCAAAATCGGAATTAGAATTGCTGCTGAAGAAGAACCTAAATTTGAGTTTTATACTTCCCGTTTAGGTATAGGGTACAAAAACATTGTTCCTTTCTACAGAAAACAAATAGAGGAAAATAAAAATGTGGAACTAAAAATGCTGCATTTTTTCATCAATACAGGCATTCGTGACACAGCTTATTATTGGAATGAGTTGTTAAAATGTATGAAAGTATATGTGGCATTGAAAAAAGAATGTCCAACCCTAGACAGTTTGAATATAGGTGGCGGTTTCCCTATTAAAAATTCGCTCGCTTTTGAATACGATTACCAATACATGATTGACGAAATTATCAATCAAATAAAAATCTCCTGTGAAGAAGCCGATGTAGATGTACCAAACATATTTACTGAATTTGGTTCGTTTACGGTTGGTGAAAGCGGCGGTGCTATTTATCAAGTACTGTATCAAAAACAACAAAATGATCGTGAAAAATGGAACATGATTGATTCCTCTTTTATCACTACATTACCGGACACTTGGGCAATCAACAAGCGTTTTGTAATGTTGGCTATCAACCGTTGGAACGACACTTACGAACGGGTTTTGTTGGGAGGATTGACTTGTGATAGTGATGATTATTACAACTCGGAACAAAATATGAATGCGGTTTATTTACCAAAATACAATAAAGAAAAACCGTTATATATTGGATTTTTCAACACAGGAGCTTATCAAGAAACCATTGGAGGTTTTGGCGGATTACACCATTGTTTGATTCCGCAACCCAAACATATTTTAATTGATCGAGATGAAAACGGAATTTTGGCAACGGAAGTTTTTTCAGAACAACAGAGTGCCGAACAAGTATTATCGATATTAGGATACGAGAAAAAATAACATTTTTGACACAAAAAAGTGTTTGTCTTTTAAGAAAAAAAAGTTTTTCTTTGGACAACGATTAATTGCATACAAACTAAGAAATAGAAAATGAGTAAAGGTCCTATTAGTCAATTTATTGAAAAAAATTATCTTCATTTCAACGCTGCAGCTCTTGTTGATGCCGCAAAAGGATATGAACAACATTTGCTTGAAAACGGGAAAATGATGATTACCCTTGCCGGAGCGATGAGTACGGCTGAGTTAGGAAAATCATTAGCTGAAATGATTCGTCAAGATAAAGTACACATCATTTCTTGCACCGGAGCCAATTTGGAAGAAGATATTATGAACCTTGTTGCTCATAACTCCTATAAAAGAGTTCCTAATTACAGAGATTTAAGTCCACAAGACGAATGGGACTTATTAGAAAATCATTATAATAGAGTTACCGACACCTGCATTCCCGAGGAAGAAGCTTTCCGTAGATTACAATCACATTTGTTCGACATATGGAATAATGCGGATTCTAAAGGTGAGCGTTATTTTCCACATGAATTCATGTATCAAATGATCAACTCGGGTGTTTTAAAACAATACTACGAAATTGATCCAAAAGATTCTTGGATGGTTGCTGCAGCTGAAAAAAACCTTCCAATAGTTGTTCCCGGATGGGAAGACAGTACAATGGGTAACATTTTTGCCTCCTATTGTATCAAAGGTGAGTTCAAACCCACTACTATGAAAAGTGGTATTGAATACATGATGTGGTTAGCCGATTGGTATCCTAAAAACTCTGAAGGAAAAGGCGTTGGCTTTTTTCAAATTGGAGGAGGAATTGCCGGCGACTTCCCTATTTGTGTAGTACCAATGTTATACCAAGACATGGAGATGCACAACATTCCGTTTTGGAGTTATTTTTGCCAAATATCTGATTCAACCACTAGTTATGGTTCCTATTCAGGAGCAGTACCTAACGAAAAAATTACGTGGGGAAAATTAGATATTAACACCCCCAAATTTATTATTGAATCGGATGCAACCATTGTTGCACCCTTAATTTTTGCTTACTTACTTGATTTATAACAGATTTTTTTATGAGAAGAATTATTGTTGACTATGCCAAACTTACGAATGATATCTTATCCATGCTAGTGGAGAAATTTCCTGATGGTTATGAAGATACGGATATTATCCGTTTTAGAAATGCCCAAAACGAATTGATTGA
>NZ_DIVJ01000027.1 GCF_002428305.1 Flavobacterium sp. UBA6135 | reverse complement strand
TCTAGTTGTGAGACGGCTTCTTTAATAAAATTGTATGATTTCGTATTAATTACAGTGATTTGCATCAATATAAGAACCAATTGCTGAACCTGCTGCAAAAACAGCAGCATCATAATTTAGAGTGAATGCAGTTCCACCAGCGTTTAAATGATTGAAAACATTTCCTTTAGCTGCAAAATAAGCTTCTATTACATCGGCATGACTTTGAACAGCAGCTTCTACACCACTTAAACGCACAGCTCCTAGTTGGAAAAATGCATTTAACATTACGTTTCCACCCGGACCTCTGTCAATGTTCCAAATTTGGTTTCCTTCAGCTTGAGTATAAGTTACTCCACCAATAGTTAAACCATCAACCCATGAAGCTGATGCTCCATTATTGAATGACCCATTAGCAAAGAAAAATCCTTGTGAAAAAGAACAATATTCTTCTCTTGGACATCCAGGAGCTATAGATACCCCTTGATTACATGAAGTTCCTGCTTTTAACCAAGTAGCAGCATTTGTATATTCGTAATAACCACGATCAAATTTGATAACTAATACCCAAGAAGAAGCTGCTTCAAAATTAACTTTTACAAAGTTAGTTGTAATAGCTTGAGGATCACATCCTGTTCCTGCACCTTCACTTGGTGATAAGTTTGCTGGAGCACCATTAACAGTAGCATAGATAATGTTAACAAATGAAGCACTTTCATCACCACAATTTCCTAAGTCAATAATAAAGTGGCTTAAGTTTTTTGCTTTGTTGTTTGCACGTGTAATGGTGTAAGTCCACAAAGAGCCATCAGCATTAACTTGTACATCTACATTGTAATCTCCTAAATTACTACCAGAATTAGAATTGCCTTTTCCTTTTGCTAATTCATTACCATTTATTGCATCGGTTGCAACATCTTCTGAGCTACAGCTATACAAGCCCAAGGCAAGTATAGTTAAAAAAATCATTTTTTTCATTTAAAAAAAATTAGGGGTTTAAAAAATATTTTTGTGGTATTTGTTAAATTTATTTTTTACTATATAATAACAGTTCAAAATTAGATACGAATAAATTAAAAAAAAATATAATGTGATAAAAACGTTGAAAATAAAGAAATCATCGACAAACTGCATGTTAATAATTATTTACAAAATTAGAATCACTACCTAATAAAAAAGTTTTTTTAAAAAATTAATTTAACAATTCCAAACAATTTTTTTCAATGTTTTTTGCAATCTTTTCAGTTGGTAAATCATTTGGGTCGTCACCAAAAGGGTCTTCTATTTCTTCGGCAATCAATTCTAAACTAGCTAACACATAAAAAATGAATACAACAACCGGAATCACATAATAACCCAATTGAAATACATAACCAAAAGGAAGTGTCAAAACATAAGCAAAAATGAATTTTTTAATAAATGCACTATAAGAATAGGGGATTGGCGTGTTTTTAATTCGTTCGCATGAGCCGCAAACATCAGTAAACGATTGCATTTCGGAATTCAAAATTATTAATTCATCGCCTGATATTTTTTTTTCTTTATACAATTCATTTATTTTTTTAAAAATAGCATGTGCAATTTGATTGGGTTTGTGTTTTTGATGGTCAATTTCTAAATCAACATCTTCAAAGAGTTGCAAACTGACTTCTTTGTTTTTTAAATGTTTTTCTAAAACAGAGGCATAACTCGGAATAATTTTTTTAAAGAAGGCTTTATCTTCAGTATTTTCTAAAATCACACTTAATTTTAAAGCTAAATTTCTACTGGTATTAACTAAATTCCCCCATTGTTTTCTTCCTTCCCACCATCTGTCATAAGCCGTATTGGTTCTGAAAACCAACAAAAGTGAGATCACAAAACCCAACATGCTATGCATTATCGTTATGTTTTTCACATAACTAGTATCAGATAATTGCCAATATTCTAGCTCTAAATAGGCTACGACTCCTGAATAAATTCCGATGAGTAACATTATTGGAAATAGTTTTCGGAAGGTATCTCCTTTGTGGAATTGAAAAATGAAAGTGAACCAATCTTTTGTGTTGTATGAAACCATAGTAATGGATTAAGTTTAAATAATATCTTTGTGAAAGATTAGAATTTTCAAAAGTAGAAATTCTTTTAAATCAGATTACAATTACATGTTTTATTTATTAGATATTATCGGAACAATGGCTTTTGCAATTTCAGGCGTGCTAACAGCATTTCATAAAAAACTGGATCCGTTTGGGGTTTTTATCATTGCTTTTGTGACTGCGGTTGGTGGAGGAACCTTGCGTGATATGTTGATTGGAAGAACTCCTGTGGGATGGATGCAAGATTTGAATTATGTTTATGTGATTATTTTGGGATTTCTTTTAGCCTTGATTTTTAGAAAAAAGTTGGACAAACTCAGAAAATCTTTGTTTTTGTTTGATACTATTGGGTTGGGAGTTTTTACATTAATTGGATTGGAAAAAGGCATTGAAATTGAGTTGCATCCTATAATTTGTATTGCTCTCGGAACCATGACAGCCTGTTTTGGAGGGGTTATTAGAGATATTTTATGCAATGAAATTCCGGTAATTTTCAGACGAGAAATTTATGCCACCATCTGTATCATTGGCGGAATTGTATTTTTTGCCTTAAAGTATTACAAACTTTCGGACGATTTGATTTACTTGATTACGTCTTTAGTAATTATATCCATCCGATTGCTTGCAGTTAAATATAAATGGTATTTACCAACCATCGGAAAAAATGTTATCTCGTAAGATACAAATAGCCCACAAATGGTGCTAAATAATCGGGGTCGTTCAATTCAAGAACATAATAATAAGTTCCTTCGGGAGCATTTGATCCTTGAAAAGATTTTCGTTCGGTTACTTCACCCTGCCAAAAAGGATCGTTATTTCTTCCTATCCATAACAAAACGCCCCATCGGTTATAAACAAAAAGTTCGTAATTCAAAAAAATGTCTTTCAAGCCATCAATAAAAAAGTTGTCATTAAAACCATCATTGTTTGCTGAAACAAAATTGAAAATAGTTGGAGGACAATTTCGGGTTTTTAAATCAAATGAAATTATACTGAAGCAATCCTCATTTTCAATTCGTATATAAATAGTTTTTGGTGTGGGTTGAATCGAATAGTTTGTTGGATTTAAAATTTGATTTTGCAATAAAAAAGCATCATTTTCACTTTCATAAAAAGCAATTGCTACGGGTGAATTGGTGATAAAATCTTCTACATGAGCAGTTAAGTCAAAAGTACCTCTACCTAAACCTTCATTGCAACTATATAAATCGGGGATTGAGATGGTTTCCGGACTAAAAATTAATTCAATAATAATAGCATCGGAATTGTTAGTTTCATCAATTTCAGAAACAATTCCGGTTCCGTTTCCGATATCATCTACCACAAATGTTAGTGTAAATTCACCCTCAATTTCTATTGGAATTTGAATGACAATTGTTCCTGACTCTGAAGCTCCAATCTCGATTACTGTTGTTGTTGCTGTGGTTCCAATTAAAATATTGTTTGCATAAATGGCGATAGGAGTAGCTGTAGGTAAAGGATTTGTGGCTGTTGCTAAATTATAGACAGTATAATCAACAATTATGAATCTCGAATCGCAATTTAAGGTATACGAATCTATTTCAATTACGGCATCGGGAACCTGACTGTTTAGTTTGGTGACCACGGCATTAATCATCACAAAATCCTGACCTGATGTTAAAGCAATTTGAGCACTACTGTCACCCGGTTGAATGTTGTTTTGAATGTCATAAACATCCAAATCCATGTTGTATAAGTTGGTGCTTCCCGTAAAACTATTCGTGCCGTTGAAAGCATTGTTTGCCGGATTCAGAGGTGGATTGCTCAAAACCGATCCGTTGATGGTCAAGGTTTCGTTTACTGCAATGCCAACATCACCTTCCCAAGCGAGAAATCCAATTTTGGCACCAATGTCATCAATTACATTTAGACTACTCAACGTGATTTGAATTTGCTGCGGAACACCTTGAAGTCCGTCATAAACATTAATTTGATTGAGCGGTAAATCATCGTTTTTATAAATAATTATAATGGCCCATCCGGCAAAGTTTGTTTTAACCATAAAATGTTGAGCCAGAAAAGCGGATACATCTAAATCGGAAAAAAGATAGGAACCATTTCCGGTTTCACTCAGATAATCTGTAACATCCACAAAAGCACTAAAATAATCTAAGGTCAAACCACTGCTAATTCTTTGATGGCTAAACGTTCGTTCGGCTTGAAAAGATATGTTGTTTAGTTTTATATCAAAATCTCCGGTGCCGCTTCCGGCCCAATATAAATAGGCTTTTACAATCGAATCGTTTGCTGTTAAGTTTAAAGATGCCTCAGACGAACTTAAAATGTCAGGTTGCGATTGATAGGTATTTTCCATCGGATTTAGTGTGTTTCCGATAAAAGTAAAATCAAACCGGCCGTTAAATTGTTGATACAAAGTAACATCTTGTCCGAATAGCGAACTCATCCAGAAATACGATAGGCAAATAACAAAAATGTTGTATTTTCGTTTCACAGTATAGATTAGGAAAATTGTCCTAAAGATAAGGATATTTATAAATATATTTCATTTCTTTACTTGAGCAACTAAATTTTTAAGTTTGAAAAATATAACGGTAAGAAAATACAATTCTTCTGATTATCAGCAATGGAATACTTTTATTTCAAATGCAAAAAATGCCACTTTTCTTTTTCATCGTGATTTTATGGAATATCATAAAGACCGATTTGAAGACTATTCGTTAATTGTAGAATCCGAAGGTAAAT
This sequence comes from Flavobacterium sp. UBA6135, assembly GCF_002428305.1. GTDB lineage: Bacteria > Bacteroidota > Bacteroidia > Flavobacteriales > Flavobacteriaceae > Flavobacterium. The sequence continues at coordinate 44,598 of NZ_DIVJ01000027.1, read as the reverse complement.
GGCTTTGCGTAGTTCCTGCAAATGCAGCTGAAGACAAAATAATTTCACACCAGGGCTTGACTTATGGCGGATTGGTTTATTCTGAAAAATTAAAGTTGGAAAAAGTGATTTTAATTTTTGAAAAACTTTTAAAATATTTGAACGGACAGCAATTTTTTTCATTTAAAATAAAGTGTTTGCCTTCAATTTATGCGACGCATTTTTCAAATGAAATTGATTATGCATTATTTTTATCAAAAGCTCAGTTAATCAGAAGAGATGCATTAGCCGTTATAGATTTGACAAAACAATTAGTTTATTCTAAAGATAGAAAAGAAGGTGTTAAAAGAGGTGAGAAAAATAAATTAGAAATTAAAGAAGAATTGAATTTTGAACCTTTTTGGAACACCATTTTATTGCCAAATTTAAAACAAAAGCACAACACAAAACCTATTCATTCTCTAGAAGAGATTTCATTGCTAAAACAAAAATTTCCTGAAAAAATAAGACAGTTTTCTGTTTATCATAATAATAAGATTGTTGCCGGAACCACCATTTTTGAAACAAATTTTGTAGCACATTCACAATATATTTCGGGCAACGAACTAAAAAACGAATTGGGAAGTTTGGATTTTTTACACCATTATTTATTTACTACTGTTTATCAAAATAAGAAGTATTTTGATTTTGGAATTTCTAATGAAAATGAAGGAAAGAATGTAAATCAAGGTTTGTCTTATTGGAAAGAAAGTTTTGGTGCTAACACGGTTACTCAAGATTTTTATGAAGTTCCAACTGAAAATTATTCACTCTTAAATGATGTGTTTTTATGATTCCTTTTTATAATTTAAGTCAGATAAACAAGAAATATGAAAATGCTTTTTCTATAAAAGTGGAAAGTGTTTTTGAGAAAGGTTGGTATATTTTAGGGGATGAATTAAAAAGCTTTGAAACCAATTTTGCAACATATTGTGGCACCAATCATTGCATTGGTGTTGGAAACGGATTGGATGCTTTGGTCTTAATTTTAAAAGGATATATTGCTCTCGGAAAATTAAAAAAAGGCGATGAAATTCTTGTTCCTGCAAATACGTTTGTTGCCTCAATTTTAGCCATCCTTCAAGCTGATTTGGTACCTGTTTTGGTTGAGCCTGATCCTGAAACGTTTAACATTGACCCGGAGGAATTAGAAAATAAAATTTCAGTCAGAACAAAAGCCATTATGGTTGTGCATTTATACGGACAAGTTGCTGCGATGGATGCTATAACTAAAATGGCTCATTATCAAAATTTATTAGTTATTGAAGATGCTGCACAAGCTCATGGTGCAATTTTAAACGGAAAACGTGCCGGAAATTTGAGTGATTCCGCTGCTTTTAGTTTTTATCCTGCCAAAAATCTTGGAGCTTTAGGTGATGGTGGAGCTATTACAACAAATGATGATACTCTGGCAGAAGTAATTCGTTCTCTAAGAAATTATGGTTCTGAGGAAAAATATGTATATCAATACCAAGGGATCAACTCCAGATTGGACGAAATTCAAGCGGCTTTTTTAAATTTAAAATTACCTGATTTAGACAGTGATAACAATTTGCGTAGATTGATAGCAAAACGGTATTTGTCTGAAATTAAAAATAATAAAATTAAGTTACCGTTTTATGATGGTTCAGAAAATCATGTGTTTCATTTGTTTGTAATTCAAACAGAAAACCGTGATGAATTAAAAGCATTTTTAGCTTCTAAAAATATTGAAACCGCGATTCATTATCCCATTCCGCCACATTTACAAAAAGGACTTTCTGAATTTAATAATTTGTCATTACCTATAACAGAAAAAATGCACAAAGAGGTTTTGAGTTTGCCAATTAGTCCATTGTTGACGGAAGAAGAAGTGAGTTATGTTATCGAAATTCTAAACAGTTATTAATTGTCACTATTCAATCAAATAAGGCAATCGCAATTATTTAAAGTTTCTTCTTTAAATAGTTTTAGTGTTTTGTTAAAGATTGGAATCGGACTCATTACTTCAAAAGTATTGGCTGTTTTTGTCGGTCCAAGCGGATTGGCTCTTGTGGGTAATATGCGAAATTTTGTTTCGCTTTTTGAAAGTTTTGCAACACTTGGTTTTCAGAATGGAATTATTCGATATGTTGCTTCAAATAAAGATGATAAAGATAAATTAGCTTCCTTTATTTCAACCGCTTTGATTGTTTTAATTGGATTGGCTTTTTTATTGAGTTTGTTGTTGTTTTTTGGAGTAGATTTAATCACATCGCTTTTGTTTGAATCCGGCAGTATTTATAGTATAGCAATAACGGTTTTTGCCATTACTTTACCCTTTCATTCTATTTCTATTTTTTTAATCTCCGTTTTAAACGGTTTAGGAAAATATCAAAAAGTAATCTATACTACCATTATTGGTAATTTACTGGGTTTGTTTTTTACCGTTTTTTTGGTGACAAAATTATACACTTTAGGAGCTTTGTTAGCTATTATTATAACTCCGGCACTATTGTTTGGGGTTACCTTGTATTTTCTAAACAAAGAAATAAAATTACTGCAACTAATTAAATTTCAATTTTTTAATTGGAATAATTTGAACCATTTGTATTCGTTTACAGTAATGGCTCTTTTTACAGCAATTGTGAGTCCGCTAGTGTTTTTAGTTCTTCGAAACTATATCATTGATTCGATTGGATTGTCAGAAGCCGGTTATTGGGAAGCGATGAGTAGAATTGCGACTTATTATTTTATGTTTTTATCAACATTACTCACCGTTTATTTTTTACCAAAATTATCTGAAGCGGTTTCAATAGATCAAACCAAATCTGTTTTTCAAAAGTATTACAAAACTATATTTCCAGTTTTTGTCATGGTTTTGGTTGTAATTTATTTTTTGCGTTTTTTTATTATAAAATTACTTTTTACAGACGAATTTTTGCCCATATCTGACTTGTTTATTTGGCAATTACTTGGAGATCTATTCAAGGCAGCATCCGTAATTTTAGGTTACGAATTTTTTGCTAAAAAATTAACCAAAGCCTATTTGATTACTGAAAGTTTATCGTTTGGATTACTATTGTCATCAAGTTATATCCTTATTCCAAAGTTTGGAATTGAAGGCATTGTGATGGCTCATTCTTTAACTTATGCGTTATATTTTCTTGTATTGTTGGTTTATTTTAGAAAATCATTGGTTTAAAATTTATTTTCAACCTCGGCAGCTTTCAGCATAAAATAATGCAAATCGGTATTTTTGATAAAAGGTTTTAATTCTTGACTTCCCGGTCCAAACATAGCTAATTCAGTATAATCTGCAGAATGATCACTACTTATCCAACCCACAGAAGTTCTTGATTTTTGAACTTGTGCAAAATAGTCAAAAGGTAATTTTTTGTAATTATATAATCCATCATCACCTTTAACTAAACCTTTATAATAGTTTAAAATAGTTTGAGCTTCATCATCATTTGGAACGAAGTTATTGGCAAACTCAATGCGTTCTTTCACTTGTGAAAGTGTTGACTCAGGAGTTAAACCATGTAGAATCCAATCGTTGGTATGTTTGAATTTTTGAACACTATCAAAATTATCATTCACATTTTTTCCGTAAATCAATCCCGGATTTGCATTTCCGTGATCTGTTGTAATAATTACTAAGGTTTCTTCATTCTTTTCAGCAAAATCCATCGCCACTTTAATAGCTTCATCAAATGCCACTTGGTCGTATAACAAACCGGCAATATCATTGGCATGAGCCGCCCAATCTACTTTTCCGGCTTCCACTTGCAATACAAAACCGTTTTTGTGGTTTTTCATTCTATTAATTGCTTTCTGAGTCATTTCTGCCAAAGTAGGTACTGAATTTCCTAAGTCTTTGATGTTTTCGCGGTCAATAGAATAGGGAAGGCCATCATCAAAAAATACTCCTAAAATAGGTTTATCATCTGACGCAGCAAGCATTTCACTTCTTGTTTTTGCCACTTGATAGCCCGCTTTTTGAAAAGCAGCATACATGTCTTTTTTATCTTTTCTGGAATTGGCGTCAAAATATTGTTGACCACCGCCCATCATGATATCAAATTTAATTTCTAAATAACCTTCAGCAATATCGGCTTGACTGTTTCTGCTTTTGCTGTTGACACAAAATCCTGCAGGAGTAGCATGTGTGATTGGAACTGTTGTCACACAACCTGCCATTTTTCCGACTTTTTTGAATTTTTGCCAAATTGGTAAATGTTCTTCACCGTTTATGCCAATGTTTAACGCTCCATTTTTTACTCGAAAACCTCCACCCCACGAAGAACTGGCAGCTGCTGAATCGGTTACAATTGAAGATGCCGAAGCCATATCCATCAGAGCACGAGTTACTTTATTTTCACGATAGAGATTCAACCAATTAGAACCTTTTCCGGTTTTTCTGTCTAAATAAATATCGGCCATGTTTAAAGTTCCGGAACTCATTCCGTCACTAACTAAGAAAATAATATTTTTAGCTTTTTTTCCTTTTTTTACAGGAATATCTAGTGGTTGAGCAACACTTGAAAATGGATTGATTAATGTTGATCCTACGGTGAAAAGTGCTCCGTTTCTAAAAAACTTTCTTCTATTCATGGGGTAAAATTTTTTCAAATATAACTAAAGCAGATGAAGAATTTATAAACTTTAAATTTCCTAACTAAAATTTAATACATAAAAAAAGCCGGAATAGATCCGACTTTTAATTTTGAAAATATATAAACTATTAAATGGCCAAACTCTTTTCAAATTCAAAAACTACTTGTCCACGTAAAATGTCTTCCATAGTTTCTCTTTCACGAATTAAATGTCCTTTACCTTCAAACCAAAGTACTTCTGCAGGTTTGAAGCGGGAGTTATAATTGGATGCCATCGAAAAACAATAAGCTCCTGCATTTCTAAAACACAAAATATCTCCTTCAGTAATTTCGTTGATTCTTCGGTTATTGGCAAAAGTGTCTGTTTCACAAATATATCCAACAACGGAATAAAAACGTTCTTTGCCTTTGGTGTTTGAAATGTTTTCAATTTGATGATAAGAACCATACAACATCGGTCGGATTAAATGATTAAATCCACTATCAACACCAGCAAATACTGTAGAAGTGGTTTGTTTAACCACATTTACTTTGGCTAAAAAATATCCGGCTTCACTCACTAAAAATTTACCCGGTTCAAAAGCTAAAGTTAGCGGACGACCGTATTCTTCTTCGAATTTATTGAAGCGTTTTGATAATTTTTTTCCTAATTCCTCCACATTCGTTTCAATGTCATCTTTTTTATAAGGCACTTTGAAGCCGCTTCCAAAATCAATGAAATCTAATGCTTTAAAATGTCTGGCGGTATCAAACAAAATTTCAGCAGCATATAGAAATACTTCAATGTCTAAAATATCTGAACCGGTATGCATGTGAATTCCGTTGATATGCATATTGGTGTTTTCAACAATTCGAAGCAAATGTGGTAATTGATGAATCGAAATACCAAATTTGCTATCAATGTGTCCTACAGAAATATTAGTATTACCACCAGCCATAACATGAGGGTTGATTCGAATACAAACCGGAACATGTGGATGTTTGGTTCCAAATTGTTCTAAAATAGAAAGATTGTCAATATTGATTTGAACTCCTAAAGCGGCAACCAATTCAATTTCTTCCAACGATACTCCGTTAGGTGTGAAGATTATTCTTTCCGGTTCAAATCCTGCGGCTAAACCAAGTTGAACTTCCTGATAGGAAACCGTATCTAATCCCGAACCCATTGAATGGAACAATTTCAAAATAGAAATGTTTGATAATGCTTTTACAGCATAATTTATTCGTAGTCGATTAACTTTAGAAAACGAACTGGTTAATCGATTATATTGTGATTGAATCTTTTCTGCGTCATAAACATATAATGGACTTCCAAATTCTTCTGTTAAATTGAGCAAATCTTTTGCATTCATACTTTTTCTTTTTTGCAAATGTAGTCTGACTGCAAGAGTTTACAAAATCATTACGTGATAAATAACAAATAATAACAAAATGTTATTAATGTAACTTTTCCAGATTCAACTGTTATATTTGTTAAGTTCGTTAAATAGAATAGTATTCCTTTTCATCTTACTATTTGCAACAATTAATAAAAAAAGGTTAGTCAATTATAAATTAGTTTGCTATTTTTGTGGCACTTTTTAAACAGACAAACGCATTTCATTATGAACATACACGAATACCAAGGAAAAGAGATTTTGGCCAGTTATGGCGTACGAATTCAGAGAGGAATTGTAGCAAACAGTCCAGTTGAAGCAGTAGCTGCAGCAAAACAATTAACAGCAGAAACCGGAACAGGATGGCACGTAATTAAAGCTCAAGTTCACGCTGGTGGACGTGGAAAAGGTGGTGGCGTGAAGTTGGCTAAAAACTTGCAACAAGTGGAGGAAATTGCAGAGCAAATTATTGGGATGCAATTGATTACGCCACAAACTTCTGCTGAAGGGAAAAAAGTTCACAAAGTTTTAATTGCTGAAGATGTCTATTATCCAGGAGAAAGTGAAACTTCAGAATTTTATATGTCCGTTTTATTAAATCGTGCAACGGGTAGAAATATGATTATGTATTCTACAGAAGGTGGAATGGATATTGAGGAAGTTGCAGAACACACACCACATTTAATTTTTACTGAAGAAATTGATCCAACTGTTGGTTTACAAGGATTTCAAGCAAGAAGAATTGCTTTTAATTTTGGTCTTTCGGGAACTGCTTTTAAAGAAATGGTGAAATTTGTTGATAGTTTATACAACGCTTACATTGGTTCAGATGCTTCGATGTTTGAAATCAATCCGGTTTTGAAAACTTCAGATAATAAAATCATGGCTGTTGATGCTAAAGTAAACATTGATGACAATGCACTTTACAGACAAGCTAAAATTGCTGATATGCGTGATGTTCGTGAAGAAAATCCAATTGAAGTAGAAGCAAAAGAAGTAGGTTTAAATTATGTTGACCTTGACGGAACTGTAGGTTGTATGGTTAATGGTGCCGGATTAGCAATGGCTACAATGGACTTAATTAAATATGCAGGTTATGAGCCGGCAAACTTCCTTGACGTAGGTGGAACAGCTGATGCAAAACGTGTGGAAACTGCTTTTAGAATCATCTTAAAAGATCCAAACGTTGAGGCTATTTTAATCAATATTTTTGGTGGAATTGTTCGTTGTGACCGTGTGGCTCAAGGTGTAGTTGATGCTTATAAAAACATGGGCGACGCTATTAAAGTGCCAATCATTGTTCGTTTACAAGGAACAAACGCTGAAATTGCAAAAGAATTGATTGACAATTCGGGAATGCCAATTTTATCAGCAGTTCAGTTTCAAGAAGCAGCAGATCAAGTGAAAGCGGCTTTATCTAAATAAATTAACAGAATCAATAGATGATATAAAAAATCCTGAGTGAATGCTCAGGATTTTTTTATTAAGGATATTTATTTCTTTTTTGGTTTACCGTTGTTAAATTTCACTTTCTCAACAATCTCTATTTTCTTCTCCGGTTTTTTCTCCCGAGATTTCGGATTGGAAGCAGGTTTTTTCTTGAATGCCGGTTTTTGACCTGTATTTGATTTTACAAACGGTTTTTTATCTTCTTGCTTCTTTTCTTTATTTTCTGTTCTCTCACCACCATCAGCTTTATGACTTTTAATGACATCAATTGGATTTTTTGGGTTTTCTTTTGTGCCACGTAAATGAATGACTAATCCGTTTAAAAAATTACGCAAAACCTGATCACCACATTCCATAAAATTGGGATGGTCTTCATTGCGAAAGAACGCTCCTAATTCTGCTTTTGAAATTCTGAAATCTACTAATTGCATGATTTCTACGATTTGGTCGTCACGCAATTGTAAGGCGACACGTAGTTTTTTGAAGATATCGTTGTTGTTCATATTTTTGAGGTGCTGAGTTACTGAGTTACTGAGTTACTGAGTTTTTTAAATTTTTTGTAAATGTACGAAGTTAAAAGTATTTCAAACACATATTCACAGAAAACCCGCATCAAGTGACCCGCAACTCGTAACCTGCAACATGTAACTTTCTAACTATTTCAATAGCCACAAAACAGCTTCACCAAATTGTTGGCTCCACATTTTTTCGTTATGTCGTCCCTCTTTTATAATTACTTCCTTTGTTAAATGTTTGCAATCAGAACGGTTTTCAGATAGTATCTTAGTCATTCGTTCCATGTCAGAAACCATGTCTTCGCTTTCACTATCACCACATAGAAAATAAAGTTTGGCCTTCGATTTTTTAGCCTTCTTTGCGTAGTCAAAAATATCTTTTGTAAACCAAAAAGAAGGGGAAAAGACACCTGCATTGCCAAATACTTTCGGATATTTTAAAACGGCATAAAACGAAACCAAACCACCCAAAGAACTACCAAAAATTGTGGTGTGTTTGGCTTTCGTTTTGGTTCTATATTTTAAATCTACTTGTGGTTTTAAGGTTGAAACAATAAAATCTAAATAAGCATCAGCATTTCCACCGCTGTATTCTTCATGTTTGAAAGGCGTTAGTTCATCCAGTCGTTTGTCATTTCCATGTTCGATACCAATCACAATGACCTTTAATTTTAAACTATCTAAAGTTTCATCAACTTTCCATTCACCGGCATACGAAGTTTTGGCATCAAATAAATTCTGGGCATCATGCATGTAAATTACCGGATAACTTTCACTTGATTTTTCATAACCCAACGGAAGATATACCCATATTTTTTTAGTTACTTTTAGTTGTGGAGCTTCAATATCAAAAGTAGTATAGCGTTTTTGTCCAAACACCTTTTGACTGAATAGAACGAGTAGTACAAAAACGATAATTAGGGAGAAAATTACTTTCATTGTTTGAAAAATTATTTGAAAAAACTAAATTAGCCAAAAATAAGGTTTTATGATTACCTATAAAGAAAAATTAAGTTTAATTGGCGATATGATTGAACTGTCAAAAGTTGATGGTAAATTACACGAAAGAGAATACGAATTTATCAAAATGGTAGCCGATGATTTGAAAGTTCGAGATACTGATTTTGATGAATTGTTTAAAATTCCGAATGAACTTTTGGTATTTAAATCAGAATTTAAACGCATTGAACATTTTTATCGTTTGGCGTTACTTTCACATTGTGACAATCATCACCACGATAGAGAACATGAATTTCTGTATCAATTGGGCTTGAAATTGGGTTTAAATCCATTCTCAATCAAACGCGTTTTACATGAAATGGAAAAATCACCTACGCGAATGGTGGAAGCTGATTTATTGTTTGGTATTTTTAAGGAGCAACATAATTAGTAATTAATGCGAAGCAATGGTTGAAAAAAAATAAAAAAAGTAATATTTTTCATGTTATATAGGTAAACGGTTTGATAATAATTATTTTTAAGGTTTTTGTCACGATTTTTTAAGTATGTGTTTAACAAATAGTCAATTTGATAGTTATTATCAGACATTATATTTAAACCTTGAATAATTATAATTTAAGAGTAGTCACTTTTATTTTAGGCGTTTCTTTTATTAATAATTAAGTAATGAACACTAGATTGTTAATTACTATTCGATACTCTAGTAGTAAATATGTTAAAATTAACTACTTTTATACTACCAAAACAGCAAATTTTCCTGAACAGAAAATGAGGCATACCTCTTTTTTTAATCCGGTTTTAAATTAATTACAATAAGTTCTAATGTAATCAGTTTGTAAACTTAATAGTCATCAATTATGAGAAAAATTGCAACTTTATTATATCTTTTTATTTTCTTTTTCAGTTGTGAAAGTAGTATAAAAAAACAAGCTGCTGTAGTATTAATTCCTGAGGTATCCCCAGCAGAATTGACTTTGTCGTGTTATGAAATGTTGGATGTTGATTCATTCGTCAAGTTAAGAGTAACAAAAGTAACCGATTCTATATTTGGCTATTTAAACTATTCCTTGGCAGGAAAAGATAAAAACACTGGTACTATTAAAGGTGTTATACAAGGTGACGTTTTTTATGGTGTCTTTGATTTTTTATCAGAAGGAATTTCGAGCAGTAGGGAAGTAGCTTTTAAAATTCAGGAAGGCTCATTGATTGAAGGATTTGGTGATCTTGAAATGTACGGCAATCAAGCAAAATTTAAAAACAAAGCACTACTAACTTTTGCAGAATCCATTGTTTTACAACAAGTGATTTGTAATGAATCAGAATGTTTGGAGGACTTTGGCTTCAAAAAATCCATATTAAGAGATAGTTGCATCAACGTTAGTGGGTTAACACCAAGATTAAATCGATTAGAGAATGGAGCTATGGTTAACGGTGATCCTGCCTATGTTATTTTTTCAAAAGATTTAGTAACCGCTGAAGTTTTTTTTCCGAAAGAAAAAGAAGGATTTGTGTTAACAAAAGGCAAAGATGGTAGTTGGACTAATGAAGCGTATCAGTTAATTGCATGGAAAGGATTTGTGTTACAAAAAGATGGCACACCAATATTTGGCGGTCAATAAACTAATTTTTTTTTTAAAATTTTTCAGGTAATTTTTCAGCGACTTTTACGTCTTTTCTAAAATTTTTATTTATGATTTCATGATGAAATGTACTTCAATAAATGAATATATAAATTTTAATATCTTACAGCTCTTTATTCAAATCCACAAAGGTGTATTTTTTAGAAAATACAGAGTATTGTTTATTAGAAAGAACTAAAAAGCGAATTAATTTTAATTTAAATCTCAATAAAAAAATTAATATTAGCAACTATTTCACAGCAATCATAGAAATTTCCACGTTGACAAACTTAGGTAATGCACTTACTGCAACTGTCTCTCTTGCCGGAGCTGTTTTCTCCTCAATATATTTTGCGTAAACGCTGTTTACCAATGAAAAGTTATGCATATCATTTAAAAAAATGGATGTTTTGACAACATTTTCAAAAGTCATTTCTGCTGCATTTAAAATGGCTTTTAAATTTTGCATTACCTGATTGGTTTCGTTTTCTATTGAATCTAAGACCATTTCGTTAGTTTCTGGATTGATGGCAATTTGTCCTGAAATGAAAAGTATGTTACCATTTAAAATTGCTTGATTGTATGGGCCGATAGGAGCAGGAGCTTTTGTAGTTTTTATTACTTTTTTCATAATATTCAAGTTTTTAAATTATCGTAAAACGCGATCTGGTAAAGAACGTTTGTCATGTTTAATATCTCTAAATACTGCAGATTTTACGCCAATATAAAATCCCCAATAAGCATTTGTTCCATAGGGAGACCAGTTAAAATCCATTCGCCAACTCAATAAATCCCTTTCAAAACGAAATTGAGTAAAGGTAACACCTTTTTGGACGAAGTCATATCCTGAGGAGACACCCATTTTCCAACGCGGGGTGATATCAATATTTCCTGAAATCATCAATGAATTTCCGGTTATTCTACTTTCTCTATTAACGTTACTATAGGTTAATGAATATGCTAAAGTTAAATCCCACGGCATAATGGCATTAAAAAATTCAGTTAATTTACTATCTGAACTATCATCTGAATCAGTTTGGTTTCTCCTTCGATCAGTAAAATCTATATTGGTACCAAATAAATCATCTTCACGGCCTCCATTTTTAGCACCTTGATCATTGTTACTTTTGTCAGCACCTTTTTTATCACTAGAACTAAAAGAATAATTTAGTGTCATGTTAGCACTTGTCATTCTAAATAAACTACCACCATTATCGATATTGAATGTGTTTATTCTTTTACCTGTATTTGTTATTGCATATGGGTCTAGGGTTGTTGCGAAATTAACTGCCATTTTGTTGTCGAATAAATTGGTGCCGCCACTAATCCTCAATGGTGACCAACTTAATGAATCTGCAGCAATATTATAACTTGTTGATAAATTTAAATTGCTTAATAACATGATTTTCTTAGGTTCAGTTAGTGTGGTATCTTTGTCAGTAATTTTAGCTTCAAATGAATTACCTATGTTAAATCCAATATTATTAGAATTATTTTTACCTGGTGAGCCAAAAATACCTTGTTCAAACCTTGTAAATTCTTGCATTCTACCAGAGGCATCCATAGCATAAGTATCATAATACTTTTCAAAACTTGGGGTGAAATTATACGAAACAGATGGTCTGACAGTATGACGAATAGACTGAATTTTTTTGTTGTCTCCAAAATTGAAAGTTCCATAAAATGTTGTACCTAAACTTGAATTGAAATCATAAGTTCTATAGGAATCAAATCCATTGACTTCCGTAGTTATTACACGGTTTAAATCAGAGTCAAATTCTTTATCAATTGTTTTGAAATACCAAACTTCATTATAATTTGAACCTGCGGATAGACTAAAATGTTTAAAAATTTTAAAATTTGTAGATAATGGAATACTATGTTGAAAACCATTTCTTGCCTCTTTAAACATTTCTGACTTAAAAAATAATGAATCAGTAGTTCTTATTCTGTTTTCTCCTCTAATGTTATATTGAAAGTTAATATTCTTTATAATCCCTTTTTTAATACCATCCTTTGGAGCAAACGGGAAAATTCTGTCAACACTTGCCTGAAAAGTCGGCAACGTCATGTTGATTTCTTGTGTGTTTGTGTTTTGATTGTGTGTTGCTGTAAGAGATAAATTTACTTGTGGTGTACTATTAAAGGTTTTAGAATAAGAAACTGAAGAACTTAGGTTGTTGTTTAAGTTGGATCCAATATTGATTTGATTTAGTGATTGTTGGTAATATCTACTACTACCTAAGTTTACTGAGGCTGAGAATCTTGAACTTGGATTTGCTTTTGAATCTTGAGAATGTGACCATTGAATATTGTAAATATTTGATTTAGAATAATCAGGAAAGCCTCTCTCGCTTTGAATCAGGTTTTCAAATCTAATATTAAAACTTCCTATAAATCTGTATTTAAGAGCATAGGAACTTTGAAATCGAAGACCATAACTTCCATTTGTGTAATAATCTCCTAAAATAGCCAGGTCATAATAATCACTCAATGCTAGATAGAGTCCGCCATTTTGCAACGAATAACCTTGACGTCTTGTGTCTTGAAATGCAGGAACAATAATTCCGGATTGACTTTTGTCAGACATAGGAAAAAAAGCAAAAGGTAAAAAAAGAGGAGTTGGGACATTAGCGATATACATATTGGTAAAACCGGTTACCACTTTTTTTCCAGGAACAAGTTTTATTTTCCTTGATAAAAAATAATATTCAGGATCGTCAATGTCACTAGAAGTTGTTATTCTTGCATTTTTGATAAAATAAACAGAATCGTTTTCTTTTTTACTGATTTCTCCTTTTAGTTTTATATCGCCTTGTTCGGTTCTTGAATTCCAAATCAAGGCCTTTTTTGTTTTATAATTAAATCGAATGGAATCGGGTTCAACAATATTACTTCCCTGTTTGAATTTTGGATACTGTGTGTAAGTACCTGTTGAATCTTTTATCCTACCGGCATAAACTTCGTTCTTTTCGTAGTTCATAACAATAATTCCGGACTGTAACTCAATGTCTTGATAATACAATTCTGCTTGATCATATAATGTAATCATTTTATTTTTTTGATCAATCTTTGTATAATCAATGGCTTTATATTTAATCTTACCTTCTAAAAGTGCTTTTTTAAACGTTTCAGGAAGTGAATCTTTTTTTATAGTATCAGCAATAATAATATCAATTTCTTTCACAGGAACTATGCTATCTGTCTTGTTTTCAGGGCTTACTATCAAAGGCTTTTTGGGTAGATCTTGAGCCATTGCGTGAAAACTTCCGATTGTTAGGAAAAATGCTGATAAAACGATATGAAATAAGTTTGTACGCAAATGTTTTAATGCTATTTTTGTAAAAATGTGGCTCAGTTTTTGAAATGCCAAACTTACATATAATTTTTGGCCAAAATTAAGTAAATAATAAAATTATCGATACAGAGTTTTTATTAAAATTAACTTTTAAACCTATGCAATTGCTTCAACATACCAAATATTTCATTTTTACAGTTTTTTTGTTAACGTCATCTGTACTTTTCAGTCAGACCAATCCAAAGTTTAAAATTGTTTTGGATGCCGGCCATGGGGGTAAAGATTTTGGTGCTATTCATCATGGTTTTGTAGAAAAAACAATAGCCTTAAATGTAACACTTAAAGTTGGAAAACTATTAGAAAAATATAACGACTTAAATATTCTTTATACCAGAAAAACAGATGTTTTTATTGAACTTACTGAAAGAGCTCATATTGCCAACAAAGCTCATGCTGATTTGTTTGTTTCCATTCACTGTAATGGCGTTAAGAGTTATGAACCATCTGGAACAGAGACTTTTGTAATGGGTTTAACTCGAAATGCAACCAATCTTGAAGTAGCAAAAAAGGAAAACAGTGTAATTACATTAGAAGCCGATTATAAAGTGAAATATGCCGGTTTTGATCCTAACAATCCCGAAACTTTAATTGGATTAAAAATTATTCAAGAAGAAAATTTATACCAAAGCATCACTTTGGCCAGTAAAATTCAAGATAACTTTACGAATGAACTCAATCGAAAAAATAGAGGTGTTAAACAAGCACCAATTTGGGTTTTAGATGCAACTGTAATGCCAGGAGTTTTAATAGAACTCGGATTTCTTTCCAATAAAATTGAAGGTGCTTATCTTAACACTGAAAAAGGACAAGATGAATTGGCAAAAGCAATTGCAGATGGTATTTTAAGTTATAAGAAAGAATACTTTGGTACTGCCTCCGTTCCATCAACTCCTGAGAAACCTGTAAAACAAGTTGTTGAAAAAGAAAATGTTTCCGTAGCAAAACAAGAACCACAAAAAACCACTCCTGAAGTAAAAGAAATTAAAGAAGCTAGAGTAACTACGCCGGTAGCTAAGACTTTTGAGGACAATGCTGTAGTTTTTAAAGTTCAAATTTCGGCAAGTGGTAAATTATTGGAAGCAACTCCAGGCAACTTTAAAGGATTACAACCCATTTCTATTTTTGAAGAAGGCGGTTTGTATAAATATTATTTTCAAGCGACTACTAGTTATAGTGAAGCTCAGCAATTTGTAAAGGAGGCTAAAGAAAAAGGCTATGAAGCTGCTTTTATTGTATCTTTTAAAGAAGGCAAGAAAATAAAATTAGAAGAAAGTATGAAGAAAAATTAATTATTAAACTAATTTTGCTTAAAACATTTATATTTTGAAAATAACGAGAGAAATTAAAACCGCAATTTTGGTTATTTGCTCCATATTATTATTTATATGGGGCTATAGTTTTTTAAAGGGTACCGATATTTTAACCAATTACAACACTTTTTATGTGGAATACAACGATGTTGAAGGCCTTGCCTCATCAGCTCCTATAACTATTAATGGATTGATTATCGGAAAAGTAAAAAGTATTAATTTTTCAGATAAGAACAATTGGAAACCAATTGTTGAACTTCAAATTAACAAAGATTTTGAAATTTCTAAATCAAGCATAGCTCGATTGTATGAACCCGGATTGATAGGGGGAAAGCAAATTCAAATTATTCCTAGCACAACTGACAAGACTCTTGCAAAATCTGGTGATGTTTTAATTGGAGATGTAAAACCGGGTCTAACCGATTTAGTAACAGAACGATTAACGCCCCTTCAAGAAAAAATTGAACGCATGATGGTGAGTGCCGATTCATTGTTGATTGGTTTGAATGAAGTTTTGGATGATAAAACGAAAGAAAATCTCAGAAACAGTGTTGTAAAATTAAATGAAGTTTTAACCGGATTCAGCGAAACTTCCAGTTCAATAAATTCAATGTTGGCTGAAAATAAAGCTAAAATAAACGCTACTACAACAAATTTAGAAAAGACAACGGCTAATTTTTCAAAAATATCGGATTCTTTGGCCAAAGCCAATATTGGTGAAACTGTTAAGAAATTGGAAACAACGCTTGCAAACGTTGATAAAATAATGAATGATGTGCAGTCAGGTAAAGGAACAATGGGTAAAATGTTTAAAGACGAAACCCTTTATACTAATTTTGCTAAGTCATCAAAAGAATTGGAATTGTTACTACAAGACTTGCGATTAAATCCAATTAGGTATGTCAATGTTTCTCTTTTTGGAAAGAAAAATAAACCTTATGTTGCTCCGGTAAACGATACAATTTCTATTAAAAAATAATGCTTTATGAGCTATTTAGATAATTTACTTTTTGCTTTAATTCTGATTCTTGGTTTCGGATTTTTTGTTTCCAATGTTAAAAAGTTAATCAGAAACATAAAATTAGGTAGAGATATAAACCGGAATGATAATCCGTCTGAACGATGGAAAAATATGGCAATGATTGCTTTGGGGCAATCAAAAATGGTTAAAAGACCAATTGCAGGATTTTTACATATTATTGTGTATGTTGGATTTGTAATCATCAATTTAGAATTATTAGAAATTATAATTGACGGACTTTTCGGGACGCATCGTGTTTTTGCTTTTATGGGAGGATTTTATGATGTTTTAATTGCATCGTTTGAAATTCTAGCATTATTAGTGATTGTGGCTGTAATTGCATTTTGGATTCGAAGAAATACAATTAAATTAAAACGCTTTATAAGTTCCGACTTAAAAGGTTGGCCCAAATCAGATGCCAATTACATTTTATACTTTGAAATCGTTTTGATGACGCTTTTCTTAGTAATGAATGCGGCCGATTTTCATTTACAGAATTTAAATGGTGGCACTGCAGGTTATCCAATTGCAGGAAGTTTTCCAGTATCACAATATGTTGCTGTATTTTTTCAGGAAATGGCAACCGGAAGTGTTATACTAATTGAGCGAACCGCATGGTGGCTTCATATTATTGGTATTTTAATCTTTTTAAATTATTTATATTTCTCTAAGCATTTACACATTTTATTGGCTTTCCCAAACACCTATTTTGCAGATTTAAATGCAAAAGGAAAGTTTGATAATTTAGAAAGTGTAACCAACGAAGTAAAGTTAATGATGGATCCTTCAGCAGATCCTTTTGCAGCTCCGGCAAATCCGGATGCAGTTCCGGCAAAATTCGGAGCAAGTGATGTTACTGATTTAAATTGGGTGCAATTGCTAAATGCTTATACTTGTACCGAATGCGGACGTTGTTCTTCTTCATGTCCGGCTACCCAAACCGGAAAAAAATTATCTCCCCGAAAAATCATGATGGATACCAGAGACAGGCTGGAAGAAGTAGGAAAAAATATTGATGCTAACAAAGGTATATTTGTGGATGATGGTAAAGCGTTACTAAATAATTACATCACTCCTGAAGAATTATGGGCTTGCACTTCTTGTAACGCCTGTGTTGAAGAATGTCCGGTAAGCATTAGTCCGTTATCAATCATCATGGACATGCGTCGTTATTTGGTTATGGAACAAAGTGCTGCACCAATGTCATTAAATGCCATGATGACCAACATTGAAAACAACGGAGCTCCATGGCAATATAACCAAATGGACCGTTTAAACTGGAAAGACGAAAATTAATATATAGGTACAATTCCCATAAAAGTGAGGCTTGGGGTTGTGTCAAATGAATGTGAAATTTTAAACAAAAAACTAAAAAATGAAATCGGAAGACATTGAAAAAAACTTACAAGCAATTACCGAAAACGGACAACATTTAAGTCCGATTTTACCTCCCGGAATTAAAAATTATTTAATTGACATTGACGGAACAATCTGTGATGACATTCCAAACGAAGAACCGGAGCGAATGTTGACAGCCGAAGTATATCCTGATGCTTTAGCAACCTTGAACAGATGGTATGATGAAGGTCATATTATTTTCTTTTTTACCTCAAGAACAGAAGCTCATAGAGAATATACAGAAATTTGGCTAAAAAAATATGGCTTTAAATATCACGGAATGGTAATGGGAAAACCTAGAGGAGGAAACTACCATTGGATTGACAATCACTTAGTAAAAGCAACGCGATACAGAGGTAGGTTTACAGATTTAGTAGATAAAGAAGTGACAATTCAAGTTTTTGATGACGAACACCATGAATAATAAGCGAATTTTCGATTGTTAGATTTTAGGGGTAATAGACATTTCGAGCAATCTAAAATTCCTAAATTCTAAAAATCTAAAAATCCAACAATCATAAAAATATGGCTGAAAATTTAATAGTGCCAACCATGGCAGAAATGATGGCTCAAGGCAAACAACCTGAAGTTTTATTTTGGGTGGGATGTTCCGGTAGCTTTGATGATCGTGCAAAAAAAATCACGAAGGCATTCGTTAGAATTTTAAACAGGGCAAATATCTCTTTTGCTGTTTTAGGAACAGAAGAAAGTTGCACGGGTGATCCGGCTAAACGTGCCGGAAACGAGTTTTTATTTCAGATGCAAGCCATGATGAATATTGAAGTCATGAATGCTTATGAAGTAAAGAAAATTGTTACCGCTTGTCCGCATTGTTTCAATACTATTAAAAATGAATATCCTGAATTGGGAGGAAAATATGAAGTAGTTCATCACACTCAATTTTTAAAATCGTTATTAGACGATGGCCGATTAGCTATTGAAGGCGGTCAATTCAAAGGTAAAAGAATAACTTTTCACGATCCTTGTTATTTGGGGAGAGCCAATAACGTTTATGAAGCTCCGAGGGATTTAATTCAAAAATTGGATGCAGAATTAGTAGAGATGAAACGTTCAAGAGCAAATGGATTATGTTGTGGAGCCGGAGGAGCACAAATGTTTAAAGATGCCGAACCCGGAAACAAAGAAGTAAATATTGAACGAACAGAAGACGCCCTTGAAACCAAGCCTGATATTATTGCAGCCGGATGTCCGTTTTGTAACACCATGATGACTGACGGAGTGAAAAATAAAGAAAAAGAAGGCCAAATAAAAGTGCTCGATATTGCAGAACTTATTGCCAATGCTGGTGATTTATAATTCATAAAATTAAAAAAAATGTTTGTTCCCTTTGATACCTTACCAGATGAATCCAAAATCTGGATTTACCAATGCAATAGAAAATTCTCAGATGAAGAAGTGAATCAAATTGAAAATGATTTGATGACATTTGTTGAAGACTGGTCAGCTCATGGAACCGGATTGGAAGCTTCTTTTGTTGTAAAATACAATCGATTTATTATTTTAGCAGTGAATCAAGAAGTCCAAATGGCAACCGGTTGCTCAATTGATAAATCTGTTGAATTTATTCAATCCCTTGAAAAAAAATATATGGTTGACTTGTTAGACAAAATGAATGTGACTTACAAACAAGGTGAACATATTACACACAAGACACTTACGGATTTTAAAAGAATGGCAAAAGAAAAAGCGGTTTCAGAAAATACTATAGTGTTTAATAATCTCGTTAATACGGTTGGTGAATGGCACGAATATTGGGAAGTTCCTGCTATAGAAAGTTGGCACAGTCGCTTTTTCTAAATCAATCTTATGAAATATCGTATTCTAATTTTTCTTCTAGCCATGATTTATGTGCTACTAGGTGTTGAAGATTTTGACACCAAGAAAACTATGGCTCTAAATGAGATTGTATTACAAAATTCATTTTCAGAAGCCATACCAATAGAAGAAGAAGAAGAAGAAGAAAAAGTTACCTATTTTGAAACCACAGACGCTCAAAAAAAATGGGTAGATAGTGTTTATAAAAGCATGTCAATTGAAGAAAAAATTGCACAATTGTTCATGGTTGCAGCTTATTCAAATAAAGATTCTGCCCATGTTAAATCCATTGATAAATTAATTGAAGAACATAAAATTGGTGGCTTAATTTTTTTTCAAGGCGGACCACATCGTCAAGCAAAGCTCACTAACAGGTTTCAAGCAAAATCTAAACTTCCTTTATTTATTGGTATAGATGCCGAGTGGGGCTTGAGTATGCGATTGGATTCCACCTATCGTTACCCTTGGAATATGACCTTAGGTGCTATTCAAGACATGAAGCTAATTGAAAAATTAGGAGCTCAAATGGGAGAACAAAGCAAAAGAATGGGAATTCATTTCAATTTTGCACCGGTATTAGATATCAACACAAATCCTAAAAACCCGATTATTGGCAATCGTTCTTTTGGAGAAAATAAAGAAAATGTAACCGACCGTGCGTTAGCCTTAATGAAAGGATTGCAAAGTCAAGGTGTTTTTGCCACAGGAAAGCATTTTCCCGGTCATGGAGACACTGATAAAGATTCTCATTATACCTTACCAACCATCAGTTTTGATAAAGAACGAATTGAAAATGTAGAATTGTATCCCTATCGTAAGCTGATTAATAAAGGATTGGCAAGTGTAATGGTGGCTCATTTGAATGTGCCCAGTTTAGAAAAACGTTCCAATTTTCCTTCCTCCATTTCTTATAATATTGTAACTAACATTTTACAAAAAGATTTAGGCTTTGATGGTCTAATATTTACGGATGCGTTAAACATGAAAGGGGTAAGTTCTTTCAAACAGCCTGGAGATATTGATTTGGAAGCATTTTTAGCCGGAAATGACATTTTATTGTTTCCGGAAAATGTACCGGTAGCAATTACTAAAATTAAAGAAGCCCTTCAAACCGGAACGTTGACTGAAAAACGATTGGAATTTTCTGTTCGAAAGATTTTGGAGTATAAATTTAAAGCTCGTCTGCATAGCTACAAACCCATTTCATTATTGAATTTACACAGCGAAATAAATAAACCGGAATATGATGCGTTACAATATGATTTGTATCAGGAAGCGGTGACTGTTATAAAAAACAAAGACGAAATTTTACCTTTAAAGAATTTAGACAAACAAAAAATTGCCTACGTAAAACTAGGTGACGACATCCATTCTCCTTTTGTAGAAACCTTAAGTCAGTATGCTGAAATTACGGAAGTAACCGATTCTAATTTAGTAGGTATTACAGAAAAGCTCAAGGAATTTTCAACTGTTATTGTTGGTTTTCACAAAGCTGATGGTGCATGGAAAAACCACGACTTCAAAGAAAAAGAATTAGTATGGTTGTATGAAATTGCCCGTACAAATAAAGTGATCTTAGATGTTTTTGCGAAACCTTATTCTCTATTACAGTTAACAACCACAGAAAATATTGAAGCTATTGTTGTTTCTTATCAAAACAATCCGATTGCTCATTCGGTTTCGGGGCAACTCATTTTTGGAAGCATTGACAGTAAAGGGAAATTGCCTGTTTCTATCAATGAAGATTTTGCCGTCAACCACGGAATACAATTGAAAAAAAATAATCTTCTTGGGTTTGGTGTTCCTGAAAATGTAGGTATGAATTCTTTAATTCTCTCCCGTATTGATTTAATTGCACAAGATGCTATTGATAAAAGAATGGCTCCCGGCATGCAAGTGCTTGTTGCCAGAAAAGGAAAAGTAATTTATCAAAAGGCTTTTGGTCATCACAATTATGACAAAAGAACGGAAGTAAAGAACTCAGACATTTATGATGTAGCTTCGCTAACTAAAATAATGGCAACGCTTCCGGCAGTAATGCAATTGTATGATAGAGGTTTACTAGACATGAACACAAAGTTAGGTGAGATGCTACCGGTTTTTAAAGGAACAGATAAAGAGAAAATAAATTTTAAAGACTTTTTATCACACTATGCACGTTTGCAACCTTGGATTCCTTTTTATAAAACCACATTAGATGCAAATAAAAAACCTCTAGATAAATATTACAGAAAATCATATAGTAATAATTTTTCATTGCAAGTAGCCGAAAATTTATATATGCGTAACGATTATCGTGATACCATCATGAAAATTATTGCTGACAGTAAGTTGTTGCCAAAAAGAGAATACAAATACAGCGATTTTACATTTATCATTTTAAGAGATTACATCGAAAAAACCACCGGAAAAACCTTAGATGTATTAGTTCAGGAAAACTTTTATCAATCCATTGGTGCTAATTATACGATGTATAATCCGCTTCGAAAATTTGATATGAGCGTTATTCCGCCAACTGAAGATGATACCTATTTTAGAAACCAACGCATTCAAGGTTATGTTCACGATATGGGAGCTGCTATGAATGGTGGTGTTGATGGACATGCGGGTATTTTTTCCAATGCTATGGATATGGCCAAAATGATGCAATTGTATTTGCAAAAAGGAACTTACGGTGGTAAAACGTATTTTTCTAAAAAGACATTTGAGGATTTTAATACTTGTTATTTCTGTTCTGAAGGGAATAGAAGAGGTTTAGGGTTTGACAAACCACAATTAGGAACAGCAGGTCCCACCTGTGGTTGTGCCTCCATGACCAGTTTTGGTCACACCGGTTTCACCGGAACAATGGCATGGGCCGATCCGGAGCAAGAAATTGTTTATATCTTTTTGTCGAACAGAACTTTCCCTGACTCTAATGCTCCAAATAATTTATCAAAAAATAATGTGAGAGAGCGAATTCAACAGGTTATTTATGATGCGATTGAGAAATAATTTAATTTCTCCTAAAAGTAGTTCGAATAATATCACTTGGAAAAACCACCACACTTTCATGTCCGTTTTTATGAACGGCAGCAACTCCAAAATAGAAGTTATCAATTACGATACCTTTTAATTCAAAGTTATCTACATTACCCACAAATCGACTGAATTCCCATTGTGGCGAAGTGGTATATCGCCAATAGATTTTATAACCAATAATAGAAGCATCTTCTGTTTTGGTCCAACGCAATTTGGTATTGGGTTCCACTATACCACCAATCAACACATTTGTTGGAGCAGGAGGAGCCCAAGCTAGTGAAGCCAAATTAATTGCGTTTACAGCTGTTAGCTTTTTAGCATAATCAAAATTTACGCCTTCAATGACATCGCCATATTTAATGCCGTTTTCAGTTCGAAGGTTTTGGTGTTGCCGGTTATAATTTTCATGAGCTTCCATAATTCGTAATGCCGGATATCCTAAATCATTAAAGGGTCTGTGGTGACCGCCTCTTCCAAATCGGTCCAAACGATACACCAACATTGGATTCATTTCCGGCATGTACGTTTGTGTTTGTTTGTGAACATAACGAGCCAATTGTCTTGAAATTCCATCCACTTCACCACCGTAAAAGCGACGCATGTTTCGTTCCCGTTCTGTTTCTGTAGGTGGTGTAGGTTCCGAAAAAATTCGAAATGTTCGATTGTCAATAACACCATCAACTCCTTCAATATTTCCTATCATGTCGTTATTGAATACTCCAATAATTTCCCAGTTGTTTTTCTTCGCATATTCCGCAAAACCTTTACCACCGAATAATCCTTGTTCTTCACCAGCTAAACCCAGATAAATGATGCTGTTTTCAAACTGGTATTTCGACAAAACTCTTGCAGCTTCTATAGTTCCCGCCATTCCTGATGCATTGTCATTGGCTCCCGGGGCATCTCCCAAAAAATCCATAGTATCTGAATTACGCGAGTCAATATCACCAGTCATAATTATGTATCGGTTTGGGTATTTTGTTCCCTTTTGAATGGCTGTAACATTCACAATCCAAGTATCTTTTGGGATTCGTTCACCGTCGTTAGTAGTAACATAATCTTTTTGATAAAAGACATTCAAACAGTTTTTGCAATCTTTGGAAATTTTTTCAAATTCCGATTTAATCCAACGTCGAGCTGCTCCGATTCCTCTAGTGGATGAGACGGTATCGCTAAAGGTATTTCGTGTGCCGAAGTTGGCTAATGTGTTTATGTCTTTTTCAATTCTTTCAGCGGATACCGCATTTATTATATCATAAATACGTGAATCCGTTTGAGCAAGAAACGAAAAGCTAATCAAAACAAATAGGAGGGAGAGTGCTGTTTTCATTTTTGTGAATTTTTGGAAAACACTAAGGTACTACACAAAAAAGGATTACCATCCTTTTTCTATTTATTTTACTTATAGAATGGTTTGATTTTGTTATTAAGAAAGAATTATATACAAAAAACCACGCAAATTTTGCGTGGCCTTTCAAATAATCAAACTAAACTAAAAATTATTAAAAGCAGTAACTGTTTTCGGCTACTAATTTCGTGGTAATTGTTTCTCTTAAACCAACAATGTTAGGCATATTGGTGTATTTTGTAAAGCGACGTAATCCCATTAACATCATGCGTTGTTCGTCACCTTCGGCAAATGAAATGATGCTTTCTTTTCCTTTTTGTGCCACTACATCAACGGCTTTATATAAATATAATTTTGCCATCGCAATTTGTTCTTTGGCTTTATCTTCGCCTACTTTTTTGGCTAATTTTTCAGTACGCAAAACAGTACTTTCTGCAATGTATATTTCAATCAACATATCGGCTGCAGCCATCAACAATTGTTGGTGTGCATCCAAATCCATTCCGTATTTTTGAACAGCAGCTCCTGCAACCATTAAGAAGGCTTTTTTCAATTTGCCAACCATTTCTTTTTCTTCCGAAAATAATTCTGAATAATCCGGAGTTTCAAACGATGGAATTCCCATTAATTCTTCTTGTACTTTCATCGCAGGACCTAAAAGATCAACGTGGCCTTTCATTGCTTTTTTAATAAGCATTCCAACTGAAAGCATACGGTTAATTTCGTTGGTACCTTCATAAATTCTAGCTATTCGGGCATCTCTCCAAGCACTTTCCATTGGCGTATCTTCGGAGAATCCCATTCCGCCATAAATTTGAATTCCTTCATCAGCACAATTTTGAACATCTTCGGAAACCGCTACTTTTAATATCGAACATTCGATAGCAAATTCTTCAACACCTTTTAATTCAGCTTCTTGGTGCGTTGCACCTTCTGCTTCACGCAATTTAATTCTGTTTTCAATGTCTTTTGCAGCACGATAGGTAGCACTTTCTCCCGCATAAGCAGAAGTTGCCATTTCGGCTAATTTATAACGAATGGCTCCAAATTGAGCGATTGGAGTGTTGAACTGAATTCTTTCATTTGCATAATTGATAGCGTTGGAAGTCACACGACGTTGAGCGTCCAAACAAGCCGCTGCCAATTTGATTCGCCCCACATTTAAGGCATTCATCGCAATTTTGAAACCTTCGCCACGTCCTGCTAACATATTTTCAACCGGCACTTTTGTATCAGAAAAGAAAACTTGACGAGTAGAAGAGGCACGAATTCCTAATTTATGCTCTTCTTCGTTCATTGTGATTCCGTTGGATGGATCATTTTCTACAATAAATCCGGTAATGTTTTTGTCATCTTCAATACGAGCAAAAACAATGAATACTGAACAAAATCCGGCATTAGAAATCCACATTTTTTGTCCGGTAATATTGTAATGCGTTCCGTCTACTGACAAAACGGCTTTTGTTTTTCCTGAATTAGCATCAGATCCTGCACCCGGTTCAGTTAAACAATAGGCTCCAAACCATTCACCTGATGCTAATTTTGGAACGTATTTTTTCTTTTGTTCTTCTGTTCCATATAACGTAATTGGCATTGTACCAATTCCGGTGTGAGCACCAAAAGCAGTTGAAAACGAACCGGTTGCTCCTGAAATGTAGTCGCATACTAAACACGTATCAACAAATCCCATTCCCATTCCGCCGTAAGCTTCGGGAACGGCAACGCTTAAAAAGCCCATTTCTCCGGCTTTTCGCATTACTTCTTCGGTAAATGCATAATCTTTTTTTTCAAATCGGTCTTTGTTTGGCCAAATTTCTTTGTCTACAAATTCTTTTACCGAATCACGCATCATAATTTGCTCTTCTGAGAAATCTTCGGGTGTGAATACGTTTTCACATTTGGTTTCTTTTACTAGGAATTGTCCTCCTCTTGTTATGTCGTTCATATTTATTTTTTTAGAGAAAAGAAGAAAGAAGCAAGAAGAAAGATTAAGAGTCTAACTTACTGATAAAACCAGTGGTCATTTTTTGGAACTCAATAATCTTATTTTCTATTTCAATCGTTTTTTCATTAGTTATATATTTATTTTGATTTGCTATTAATAATTGTGTTTGTAATTCGAAAGAAGAGCCCAGACTGATATTTAAAAAAATGTTTGAAATGTATGTTTCCTCTATTTGAACCTTCGGCAATATTTGAAGGCATTGAAACTGCAGCTCTATTCATTTGACTTACCAAACCATAAATTTCAGATTTTGGAAATTCTAAAGAAATTTTGTGAATATCTGCAGCTATTTCCATTGCTATTATCCAAATTTTTAGATTTTTAAAGTTATGCTTCATAAGTCTTTTCTCTTGTTTCTTGCTTCTTTCTTCTAAAGCAATTCAAAAATCCCCGCACTTCCTTGACCAGTGCCCACACACATACTCACAATTCCGTATTTACTTCCTCTTAATCGCATCTCATCAAATAACTGAACCGATAATTTTGCTCCTGTGCAACCTAGTGGATGACCTAATGCAATAGCACCTCCGTTGACATTCACGATGTCAGGATTTAAACCTAATTCACGAACTACAGCTAAGGATTGTGATGCAAAAGCTTCGTTTAGTTCAATTAAATCAATATCATTTAATGTCAAACCGGCTTGTTTTAAGGCTTTCGGAATTGCTTTTACCGGACCGATTCCCATAATTCTTGGTTCAACTCCTGCAGAAGCGAAATTGACTAATCTTGCAATTGGCTTTATTCCTAATTCGTTGACTAATTCTTCGCTCATGATTAATACGAAAGCGGCACCATCACTCATTTGCGATGAGTTTCCGGCCGTTACAGAACCATCTGCAGCAAATACCGGTTTTAGTTTTGATAAAGCGGCTGTGTTCGTATCTGCTCTAGGGCCTTCGTCCTTTTTTACGACATAGGATTTAGTTTCTTTTTTACCGTTTTCATTTAAAAATGTTTGCTCAACAGTAATCGGAACGATTTGTTTGTCAAATTTTCCTTCTGCTTGTGCTTTTAAAGCTTTTTGGTGGGAATGAAAAGCAAATTCGTCTTGGTCTTCGCGAGACACGTTAAATTGTTTTGCAACGGCTTCAGCAGTTAAACCCATTCCCCAATAATAATCTTCGTTACCTGATGCAGCAACGTCATAATCGGGAGTTGGTTTGTAGCCACCCATTGGTATAAAACTCATACTTTCGGCTCCTCCTGCGATGATACAATCGGCCATTCCGGATTGAATTTTGGCAGTTGCCATTCCAATCGTTTCTAAGCCGGAAGCACAATAACGATTCACCGTTACACCCGGAACGTCTGTTACTTTTAATCCCATCAAAGAAATTAAGCGACCTACGTTTAGCCCTTGTTCGGCTTCGGGCATAGCATTTCCAACCATCACATCATCGATGCGTTTTTTGTCGAAATCTGGAAATTGAGCCATCATATATTCGATGGTTTCTGCGGCTAATTCGTCAGGACGTTTGAAACGAAAAACTCCTTTTGGTGCTTTACCAACGGAGGTACGAAATCCTGATACTATATATGCTGTTTTCATGTTTTTATATTTTTTTGAACACTGATTTATAAAATTTTAAAAATTTCTATAATTTTTTAAATCTATGTTGTATCATTTATGATTAGTTACGTAATGGTTTTCCTTTGGTTAACATGAATTGGATTCTTTCCAATGTTTTGCGTTCAGTACATAACGATAAAAATGCTTCACGTTCAATATCCAATAGATACTGTTCACTCACCAATGTAGGTTCCGATAAATCACCACCCGCCATTACATACGCTAGTTTGTTGGCAATTTTTCTATCGTGCTCCGAAATGTATTTACCGGCTTGCATTTGGTCGGTTCCTACTAAGAACATTCCTAACGCTTGTTTTCCTAACACTTTAATGTCTTTGCGTTGAATTGGTTGTGTGTAACCTTGTTCTGCCATTTGTAAAGCAATTTGTTTGGCCATCGCAATTTGTCTGTCGCGATTCACCACCACAATATCTTTTCCTTTTTGAAGAATACCTAAATCAAAGGCTTCATAAGCAGAAGTGGCTACTTTTGCCATTCCGATGGTTAGGAAATATTCTTGCAAAACATTCAATTCCACATCATTTTTATGGAATAAATCAGAGGCACGAACGGTCATTTCTTTCGATCCACCGCCACCTGGAATTACACCAACACCAAATTCTACTAAACCAATGTAGGTTTCTGCGGCAGCCACCACTCGGTCAGCGTGCATACTCATTTCGCAACCACCGCCAAGCGTCATACCATGTGGTGCAACGACAACCGGAATAGACGAGTAGCGGCAACGCATCATCGTGTCTTGGAACATTTTGATAGCCATGTTTAGTTCGTCATATTCTTGTTCAACAGCCATCATGAAAATCATTCCGATGTTGGCTCCTACAGAAAAATTAGTTCCTTGGTTTCCAATAACTAATCCGCTGTATTCTTTTTCGGCTAAATCGATAGCTTTGTTGATGCCTTGTAAAACACCGCCACCAATCGTATTCATTTTCGAATGGAATTCTAAATTCAAAATTCCATCACCCAAGTGATGAATCGTGGCATCAGCATTACCCCAAACTTTTTGGTTTTCTCTAATATTGTCTAAGATGATAAATGCATCTTGACCCGGAATTTTTTCTTGTGATTTTGTAGGAATGTTATAAAAATAAGCGGCTCCATTTTTTACGGTATAGAAAGAAGCGTTTTCAGATTTCACCATTTCAGTGACCCAAGCGGCCGGTTCATAACCTTCTGCACGCATCATTTCAATTCCTTTGGCTACACCAATGCTATCCCAAATTTCAAACGGACCATTTTCCCAACCGAAACCGGCTTTCATGGCATCATCAATTTTGTATAATTCGTCGGAGATTTCAGGAATTCTATTGGAACAATAGGCAAACATGGCGGCAAAATTCTTTCTGTAAAAATCACCGGCTTTGTCTTTTCCTTTCACCAAAACACGGAAACGATCAATCGGTTTGTCGATTGTTTTGGTTAATTCTAAGGTAGCAAATGATGCTTTTTTTGCGGCTCTATATTCTAAAGTATCTAAATCTAAGGATAAAATTTCTTTTACTTCTTTTTTGTAAAATCCTTGACCGGTTTTGCTTCCCAGCCATTTATTT
The DNA here is from genome assembly GCF_002428305.1 of Flavobacterium sp. UBA6135. GTDB lineage: Bacteria > Bacteroidota > Bacteroidia > Flavobacteriales > Flavobacteriaceae > Flavobacterium. Next base: position 15,640 of record NZ_DIVJ01000027.1, on the reverse strand, counting down.
TCCATCATTTTATCAATGAAAGACGGTAATTTGAATAAATCGTGGGCTTCGTCATTCGGACAGTTTTGGTGAATTCCGTTTGCCACGTGAACTAATGTATCCAATCCTACCACATCAACCGTTCGGAAAGTAGCCGATTTTGGTCGACCAATTACAGGGCCGGTTAACTTATCAACTTCTTCAACAGTTAACCCCATTTCTTTCACTTGGTGAAACAAACTCATGATACCGAAAATTCCAATTCGATTACCAATGAATGCTGGTGTATCTTTGGCTACGACCGAAGTTTTTCCTAAAAATTTAGAACCGTAATTGGTTAGAAAATCTAAAACAGTTTGACTCGTTTTTGGACCCGAAATGATTTCAAATAATTTCAAATAACGAGCCGGGTTAAAGAAATGCGTTCCACAGAAATGCTGTTGGAAATCTTCTGTTCTTCCTTCGCTCATGAATTGAATCGGAATTCCTGAGGTGTTGGAAGTAACCAACGTTCCCGGTTTTCTGAATTTATCCACTTGTTCGAAAACGAGTTTTTTAATGTCTAAACGTTCCACCACCACTTCAATAATCCAATCTACATTTGCAATTTTCGGCATATCATCGGTAGTATTTCCGGTGGTAATTCGGTTCGCAAATTTTTGACTGTAAATAGGCGAGGGGTTCGATTTTAGAGCATTTGTTAAACTTTCATTTACGATGCGGTTGCGAACTACTTTACTTTCTAAAGTGAGACCTTTTTTTTCTTCTGCTTCTGTTAACGCATTTGGAATGATGTCTAACAAAAGTACTTCCACACCAATGTTGGCAAAATGACACGCAATACCGGAGCCCATGATTCCGGACCCGATGACTGCCACTTTTTTGATTGTTCTTTTCATTTTTTATTTCTTATTGCGGGCTGATAGTTCCGCTGGTTTTAGTTGGTTTTATTTTTTGGAACACAGATTTGAAAAATTAGAAAAATCTATCGGATATAGTCTATTTTCTTTTCTCTTTATTCTATTTTTTTTCTAAAAAATCTTTTTTTCATTAATCAATTCCGTAATTACTTCGGCAACTTCCATAAAATTTTTAAGTTGTTCTTCAGTAATATTTTCCCGGATAACTTCATTAAATTTCAAAACCGTATTTCGTGATAATTCTCTTTTTTCTTTTCCTAGTTCGGTGAGGTAAATTAAAACACCCCTACCGTCATCAGGATTTTTTTTTCGGATGATTAAGCCTTTTTCTTCCAAAGTTTTCAAAGTTCTGGTAAGGCTTGTGGCTTCCATTCCCATTCGATTGCTGATATAGGAGGAAGGTGTTCCTTCTTCTTTATCGATGCTAAGCAAAGCAAACCCGATAGCCATTGAGCCATCATATTTTGAAGCTTCTTCGTTGTACATTCTGGCTACTGATTGCCAAGTTGCACGAAGGATATAATCAATTGTTTTATCTTTCATATGTTACGCAAACGTTTTCAAAGATAATAAAAATTTATTATGCACGCATAGTAAATGGTGAATTTTAACATTTGAAAAGTTAATAGGATTAAAGTGTTTAAATTTTAGTTTATCTGGAAAAGGTCAAATTGAGAACCTAAAACACACGGATGTGCAAATAAAAATTATAGTTTAAGTTAAGTACATTTTTGTAAATGTTTTTTTTTTTTTTACATTCATCTTGATAACGATTAAATTATACATTAATTTATGTCAAAGTTTGCACAAAATAAGATGTTCAATAAATGATACTACTGTGTACAGGGGTTTTGAACCCCAGTTATACTTTTGATTTATGTAGTTTTTAATCATTTAGCGAGACCCAGATTTACTACATTTTTTAGGGTCTCGATTTTGCACCTTTAATTTTGATAAAGATTGATTAATTTAGAAGTTATAAAAAACAAAAAACCTCGAAATTCAAAAGATTTTCGAGGTTTTGATAAGAATTGAAATTTATTGTGCGGAGAAAGAGGGATTCGAACCCCCGGACCTGTTACAGTCAACAGTTTTCAAGACTGCCGCAATCGACCACTCTGCCATTTCTCCAATAAGTCACAACCATTTTGTGATTGCGAGTGCAAATATAGAACGATTTTTGGTTTCTGCAAACCTTTTTTAATTTAAAATTTCATGAATTATAAAGTAATAAACTAACCGTTTCATTTTCTAGATCTTACAGTTGGTTTCAATTCAAAGATTGACTTTAAAAAGGAACGTAATCTGTAATTTCTAATCCGTATCCAATCATACCAACCCGTTTTGTTTGTTCGGAATTGGATAACAATCTAATTTTAGATATGTCAATATCGTGTAAAATTTGAGCACCAATTCCAAAATCTTTTGCATCCATTCGGATTGGTGGTGCTTTCATTTTTCCTTCTTCTTGTAATACTTTCAATTCGCTGATACGATTAAGCAATTCAATAGATGGTATTTCTTGATTGATAAAAACGATGGCTCCACGACCTTCTTCATTAATTCTATTGAACATTGCCTCTAATCGTTTATCGGAATTGTTCGTTAAGGTTTCTAAAATATCGTTGTTAACTTGTTTGGAATTGATTCGGGTTAAAATTGCTTCACCATTATTCCAACTTCCTTTAGTTAATGCTAAATGTACTTGTTTGTTTGTTGTTTGCAAATAGGCACGCAATCGAAAGGTGCCAAAACGAGTCTCGATATCAAAATCTTCTTTCTTTTGAATTAAACTATCGTGTTGCATTCTGTATGCCACCAAATCTTCAATGGAAACTAACTTTAAGTCAAACTTTTTAGCCACTTTTACTAATTCCGGTAAACGCGACATGGTTCCATCGTCATTCATAATTTCACAAATTACACCGGCAGGAGTAAAGCCTGCTAATCGAGCAAAGTCAATAGCGGCTTCAGTGTGACCGGTTCTTCTTAAAACACCACCTTGCTTTGCAATTAAAGGGAAAATGTGTCCCGGACGAGCTAAATCGTTTGGTTTTGTATCTTCATTGACTAAAGCTAAAATAGTTTTTGCTCTATCGGAAGCTGAAATTCCAGTTGTTACTCCATGTCCTTTTAAATCAACCGAAACCGTAAAAGCCGTTTCCATGTGATCGGTATTGTTTCGAACCATGGTATGCAGGTCTAATTCCACACAACGCCTTTCAGTGAGTGGTGAGCAAATCAAACCACGTCCGTGTGTTGCCATAAAATTGATCATTTCGGGAGTCACTTTTTCTGCCGCAGCTAAAAAGTCGCCTTCATTTTCACGATCTTCATCATCCACAACTATAATTACCTTTCCATTTCTGATGTCTTCAATAGCTTCTTCAATGGTATTAAGTTGTATTTTTTCAAGTGTCATTTTTGTTTTTTTTGGAATTGGAAAATAATTTGTTTACAAATTTATGAATTGGATCCATAATAACGTCCATATTAATTAGGCCTATATCATTTGTTGCTCTATAAAAAAGTAATAAAGCTAATGGAGTTAAAACAATTGAAGAAAGCCAAGCCCCTAAAAATGGTGTTAATCCATCTTCTTGAGCCACTTTTTTGCCAAATACATTTATAAAGTGAAATACAATAAAAATCATTACTGCAAATACAATTGGTAAGCCTAATCCACCTTTTCTGATAATGGCTCCTAATGGTGCTCCTATAAAAAACATTAATAAACAGGCATAGGCAATCACAAACTTATCATATAAAGCTAACCAATGGTTGTTGATGTTTTTGGTTTTAGATTCTATATCAATTCTATTGCCTTCAATAGAAAATTTTGTATTTTCAATATTACTTTTTGAAATTCCTATAACAATTGCCTTTTGGTCTGGTTGTAATATCGACATTAAATCATAGACTAGGCTATCACTAGCTTTAATTTTTTTATCTTGTTTAATTGATACTAAACTTAAACGTTGATGAATATTTTCTGAAAACGATTTAATTTCTTTGTCCTTACTGTTTTGTAAAGAATCTAAGGTATAACGTAGTTCATTAACAGACAACATTGTATTGGTGTTGGTTATATTCTCGTTATTATCCGAAGCTTTTTCTAACGGACTTAAATCAAAATTAATTATGTATCTTTTGAAAGAACTTTTAGCAAAAGGTTGTTTGTTTCTTTCTTCATATCGTTTGGGTTCTATCGACTCATAATAATTTCCATCGTAAAGAATAAGCTGTAAATTATTAGATTTTTCACTACTCATCAATTCCCCCGTTTTGGCTTTAATTACCACAGTAGTCCCTGTTCCTAAATTAGAAACTTTGTGAATGGTAACTTTTTCTAAAAAGTTACCTTCCGGTCCGGTTTTCTTATCAACTTTAATAGTGTAGTTTCCAACATTGCTAAACTGTCCTTCAGCAATAGCCATAGATGGTTTTTGCTGTAAAATGTTTTTACGAAGGTTTACAAATTTGTATTCCGCTTTGGGTATAATGGAGTTTGCAAAAAAGAAAGCAACAATACTCAATAAGACAATAAAATATTGTAGAGATCTCATGGCTCTTTTTAACGAGATTCCTGAAGATTTCATTGCGGCAAATTCATAATTTTCGGCAAAATTACCAAAAGTCATAATTGATGCTAACAAAACTGACAAGGGAAGTACTAAGGGTACAACCTTAGGAGAATAGAATAATAAAAACTTTACAATTAAAAAAGCATCTAAATCTTTTCCTGCTAATTCCGCTATAAAAAGCCAAATGCCTTGAAGAATAAAGATAAAAAAGAGTATTACAAAAACAGATGTAAATGTACTCAGGAATGACGTTAAAATATAGCGGTCAAGTATTTTCACCTCAAAATTTAATCAATTCTATTGATGTAGTAATTTTTGTATTTACTCTCGTCAAAGGTAAATTGATTTTTTGACAATGGGAGATTGGTTTTAAAAGAATTAACAGTTAAGGTCGTTTTTGTACCATTTTTACCCATTTCTATTAAATTATAGATGTGCTTTGTTTGGGTATCTATACCTAATAAAATTTCTTTTCGTTGGTCTTTTGAACTTATTGGAATCAATTTGATATATTGAATTTTCCGACCTTTAATATCTTGAAGTATATCCATCGAGTATTTATAGCCACTCGAAAAGAAGGTAAGCATTTTAGATGGGGTAATGGCATTTTCATCTAAAGCATCCATTTTAGAAATCGTCACCTCTTCATCTTCAGGACTAATGGTATAAGATTTTTTTCCATCATAAATTTTAGTAACTCCCATAAAATTTAAATGGTATTGATTGCCTTTCATGACAACAGTTCCTTTGCTATCTTGACTGATATTCTCTTTGGTATTGTTTAAACTGTATTTAAATTCGATGGTAATATTTTCATAACTCTTTACTTTTGCCGTAACTTCATCTAACAAGTCCTTGGCTTTTTTATCTTGGGCTTGAATGGTAAAAAAAACATTAAGTAATAGAAGTATGGTGACTACTTTTTTCATTTTATTGTGGGTTTTGTTCATTGTTTAAAAAATCATGAAGCGAATTTAAATCAGTAATATTTACACTTCGTGCTTTACTACCTTCAAATGGGCCAACAATTCCGGCAGCTTCTAATTGATCAATCAATCGTCCGGCTCTGTTGTATCCTAATTTTAGTTTTCGTTGTAAAAGAGAAGCAGAACCTTGTTGAGCTGTAACTATTATTTCGGCAGCTTCTCTAAACATCGAATCGCGTTCGGAGATATCAATATCAAGCACTGTGCCATTTTCTTCTCCAACATACTCAGGGAGTAAATAAGCATTAGGATAGGCTTTTTGTGAACCAATGTATTCTGTGATTCGTTCTACTTCAGGGGTGTCAACAAAGGCACATTGTACACGAACTAAATCATTTCCGTTGGTGTATAACAAATCACCGCGACCGATTAACTGATCAGCACCCTGAGTGTCTAAAATGGTTCTGGAATCAATTTTTGATGTTACTCTAAAAGCAATACGAGCAGGGAAGTTGGCCTTGATAATTCCTGTAATAACATTCACAGACGGACGTTGTGTGGCAATAATCAAATGAATTCCAATCGCACGAGCCAATTGTGCCAAACGAGCTATTGGTGTTTCCACCTCTTTTCCGGCCGTCATAATTAAATCGGCAAACTCATCAACAACCAAGACAATATAAGGTAAAAAACGATGACCGTTTTCAGGATTCAGTTTTCTGTTTTTAAATTTTTCATTATATTCTTTGATATTTCTTACCATGGCATCCTTTAACAAAGAATAACGGTTGTCCATTTCGATACACAAGGAATTTAATGTGTTGATTACTTTATTGTTATCGGTAATTATAGCTTCGTCGGTATCGGGAAGCTTTGCTAAATAATGGCGTTCAATTTTATTGAATAAGGTTAGTTCTACCTTTTTAGGGTCCACCAATACAAATTTAACTTCCGCAGGATGTTTCTTGTATAATAACGAGGTTAAAACCGCATTTAAACCTACCGATTTTCCTTGACCTGTTGCTCCGGCCATTAGTAGGTGAGGCATTTTAGCTAAATCCACCACAAAGGTTTCGTTAGAAATGGTTTTTCCCAAAGCAATCGGTAATTCCATTTCTGCTTCTTGAAATTTAGCCGAGCCAATAACGGAACGCATAGGGACCATGGTCGGGTTTTTGTTGGGCACCTCAATACCAATTGTTCCTTTGCCTGGAATAGGGGCAATGATACGAATTCCCAATGCCGAAAGCGATAAAGCAATATCGTCTTCCAAACTTTTGATTTTTGAAATTCGAATACCGGCTTCAGGAACAATTTCATATAATGTCACCGAAGGTCCAACAGTGGCTTTAATTTGTGCAATTTCTATTTTGTAGTTTTTGAGCGTATCAACAATTCGATTTTTATTTTCTTCGAGTTCTTCTTGATTGATTGTGATTCCGGTAGTTGGATAATCTTTTAATAAATCAATTGTGGGGAATTTATAATTCGAAAGTTCTAAAGTGGGGTCAAATTCACCAAAATCGGCCACTAATCGAGCGGCTAAATTTTCTTCTAAGGTGTCTTCTTCTGCATTTTTTTCAATTACAAAAGCCTCATCGTTGGTGGTTATTATTTCAGGTTCTTTTGAAATTATAGGCTTTTCAATTTTAGTTTCAATTGGGTCTATTTTCTTTACTTCTAAGTTGATTTCAGAAGGATTATTGATAGTAGGTTTTAAATCCTCTTTATTAATTTCAAATTGCGAAATTGGAGCTATTATATTTTCAGGTTCTTGACTTTCAATCTTATCAGTGATGCTAGTAGAAAGATCTGAATCATCCTCAGCTTCTTTTGAAGCAAATTTTGGAAGTTTAACTTGAAACAACTTTTGAATTTTTTCAGGATTGATGTTTATTTTTAAAATTAAATAAATCATACAACTAAAGAGTAAAATCAGTAAAGTACCAATATTACCCATAAAACTTTGAAAATAAAGGTTCATTTCATAACCAATAACACCACCCAGTTCCGGAATGGAATCCGCAAAAAAACCAAACAATAATGAAATGTTTACCAAAGCAAACAAGTCCCAAAACCAACTGTTTTTTAGTTTTTTAAGTGATAAATCCAAAATCAAATAGATTCCTGTAATAAACAATAAGCGAACAAATAGGAAGGAAGCAATACCAAAACCTTTGAATAAGAAAAAGTGCGAAATTGCAGCACCAACCTTACCTAGCCAGTTATTAACGGCCACATTTCTGTCTCTTAAAGCGGAAACGGCACTTTGGTCTTCTTGCCAATTAATATAATAGGAAACGAACGAAAAAAACAAAGCAACGGCAATTAAAACAAACAAAATTCCTAAAAGAAGTTTGTGTTGCTTGGTAAAAATCACTCTTTTTTTAGAATCAGAATCGGTGTTTTTAGTTTTTGTATCTTTTGTTGCTGTTTTAGCCATTCTCTAATTTTGGTTTAAAAATAAAACTAAATTAATTAAAAAAAAGTATCGGTACATAAATTAAAGCTCCAATCAAAATTGCAGTTAGTGCAGCAAAGAAAACGGCCCCTGCGGCAATATCTTTAATAAAGCCGATTTTTTCATGATAATCAGGATGTATAAAATCAGCTATTTTTTCAACGGCTGTATTCAAACCTTCAATGGATAAAACCAATCCAATTGAAAAAATTTGAAAGAGCCATTCTGTTTTGGAAATTCCAAAATAGAAACCTGCAATTGTCATTAAAATAGCAATACTGAACTGAGCCATTACACTATGTTCAGTTGTTATCAATTTAAAGGCCCCTTTTACAGCAAAAGCGATGCTTTTTATTCTCCCTGTAAAAAATGAAGTGTCTTTTTGAAATTTCATAGTTGTTTTATAAAGCGGCTAAAACTTTGTCATAATTTGGTTCTTGTGCAATTTCAGGAACCAATTCAGTATGCGAAATAATTCCTTTTTCATCAATTACCACTATGGCCCTGGCATGTAAACCATTAAAAATACCATCTTTGATTGTCAAACCATAGGTAGTACCAAAGTTACCATCAATAAAATCGGATAAGTTTTCTATGTTTTCCAATCCTTCTGAACCACAAAAACGCTTTTGAGCAAAAGGCAAATCACGAGAAATACATAACACTTTTGTATTTTCTAATTTACTTGCTAGCTCATTAAATTTTCTAACAGATGTAGCACAAACTGTAGTGTCTATACTTGGAAAAATATTTAAAACTACTTTTCTTCCTCTGTAATCGTTTAATGTTGTGGTTGATAAATCGATTTTAGTTAGATAAAATTGGGGAGCTTTATTTCCTACTTTAGGAAGTTCACCAACGGTTGCAATAGGATTTCCGCCTAATGTAATAGATGCCATAAAAATGATTAATTAAGATTTCAAAAATAGGAAAAAAAACAGCAACTTTTTAACAGAAACGATTAACAAAAAAATCGCTCCCAATTGAGAGCGATTTTTTGAGGTATTTGTTTGGAAATTATTTATCTATTGCACCTAAAACCCGTTGCATGAAACTGTTCAAAGCTTCCTTTTTATCCATTCCGTTTTGGATGGATTTATGTACTTCCAAGGCTCCATACATATTGGAAATTAGTTCGCCAATCACATCCAATTCTTCATCTTTTAGCGAAGGTACTTCCGTTAAAGCTTCCAAAACTTCAATGGTTTCAACTAGATAATCTTGGTCGTTCTCCTCAATAAATTGAGTTAACTGTTTGATAACGGGTAACTTCATTAGTTTGCTGAAATTTCTAAAACCAATTCAGCCAAAACTTCTGCTTTGTTGGTTTGGGTTTGGTTTACTAATTCGCCATTTACAAAAGTGGCAAATGTTGGTAAATTGGAAACATTAGCCAGTTTTCTTGATTCAGGAGAATTCTCAGCATCAACCAAAACAAAAGTTATGGTTTCGTTTTCTGTGGCTAATTTTTTAAATTTAGGCTTCATAATTCTGCAATTGCCGCACCAAGAAGCGGAGTATTGTACAACTACTTTGTTATTTTGACTTACTAAATCTTGAAGTGTATCTTCGGTTAAATCGATTAACATAAAATATATTTTTTAAAAGTTCAATATCAATTGCAATGACAAATATCAAATTCAAAAATCAATTACAATATCAAATTTCAACAAAACTATTTGACTTTTGCTATTGCCATTGCTATTGATTTTTGTTTTAGTTTTGACTTAAATATGCTGCTGTACTCAATCTGTCAGCTACCATTGCATCTTTTCCTTCTTCCCAGTTGGCCGGACAAACTTCACCTTTGGTTTGAACATGAGTGTAGGCATCAATCAAACGCAAATATTCGTTTACATTTCTTCCTAATGGCATGTCATTTACACTTTCGTGGAAAATTTTTCCGGTTTCGTCAATCAAATAAGTAGCTCTGTAAGTTACGTTAGAACCTGAAATTAAATACGTTTCAGTATCTTCATTATATTCACCTGCTTCAATATCTAAAATCCCTAAGGCTGAAGACAAATTTCTTGTTGTATCAGCAAGTAGAGGATATGTTACACCTTCAATTCCACCGTTATTTTTTGCTGTGTTTAACCAGGCAAAGTGTACTTCATTTGTATCACAAGAAGCACCAATTACTAGTGTATTTCTACTTTCAAACTCTGGCAAAGCCGTTTGAAAAGCATGCAATTCTGTTGGACAAACAAATGTGAAATCTTTTGGGTACCAAAACAAAATCACTTTTTTGTTGTTTTTAACCGCTTCATCTAATACATTGATTCTTAAATTATCTCCCATTTCTGAGATTGCATCTACGGTGATGTTTGGAAATTTTTTACCGACTAAAGACATAATTTTTTATTATTTAAATTGTTAATTTCTGATGCAAAGGTAAGGTAATACGGAAATATTGATCATGACAAATGTCATACCTAAAAGCAATGTAGGTATTGATTTTATTGATGCTGACGTAGGTTTTACTCAAAAGCTTGTAAGTGTGTAATTTTAGCTTCTTATTTTTTGTGTTTTCATAATTTTAGTAACAATTTATTGCAGAGTCAACAATTGTTAAAATTAAATTAAAAACAAAAAACTGCCGATTAAAGCAGTTTTTATAATATATGATAAGGAAATCTTATTTAATGGATAATTGCTTTATTTTTATTCGGAAAGCAGCAAAAAGTAAGGTCATAAACGGACTAATAATATTGAAAAAGGCATAAGGAGCGTAGCTTAATGTGGATACCCCCAAAACACCACTATGATAAGCTCCACAGGTATTCCAAGGCACTAAAACAGAAGTTACTGTTCCAGAATCTTCTAAAGTTCTACTTAAATTTTCTGGAGCTAACCCTTTGTTTTCATAAGCTTTAGCAAACATTTTTCCGGGAACAACTATAGCCAAGTATTGATCAGAAGCGGTTAAGTTTAATGCTAAACAACTGGCAACTGTGCTCGCAAATAAACCAAAAACGGTATGAAATAATTTAAGTAAAGCTTCCGTGATTTTAGTAAGTGCTCCAATAGCTTCCATTACACCACCGAAAACCATGGCACACAATATTAACCAAATCGTACCTAACATACCTTGCATTCCTTTTGCGGTAAAGAGTTCTTGAAGCATTTCGTTTGACGATTCAAAGTTTGTTTGAACAGTAATGGCATTCATCACACCTTTATATCCTGACATTAAATTTAAAGTAGTACTACCACCAATTTTAGCTACTAAATCCGGTTGAAAGAATAAAGCAAAAATCCCACCTAATAGTGTTCCTATTAACAAAGCAATGAGCGGCTCGGTTTTTTTAATGATTAAAATGATAACAGCAATGGGTACTAAAAATAACCAAGGTGAAATGGTAAACGTTTCTTTGATGGCAACTAAAGTGGCTTCATTATTGTTTGCTCCGGTTGTGGTTTGTGTTAATCCTAAAATGATAAAAAGCACTAAACTCACTACCAAAGTAGGCACTGTAGTTAGCATCATGTAGCGAATATGTGTAAACAAATCCGTTCCTGCCATTGCCGGTGCTAAATTGGTGGTGTCTGACAACGGAGAAAGTTTATCCCCAAAATAAGCACCTGAAATTACGGCTCCGGCTACCATTCCGATGGGCATACCAAGCGTTGAACCTATCCCTATTAATGCAATTCCGACAGTTGCAGAAGTAGTCCATGAACTTCCGGTAGCTATTGAAATCACTGAACAAATGACCACACATGCCGGAAGAAAAATAGTGGGATGTAAAATTTGTAAACCATAATAAACCATCGTTGGGATAATGCCACTTAATAACCATGTTCCTGAAAGTGCACCCACTAAAAGCAAAATAATAATTGCACTTGAGGTTGATTTTACATTTTTGGAAACATCTTCCATCATGGCTTGGTAGGAAACTTTATTCCTAAAACCCACAATGGCTGCAAAAGCTGCTCCAAGTAATAAAATGAATTGATTGCTTCCACTCAACGCATCATCTCCAAAGGCATACAAAACATTAAATGCTAAAAGTCCAACCAATATTATAATAGGAAGTATTGCTTCAAATAACGTAAGGTTTTTATTTTCAATCAATTCTTCGTTTCTTGGGTCTACTGGTTTAATGTCTTGGCTTTCCATAAAGTTTGTTTGTGGTTGCAATATATAAAAAAAGGAAAGTATATTTTGAAATGAAACAAAAAAATCCGCTTGGGAGGTCAAGCGGATTGATGTTTTTGAGAAGTTGAAACTAAATTGTTGCTTCTGCTTCAGTCAGTATATTTAATTCAATCATACACTGTCTCATCATTTGATAGGTACGTTCAATATCATTGTCTAAACCTATCGAAAAACGAATCAATCCATCGGTTAACCCCATTTCTATTTGTTCTTCCATCGGAATTTCAGAAGAAGTAGACGTTCCGGGAGCACTGAACAACGTTTTGTAAAAACCTAAACTTACGGCCAAATAACCTAAGTTGCGATTTTGTAGTAATTCCATCAGTTCGTTGGCTTTGTCTAATGATCCCACATCAAGGGTCATCATACCGCCAAAACCATATTCCTTATTTATCATTTTAGAATAAATGTCATGACTCGGGTGACTTTTCAAGCCGGGATAAACCACTTTTAAACCGTCATTTTCAAACTTTTCAGCTAAATAACTCGCATTATAACTATGTTGTTTCATTCGAATATGAAGTGTTCGCAAGTTCTTTAAAATACTAGCGGAACGAAGACTGTCCATCGTTGGTCCGAGTAACATACTGGCACCGTTATTCACGTTTTTTAAATCGTTGATGAATTCTTGCGAAGCACAAACCACACCACCAACGGTATCGCTACTTCCATTGATGAATTTAGTCAAACTGTGAATCACCACATCAGCTCCTAATTTTGCCGGTGCTACCGAAAGAGGAGAGAAGGTATTGTCAACTACCAATTTGATGTTATACTTTTTAGCCAATTTAGCCAAGCTTTCAATGTCAGCTACTTCTAACAAAGGATTGCTTATAGTTTCACAGTACAATACTTTGGTATTTTCATTAATCGCGGCTTCTACTAAATCTAATTTTGTAATATCCACAAAGTGGGTTTTAATGTTCCATTTTGGCAACATGTTTTTCATAAAAGCATACGTTCCGCCATAGATGGTTCTACTCGAAACGATTTCGTCACCGGCAGCACATAATTGCATAAGAACCGGTGTGATTGCTCCCATTCCTGAAGCGGCCACATTGGCACTTTCTGTACCTTCCATAGCAGCTAAGGCTTCACCAAGATATAAATTCATTGGAGAGGAATGACGAGAATACAAATAGCAACCTTCAGCATTTCCTTCAAACGTATCAAACATCGTTTTTGCTGATAAAAAGGTGTAGGTTGAAGAATCTGAAATAGAAGGGTTTACGCCACCAAACTCACCAAAGTATTGCAAATCTTGAATTTTGTCGGCCGGATTAAAAGAATTCGGTTTCATTAGAATTTTATATTAAGTTTATTACAAAATAACTAATTACTAGTGTAAAAATCAATATAGAATAGTTTATTTAGTTTTTTTATCTAATTTTAGATGTAGTAATAGTTTTAATAACTATATTTGATTTGAAATTTGTAGAACAAACCGAAAAATCACAATTATGGAATTCGATGCTATTGATAAAAAATTATTGATGCTTTTACAGGCCGATAGTAAAAAGACAACAAAGGAACTTTCAATGCAACTTAATCTTTCAGTAACTGCGGTTTATGAGAGAATTAAAAAACTGGAACGTGAAGGAATCATAAAAAATTATGTTGCCTTATTAGATCGCACAAAAATCAACAAAAGTTTTGTGGTTTTTTGTCATATTAAACTTGTTCAGCATACAAAAGAATATCTTACTATTTTTGAACATGAAGTGACACAACTACATGAAGTTTTGGAATGTTTTCATGTGAGTGGTGATTATGATTACATCTTGAAAATTTGTGTTAACAACATGGAAGAATATAGGGCTTTTATGGTCAATAAACTCACAAACTTAAAACACATTGGTAGTACACACAGTTCGTTTATGATAAGTGAATTGAAAAATTCAACCCAATTTGACATACTTTAATTTGACATACTTTTAAACAATAGTTATTACGAATTTTTAACGATTTATTACCAAAAGCAAACAGGAAAGAATGTAAATTTGTTTATCTAATTAAGTAGAATGAAAATAGCAATAGTGTGTTATCCAACATTTGGAGGAAGTGGAGTAGTAGCAACAGAATTGGGACTTGAGTTAGCTCAACGTGGGCATGAAATTCACTTTATCACTTACAAGCAACCGGTGCGATTAGCTTTACTAAATCCAAATTTGCATTACCACGAGGTGAACGTTCCTGAATACCCACTTTTTCATTACCAACCCTATGAATTGGCTTTGTCGAGCAAGTTGGTCGATATGGTCAAGTTGTATCAAATTGAAGTCTTGCATGTGCATTATGCCATTCCTCATGCTTACGCAGGGTATATGGCAAAGCAAATGTTGAAGGAAGAAGGAATTGACATCCCAATGGTCACCACCTTACATGGTACTGATATTACTTTGGTTGGAAATCACCCACATTATAAACCTGCCGTTTGTTTTAGTATCAATAAATCAGATTATGTGACCTCAGTTTCTCAAAGTTTAAAAGAGGAAACCTATAAGTTGTTCAATATTAATAAGGAAATTGAAGTGATTCCAAATTTTATTGAATTAGATAAAACTAAAATAGAAGATGGGGTTCCTTGTTATCGTTCGTTAATGGCCAAAGACAAAGAGCGAATTATTACACACATCAGCAATTTCAGAAAAGTGAAACGCATTCCTGATGTAATAAAAATATTTTACAAAATACAGCAACAAATTCCGGCTAAATTAATGATGGTTGGAGAGGGGCCTGAAAAGGAAAAAGCAGAGCAATTGTGTGAGAGTTTGGGAATTACGGATAAAGTAATTTTCTTTGGTAACAGCAATGAAATTGATAAAATATTGTGTTTTTCTGATTTATTTCTATTACCTTCTGAAACAGAAAGTTTTGGTTTAGCGGCTTTGGAAGCCATGGCGTGTAGTGTCCCTGTTATTTCAAGTAACACCGGAGGTTTGCCCGAAGTAAATGAACATGGTTTTTCAGGATTTTTAAGTAGTGTAGGTGCTATTGATGAAATGGCAAATAATGCATTAACTATTCTTGAAAATGATATTGTCTTACAAACATTTAAGACAAATGCATTAAAAGCAGCACAAAAATATGACATTAAAGAAATATTGCCTTTGTATGAAGCGTTATACATAAAAGCAATCTCAAATAAACAAATGGTATGAAAAAGATACTACTCCCTTTAGTTGGTTTACTACTTTTCTCTTGTAGTACCAAAAACAAATTAGAAAACAAAGAAGCATTTCAATTGTTTGAAATTTTAAAACAAGATGAACAAGGTGGAGCTAATATACAATTCTTTGAAATAATCACGGAACCTAATGAATTCAAAATGTTGTTAAATGATAAAGAATTAAGAAACAAAATAACGTCTGAAGATATAAAAACTTCCAATTTTTTATTGTTGAATATGGGCGAAAAAAATAGTGGAGGTCATTTTATTACGCTAGAATCTGTTGAAGAAACAGAAACAGAGATTATTGTAGCCGTAAAAGAAAATTATCCTTCCGGAATGGCAACTTCAGTAATGACATATCCATTAACTGTTGTAAAGATAAACTCAAAAAAGCCAATACGATTTAAATAGAAAGAAGCCGTCTCAATACTAAAAT
>NZ_DIVJ01000029.1 GCF_002428305.1 Flavobacterium sp. UBA6135 | reverse complement strand
CACAGTTTATTGAACACTCCCTTCAAGTTCGGTTTAAAAAGACAGGTAAACTCACAACAAAATCAACACCGCAATCCCCACAAACACTACAATCTGCAAACCTTTCAAAAACAAAGCAAACCTTTCGTTTGAACGAAGAAAACCCGTCAAGCGATCCGCCACAATACTTACCGCAGTAAAAATCAAAAAGGCTTGTAGCATAAAAACAAAGCCAAGAATATAAATCTGTTGAGTTACATTCCCCAACTTTTCATCAATGAACCCCGGAAAAAAGGCCAAGAAAAAAAGCGTCACTTTCGGGTTCAACACGTTCATAATAAAACCCTGTTGCACCAAAGCCATGGGCGACTTGGTAGGCACTGCATTAGTAGCCACAGCTACCGTAGCCGGAGCCCGATAGACTTGGTAAGCAATCCAAAGCAAATAGGCCGCCCCTAAAATCTTAATTCCCATAAAAATTACCTCCGATTGTTTCAGCAAAGCCGAAACACCTAACGCAATCAAGCTAGTATGCACCAATATCCCCGACACCAAACCGGCTGCCGTGGCTATGCCATATTTTTTCCCATTGGAAATACTCTGTGTCATCACATACAAAATATCCGGTCCAGGAGAAACTGTTAAAGCTATGGATGCAATAAGAAAGGGAATTAGCGACACTTCTTAGAAATTAGGAATGGAACAGTACAAATTAGGCGTTTTGCAACAACCTTTTATTAATCGCCTTAATCAATAGAGGGCCTTCATAGATAAATCCGGTATAAAGTTGCACCAAACTGGCTCCTGCGTTAAGTTTTTCAAGAGCATCCTCGGCTGTGTGAATACCTCCCACCCCAATAATTGGAAACGCCTTATTGCTTTTCTCACTCAAAAAACGAATCACTTCCGTAGAACGGTTTGTAAGCGGTTTTCCACTCAGTCCGCCCGTTTCCGTTTTATTATCCGACTTTAGCCCTTGACGGGAAAGTGTCGTATTAGTAGCAATCACACCTGCAATTTGAGTTTCTTTTACAATCGCGATGATATCCAACAATTGCTCATCAGTTAAGTCAGGAGCAATTTTTAAAAGAATCGGTTTTTGAATGCTTTTAGCACTATTCAAGTTTTGTAAGGTCTGCAACAATTGCGTTAGCGGTTCTTTATCCTGCAACGCCCGTAAGTTAGGCGTGTTGGGCGAGCTCACATTCACCACAAAATAATCCACATGTGGAAACAAGGCTTCAAAGCACACCTCATAATCGGAAGTCGCTTCTTCATTAGGGGTGTTTTTGTTCTTCCCGATGTTCCCTCCAATCAAAACGCCGTTATTCTTTTTTAATCGTTCCACCGCTTCCAACACCCCGCCATTGTTAAACCCCATTCGATTGATAATGGCAGCATCTTCTTTCAAGCGAAACAATCGTTTTTTAGGATTCCCTTCTTGAGGTTTGGGTGTTAGTGTACCAATCTCAATAAATCCAAATCCGAAGTTCGCCAGTTCGCGATATAATTTGGCGTCTTTATCAAAACCTGCAGCCAAACCCACAGGATTTTTAAATTTCAATCCGAAAACCTCACGTTCTAATTTGGGATGTTTCACTTCATAAAGGGTTTGGAAGAGTTTTCCAAATCCCGGTAGCCTATTCAAAAAACGAATGAGAGCAAACGTGAAATGATGCACTTGCTCCGGATCAAAACAAAATAATAACGGACGAATAAGTAGTTTGTACATGGTTAGTGGTGTTGTGCTGCAAAAATAGTGAAAATGTAGGGTTTTGAAAATGTTTTTTTTTGAGTGGCTGAGTTACTAAGTGGCTGAGTTATTACCTAGAGTGGTCGAGCTATTTTAGCCATTACCTATTACCAATCACCTAATACAGTAACCTCACCTCTTTCACCCCAAAACACACCATCAAATCGTCCTCAAGCCGCACTTCCAACTTACCTTCGTTATTAACTTGTTGAATAACCCCCATAAAACGTTTGCCTTTTATGTCTTCAAAAGGCATCGGTTTGTCTTTTTTGAAGAGATGCGAATGATAGGAGTTCCATAAATCTTGTGTATCATTGTGAATTATTTTAGCTACAGCAATACGTAGTTGATGCCCTATTTCATCACGAATACTGTCAATATCATACGCTTTTTTCATTTGAATTTGCAGAGACGAAGCTTTAGGCAATTGGTCAAACTGCAACTGATTAATGTTTAGCCCGATGCCCACAAATGAAACGATTTCACCATCCGATTTAAAATTATTTTCAATAAGAATGCCACCAATTTTAAAATTCCCTGACATAATGTCGTTAGGCCATTTGATTTGTATGTCATTGATTTTGAATTCTTTCAAAGCCATTACAACGGCCAAAGACACCGCTACATTCAAATGAAAAATTTGTTGTGGATTCATCAGTACATCTTTAACTAAAATACTCATGGTTAGATTTTTACCTGCTTCGCTTTCCCATTTCGAACCCATTTGTCCTTTCCCA
Source organism: Flavobacterium sp. UBA6135 (assembly GCF_002428305.1). Taxonomy (GTDB): domain Bacteria; phylum Bacteroidota; class Bacteroidia; order Flavobacteriales; family Flavobacteriaceae; genus Flavobacterium. The sequence goes on along the minus strand of NZ_DIVJ01000029.1, from coordinate 61,782 downwards.
GAAGTCTGCATATCAGCCGTTACTACAGTAAAATTATCAACCACTTGAGTAGCATATAACTGTTTTAAAAAGTCATTAGTGGAGGTTGTGGCATCGAGTTTGATTAGGTTCATAACGAATGTGTTAAAAAAACATGTGGTAATCTTCTGTTAAGGTTCAAATGTAAACACAAAATTTGGTAACTTTGCAAAAATATAGATAATAGTAAATGACGAAAAAAGTGATTAGTAAAGATGAATTGTTAGCAAACATCATCAAAGGAATAGAAGAAGTAAAAGGAAATGATATTGATATATTAGATTTACGCGAAATCGAAAACACGGTATGCGATTATTTTGTAATATGCAACGGTAACTCCAACACTCAGGTTAACGCGATTGTTAACTCAGTTCAAAAAACGGTATCGAAAGAATTAAAAGACAAGCCATGGCACGTTGAAGGAAACGACAATGGTGAGTGGGTTTTAATGGATTATGTGGACGTTGTGGTTCATGTTTTTCAAAAACACGTTCGAGAATTTTACAACATTGAAGGATTATGGGGCGATGCACGCATTACTACCATTCAAAATAAATATTAAATTGCTGAAATAAGAGACTTAATTTATGTCAAAAGAAACTAATCCCAGCCCTAATAAATTTAAATTTAACCCATGGCTTATCTATCTTCTGGTAGCCGGTATTTTTATTTTTGTAAGTATTATATCAGGAGGCGGTTCCTTTCAGGAACCTAACAAGCTATCCACCTCTAAATTTAACGAATTCTTAAACAATGGCGAAATCGCCAAAGTGGAAGTATACAATAAGAGCGAAGCTCAAATCTATTTAACGAAAGAAGCATTAAATATTGAAAAACACAAAGCCGTTACTAAAGATGCTTTTGGCAGAGTAAATGACAAAGGCCCTCATTATCGTTTGGATAATATTGGTAACGATGAATTGTTTCAGAAAAAGCTGGAAGAAGCAAAGAATGAAAACAAGCTAGCTGATTATAACTTTTTAGTAAAGAGTAATTGGAGTGAGATTTTCGTTAGTTTGTTACCCATACTAATCATTGTTGTTATTTGGATTATCATCATGCGACGTATGTCTGGCGGTGGTGCCGGAGGTGGCGGTGGTCAGATATTCAACATCGGTAAATCGAAAGCAAAACTGTTTGACGAAAAGAACGATATTAAAGTTAGTTTTAAAGATGTTGCCGGATTAGAAGGTGCCAAAGAAGAAATACAAGAAATTGTAGAGTTTTTGAAAAACCCTGAAAAATATACCTCCTTAGGTGGAAAAATTCCAAAAGGAGCTTTACTGGTAGGTCCTCCGGGAACCGGAAAAACCTTATTAGCAAAAGCAGTCGCCGGAGAAGCAAAAGTACCTTTCTTCTCCCTATCCGGTTCTGACTTTGTGGAAATGTTTGTGGGAGTTGGAGCATCAAGAGTTCGTGACTTATTTAAACAAGCCAAAGAAAAATCTCCTGCCATTATTTTCATTGATGAAATTGATGCAGTGGGTAGAGCTCGTGGAAAAAATAATTTCTCCGGTTCAAACGACGAAAGAGAAAATACATTAAACCAGTTGTTAACCGAGATGGATGGTTTTGGAACCAATTCCAACGTAATCGTTTTAGCAGCCACAAATCGTGCCGATGTATTGGACAAAGCTTTACTTCGTGCCGGACGTTTTGACCGTCAAATTTATGTTGATTTACCGGACGTTAGAGAACGTAAAGAAATATTTGAAGTGCATTTGAAACCTTTGAAAAAACTAGAAGGTTTAGACACTGAATTTTTGGCCAAGCAAACCCCGGGATTCTCCGGAGCCGATATTGCAAACGTTTGTAACGAAGCTGCATTAATTGCAGCAAGAAACAATAAAACAGCGGTTGACAAACAAGACTTTTTAGATGCTGTTGACCGAATTGTTGGTGGTTTAGAAAAGAAAAATAAAATTGTTACTCCTGAAGAAAAAAGAGCTATTGCCGTTCACGAAGCAGGTCATGCCACCACCAGTTGGATGTTGGAACATGCTGCTCCCCTTGTTAAAGTAACCATTGTTCCTAGAGGTCAAAGTTTAGGTGCCGCTTGGTATTTACCGGAAGAGCGATTAATCGTCAGACCTGATCAAATGTTGGACGAAATGTGTGCTACGATGGGCGGTCGTGCTGCTGAAAAAGTAATTTTCAACACCATTTCTACCGGAGCTTTAAGCGACTTAGAAAAAGTAACCAAACAAGCAAGAGCCATGGTGACAGTATATGGTTTGAATGAAAAAATAGGAAACGTTACCTATTATGATTCATCGGGTCAAAGTGAGTATAATTTTTCCAAACCCTATTCAGAAGATACAGCTATTACAATTGACAAAGAAATTTCTATTCTAATTGAAAATCAATACCAACGAGCTATCAAGATATTAGAAGACAACAAAGACAAGTTGTTACAATTAGCTGATATACTGATAGAAAAAGAAGTTATTTTTAAAGATGATTTAGAAACTATTTTTGGAAAGCGACCATTTAACGCTCCAATTGAAGCTACTCCTATTTAATAATTAGAAACTAATTCTAAAAAATAATAAAAATCTCAATTCAAAATGTTATTTGAATTGAGATTTTTTTATCTTTGAACGAAAACAAATACGAATACACGCATTTCTAACAAAATATGAGTCTTTTTAAAAAGCTGTTTGGTTCTGGTAACGATGCTTCTGAGGAAAATAAAGAAAAGGAAGTTAGCCAATTTAATCCGGAAATTAAAATTCCGGTAGATGAATTGTTTACCTTTAATTTTAAAAAAAATGGCGGTAAATTTCTCTATTGTGATACGTTAGATGAACTAAGAGAACAATTCTTAAATATCTTAGAAGAAAATGATTGGTTTGAGTGTCATGCCCTATGTTACGAGCCCAAGTTGTTCCATTTATTAGAAGAAAACAAACTTACCTACATTAATCCTACTGATCCCAAATTTTTGTTAGCCTCATGTGAAAATTTAATTGCTGATGACGGTTCAGTTTTATTGACTTCCAATCAAATCAAGCAGAATAAACCTCATGAATTACCTGCCAATATGGTTATTTTTGCAACCACCAGTCAAATTTTAGAAAATAAAAGCGATGGATTGCGTGAGATTAAAAAACGGTATGATAAAAATTATCCGTCCAATATAACCACCATTAAATATTTTGAAAAAGCGAAAGAAGAGGATTTTCTACACTACGGAAGTGCGGCAAAAAATCTTTATTTATTGCTTTTAGAAGATCTTTAAAATGAATGAAACGCTTACAAGAGCTTTATCGGGTGCAGTTTATATCCTTCTTTTATTAACGTGCCTACTCTACTCAAACATTACCTTTATTTTATTGTTTGGACTTTTCTTGGCACTTGCTGTTCTTGAATTTTGCAAACTAATTCAACTCAAATTCCGCCTTCCATTATTGCTCGCCGTACTAAGTTATGGAGCTTTTTATTTTTGGGATGTCGAATTGATTTACCAACAAGTACTTTTGTTACTTTGCCTGAGTGTTTCCATTCGATTGTTATTCTTTTTATTTTCAAAAAAAGATAAAAAGATTACCAAATTTGAAAAGTGGTTGTATATTTTTGGCTATCTCATTTTTCCATTTATTATCATTACAAAAATACCGATTGGCATCAATGGGTACAATCCAAAAATCATTCTGGGGGTTTTTATTTTGATTTGGATCAACGATACTTTTGCTTATTTAGTAGGTAAATCCATAGGTAAACACAAGCTTTTTGAACGCATCTCGCCCAAAAAAACAATAGAAGGTTTTTTAGGGGGTTTTGTTTTCAGTGTCCTTACCAGTATTTTGATTGCTACTTATTTTATTGGAACCAGCAATTTAGGCATTTGGGTTGGAATCGGGATTTTAGTTAGTATATTTGCAACATTGGGTGATTTAATTCAATCTAAGTTCAAGCGATTAGCTAATGTGAAAGACAGCGGCAAAATCATGCCGGGTCATGGTGGTATATTAGATCGTTTGGATAGTATTATATTTGTTTCACCATTTATTTTTTTATTTTATCAAATTTTAAAGTATGTTTCATAAAGAAGGAGCTAAGATTATTTTAATTACTACTGTTATTGTAACCGCTTGGATTCTATTAGCAGATAGTTTTATTGCCATTGATTGGTTACGTATGGTTGTTCAATCCATTGGTTTGGTGTTGTTGATTTTAGTATTGCAGTTTTTCAGAAATCCAAAACGCAATACCCATGTTGATGACAACACCGTTATTGCACCCGTTGACGGAAAAGTGGTGGTAATTGAAGAAGTTTATGAAGACGAATATTTTAAAGACAAACGCCTTCAAGTTTCTATATTTATGTCGCCCATTAACGTGCATGTTACCCGATATGCGGTTAACGGAAAAGTAAATTTCAGCAAATACCATCCGGGGAAATATTTAGTAGCTTGGCATCCAAAAGCGAGCACTGAAAACGAACGTACCACTGTGGTTTTAGAAAACCGATTGTTTGGAGAAATATTGTACCGTCAAATCGCAGGAGCTTTAGCACGAAGAATTGTAAACTATGCCAAAGAAGGCACACAAGTAAAACAAGGAACCGATGCCGGATTTATTAAATTTGGTTCAAGAGTAGATCTATTCTTACCTTTAGGCACTCCAATTAACGTGATTTTGAATCAAAAAGTTAAGGGAGGTGAAACAGTAATCGCTGAACTTCCGAGTCATGAGTGAGAACGATTTAGACCGAAGATTTAATGAAGCTTTTGAATTGGCTTCTAACATGACCGATGCTTTGCCGCCGGATGTGATGTTACGAATTTATGCTTATTATAAGCAAGCCACACATGGTACTGTTGGATTCAGACCCATAAACAACAGCGATTTGAGAAATGCTTTTAAGACCAATGCTTGGATGCAAATTAGTCATTTAACTCCTGAAGAAGCAAAAGAACGTTATATTGAAACTATAAATTCTTTATTAAAAAAATAACTATTATGAAAAAAATCATTTATTATTCCGTTTTACCGGCTGCTCTTTTTTCGCTTATATCTTGTAACAATTCTAAAAAACTAGAAGAAGTAGTAGAAGTTGCAGGTCCGGAAATTGAAGAAGTCATTGTTGCTGATCCTGCCGATGTGAAAGCAGATGAAGGAGGGACTTTTGAAATGATAACCCTGCCTTATGCTTATACTGCATTGGAACCTTTTATTGATGCGAAGACTATGGAAATTCATTTTTCCAAACATCATTTGGCTTACACCAACAACTTAAACAAAGCAATTGCGGGTACACCAATGGCTACTCTTTCTATTGAAGAAATTCTGAAAAATTTAGATGGTGAAAACAAAGCGGTTAGAAATAACGGTGGTGGTTATTACAACCATAATTTCTTTTGGGAAATCCTAAAAGTTAATGACGGCAAAGGACCAGGTGATGCTTTATCAAAAGCCATAACTAAAGATTTTGGTAGCTTTGAAAATTTCAAAACACAATTTTCTGATGCAGCAATGAAACAGTTTGGTTCAGGCTGGGCTTGGCTGGTTGTGGATGCTACCGGTAAATTGAACATTGTAGGAACTCCAAATCAAGACAATCCTTTGATGTCTAAATTGGGATTATCAGGAACGCCAATTCTTGCTTTAGACGTTTGGGAACACGCCTATTATTTGAATTATCAAAACAAACGAAAAGACTATGTAGATGCTTTTTTCAACATTATCAATTGGGAAAAAGTCAGTGAAAAATTCAACGCCACTCAAGTAGCCCAATAACTAAAAAATTATATTTAACACATCCCGGGCCTTTGTTCGGGATTTTTTTTAATACACCTTTCATGAAAAAGTTAATTACCCTTATTTTGATTTCAACGCTGCTAATTTCTTGTAGAAAAGACAAAGAAGAACAAGAAGAAGTTATAGCAGTCACCAATGAACCGGAAGTTAGTGACTTAAACTATTATAATTTATATGGTCCGGTAAAATCAGTTGAAGAAAAATCATATGAAATTGTTGACGGTAGAAATTCAGGCCGTTTAAAGAGAGAAACCTATTCTGAGTATGATTTTGTATTAGAATTTAATCAAAAAGGGCAATTGATTCGTGAAAAGAAGTTCAATTCAACAGGTGCACTTCATGAAGAAACCATTTATGATGGAAAAGACCTAATTGTTGACTACATTCAATATATGAACAATGCGGTTTTTTTAACCACAAAACACACCCGTGATGACAAGGGAAATACTATCATTATCACCCGAAGAAATCCGGATGGCAGTCAGTATGATAAAATTGTCCAAACTTTTGTGGATTCAAAATTAGTACAAAAAAGAAATTTTGATGCCAATGAGCGTTTAACGAGTAAAATCAGTTTTACCTATGATGACAAAGGAAATTTAATAAAAGAAAGTTATTATAAAAACACAGAACGTATCACCAACTACATCACCTATGAATATGATGATACCAACAAAAAACTAAGCGAGTCGTATTATGATAGTCAAAATAACAACGTTTCCAATACAAAGTTTGAGTATTTGGATGATTTATTGGTAAAAGTGGAAAGTTACCTTCCCAATGGAGAACTACAATATTCTGAAATGAAAATGTATGACGACAACAACAATTTAACTTATAATAAGTTGGTTGACAACAGTATAAAACATGTTTCAGAAGAAAAAATTGGGTATGACAATCAGAAAAACATTGTTTCTTATGAAGTTATTCAAAACGGTACAACAGTTCAAACCATAACCAAGGGGTATGACGACTCCAATCGATTAGTGGAGACTGCTACTACATCACAAAACGGAACCTCAAAACGCACGCTTTTTTTTGAAACAGATGACAAAGGAAATTGGGTCAAGAAAACCGTTCTTATTGATAAGATGCCTATTTATGAAATCCAGCGGGTGATTTTGTATTATTAAATATTTGGATGAATCATTTTGTTTCAATCTCCTTCAACACTTTAACCAATTGTAGCACTTCATCATTAGTATTGGTATAACTAAACGAAATACGAATATTGGGTTTTTGCAATTCGCCCATAGAAAGCATTTCTGCTAAAACGTGTGAAGGCTTTGTGGTTCCGGATTGACAAGCACTTCCTCGAGAAACTGCAATACCATGCATGTCCAATTCAAAAAGTAGTATGGCTGTTTTTTCTGCTGAAAAAGGCAATTGCACATTCAATAAGGAATGAAACGTTTCTTCAAGATTCCCATTGGATTTCACTAACGGAAAAACTTTTTGCAATTCGTTCCATGCAAAAGCTTTGAGTTCTTTGATTCGATTGCTTTCTGCTTCCAAATTTACATAGGCTAGCTCTAGAGCTTTTGCCATTCCTGCAATTTGATGAATGGCTTCTGTGCCGGCTCGCAAACCTTTTTCTTGTTCACCACCCAATAACATCGCTCCTAAACGACTGTTTTTCTTAATATAAGCAAACCCAACCCCTTTTGGTCCGTTGAATTTATGAGCACTCGCAACAATAAAATCCACCGGAGTTTCTTGTAGATTGAAGGTTTGCTTTCCAATACTCTGAACCGTATCAGAATGAAAAAGTGCGTTGTATTTTTTGCATAATGCTCCAACAGTATTTAAATTCATTACAACTCCTGTTTCGTTATTGACATGCATCAAACTTACAAGAGTAGGTTTTTCGTCTGCCAACAACGTTTCTAATTCATTTAAATCGATACAGCCATTACTATCAACCGATAAAAAGGAAACTTCAACCCCTTCTTTTTGCTCTTCTAAAATGGGATACAACACCGCGTGGTGTTCCACTTTAGTTGATATGATACGTTGGATGTGCAGTTTTTTAACTGCATTGCTAATAATCCAATTGTTGGCTTCTGTAGCACCGGAGGTAAAAATTATTTCAGAAGTTGTTGCATTCAAGAGTTTGGCAATACTTTTTCGAGCCGTTTCCAAAACTACTTTGGCACTTCTTCCATAACTGTGCGTTGATGAAGGATTGCCAAAATCTTCCATCATGACACGGGTCATCTCCTGAATTACTTCGGGCCGGATTGCAGTTGTTGAGGCATTATCCAAATATATTTTATTCATTTCAATTTTCGTAAGTCGTTTTTAATTTAAGGGTTGAAAACTAATAGCTGTACCACCTCCGGCCGCTAAATTCAGTTTCAGTTTCGATTTTGAAGTTACTTCAACTGTTCTGATAGCATACGCTTTCGGATTTTTTTCCCAATGAGCGTCTTTTGCATCTTCATAAATGGTGGCTTTGTATTTTTTTCCGGGTGATAAAAAATCTAATGCAATTTCTGTTTTTCTGGCATTTTCATCTGTAATACCACCTAAAAACCAAGTTTCTTTCCCTTTTGTTTTTCTGGCAATGGTGATATAATCTCCCGGTTCGGCTTCCAGAATTTTAGTATCGTCCCAATCCACTTCAACATCTTTAATAAATTGGAAAGCATCCGGATACTTCTCATAATTTTCCGGTAAATCGGCTGCCATTTGCAACGGGCTGTAAATCGTTACATATAACGCCAACTGTTTTGCTAGTGTGGTGTGTACTTGTTCGCTTTTGGTTGGATCATAATGACTCATTTTGATTTCAAAAATTCCGGGTGTATAATCCATCGGTCCACCCAAAAATCGAGTAAATGGTAAAATGGTTTCATGTGCCGGAGGGTTTCCATTACTCCAAGCATTGAATTCATTACCACGAGCTGCTTCTGAGGCAATATAATTGGGATACGTGCGATGCAAGCCTGTTGGTCTGGAAGATTCATGAGAGTTGACTAAAATTTTATAGTCTGCAGCTCTTTGAACCACATAATTAAAATGATTGACCATGGCTTGTCCGTCATGCCACTCACCTCTTGGAATAATTTTACCCACATATCCTGTTTTAACCGCGTTGTAATCGTTTTTCTTCATAAAGTCAAACGCACGATCTAATCTTCGCTCATAATTGCTCACAGAGCCTGAGGTTTCGTGATGCATGATCATTTGTACCTCCCTTGATTGTGCATAACGTTTCACTTCTTCCACATCAAAATCAGGATAAGAAGTTACAAAGTCAAATACTTCTTCTTTCCAATTGCCAAACCAATCTTCCCAGCCTACATTCCAACCTTCCACTAAAACACCGTCAAAACCATGTTTCGCCGCAAAATCTATATAGCGTTTGGCGTTTGCTGTAGTTGCTCCATGTTTTCCGGTTGGCTTTAGCGAACCATCAGTGGTGTTTTGAGCATTTTGCGAACCTGCATAATCCCAAGTAGCCTTCCCAACGTGCATTTCCCACCATATACCCACATATTTCATGGGCTTAATCCAAGAAGTATCTTCAATTACATTGGGTTCATTTAAATTCAATATCATTTGAGAGCTAAGTATTTTTCGAGCATCTTTACTTACCATGATGGTACGCCATGGTGTTTTTGCAGGAGCTTGGAGATAGGCTTTATCGCCAATTGCGTTGGGAACCAAATGCGATTGCATGGCAAAAGTGTCGGTATTCACATCCAAATGCATGATGGGATAATTCACAACAGCCGCTTCAAAAATAGTGATGTAAAGTCCGCTATTTGTTTTCATCATCACCGGAGATTGGATTCTGGTTTTTGTCATTGGTCCTTTCATTCCAATGCCATTATTCATATCTAAACTTAAAACATCAATCTCAGAAAGTTTCGTTTCATTATAGGCGTATTCTTGACTATCATAATCTCCGGGAATCCAAAAAGCTTTATGGTTTCCAACTAAATTAAATTGTGTAACCTCATCACTTACAACAAAATAATTGAAGTTACTTTGAGTAGAAATTTCATATCGAAATGCCAAACCTTCATTGTATAATTTAAAATGTAGGTGCACTTTTCTATTGGTTGCGTTTTGAATCAACTCAATCATCAAACCATTGTAATGATTTTCAATGGTTTTATATTCACCTAAAACCGGATTCCAGTTTTCTTTAAATGTAGTTGGTGTTGTATTTTGAACAGAAAATCCGGATGTTAATCCTTGTTCGTTTTTTAACTCAAGACCCAAATTACTTTTATTAATCACTACTTCAGACCCTAAGAGCAACTCATATTGAGGTGTGCCATTTTCCGAAATATAAAAAATCATTTTCAATTGTTTATCAGGCGATTGCAAGTTTTGACTAAAAGCAATAGATGAAGCTGAAAATATCATAAATACAATGAGTTTGTTCATGTTTTTTCTTTGTTTGATTTATAGTTTCAAAGATAGTAATATTGGTTAAAATCATCCCAATTAAAAACAAATGCTTTTACAAGCCATTAAAAGTTCTATTTTTGCTTTTTAAATACATTTAAAATGAAACGTTTTTTAGGTCTTTTACTTTTGGTTTTTGGAATTCAATCGTGTGATGATGGCGATTTCAATGTGGAATCGTTTGATTTTAGCAATGTTACTGCAACGGCCTGTTCAGGCTTAAACAATCAGTTTTTTATTTATTACATCAACCAAAGAGAAGCTTTATTGCTTCAAATTCCAAGCTCAAGTTTTCCTAACACAATTACACCTACTGACCAACCAAGAACGATAACAATTTCAACCGGAAGTCAAGTTTTTTATCGAGTATATAGCGAAACTGTAAATGCCCAAGTAATTTGCTCCGCTATTCCACCAGCAACACCAACAGTTTCTGAAGAATGGATTGCCACTTCCGGAGTAATTGAAATAGAAACTTTTGCAAATAAAGCCATCAATGAAACTACAGGCCAAGCATTAATAACCGGCTACACTCACACCGTTAAACTAATTAACACTACTTTTGAAAAAAGCAATGGAAGCCAACAGTTGTTTTCAGAATTACAATTAGGAAATTTTGTCACTAATGCCTCACCTCCTTCCACTATTATTACAAGTTCCGTTTTAAACATTTGCAACAACAACTTGTCTTTTATATACAAAAACGGAGGTGCTCAAGCCATAACTTTAACGACTGATATTCCCCTTTTCGAAAATAGCAATACTCCTATCAACGAACCAAGAATTGCGATTGTTGGCCAAAACAACACCTCAATCAACTATAGACTTTATGAAGCCATCATTCCAATACCTGCTTCGTTTTTTTGCACAAATCCGAATCCGACAACACCGGCACTTTTAGAAAGCTGGACCGGAGTGGATGGAGTAGCAAATGTTAGCGGAATTATTGAAGTAACCTCAATTGAAGAATTTGACAATGCACTACAGCAGAATGTTTTCAAACACACTGTAAGACTTCGTAAAGTAGCTTTTTCCAGAGAGGGAGTTCACTTTACTTTTGGAGATCTATATGAATTAGGAGTCCTGACAACTGTTCCCTAAATACGAACTAAGCCCTTTGCTTGATGTATACTTCCGTAGCTCCTAATCCATATTTTTGATAGTTGGCATCTTGAAAAGACACATTTTCATACCTGCCTAACAAAAAATCCAGCTCCGCTTTTAAAACACCTTCACCAACGCCGTGAATAAAAACCACTTTGGGCATTCGTTTAGAAATGGCAAATTCAAGTTGCCTTTTGGCTGTATCTATTTGAATCGTTAAGATATCATAATTAGACAATCCTTTTTTATTTGGCACTAATTTTTCAATGTGCAAATCAATTTCGAGTACAAATTCATCCTTCTTAGATTTCTTTTCTTTGACAAAAGAACGCTTGATTGGTTCCTTTTTATCATGCAAAGCCTTATGTGATTTGTCACTTGATATGAATGAGTTTAAAGCATTGGTATTGTTATATTTAATCAATTCATTGACAAAATATGTCATCAAGAAACCGTCAGTAGTTTCTATCAAAACTTCGTTATTTTGAACAGACACTACTACCCCTTCAATTGCTTCATCAAGCACCGAAACCTTATCCCCTTTATACAACATCATCTTGGTTGTCATTTTGATTTTTACTTGGCACTTTATTCATTAAACGCATCACTCCTATCATAACAATTACGATAGCTAAGATTTTAAAATAAAAAGAAAAGGAATTATCTTTTGGCAAATACAAAGCAAAAAAAGCTGCCACTACAACTAATACGATTAGTAATTTTTTCATTGGTTTCAAATTTTACCAAAGGTAGTAACAAATAAAAAAACGAACGTCTAATGGAATTAAAAAATATTTTTAGTAAACTTGTGCTATTCAAATTTTGTATTCCATGGAAAAATATATGATTCCCTGTATGAGTAAAAAACTTTTTGGCATTGACTGTATGGGTTGTGGCATACAAAGAGCCGTTGCTTTACTTTTAAATGGAGAATTTGAAGCAGCTTTTTATATGTATCCTGCCATTTATACCTTACTCCCTTTTTTTATATTTGTGGGGTTGAGTTTTATTGACAAATCACGTAACTATCACAAAGCAATTGTTGGTTTTGGCATCATTACCGCAATTTTGATGGTTACCTCCTATTTTTATAAAGTAATCTATTATTAACCAACTTATAACTAAATCAAAACGTATGGAAAAACAAAAACTACCCAATCAAACTGCTATTATCATTCTCGGATTAACCTCATTTGTGGGTTGTTGTTGCACTAACGGAGTACTAGGTGTTATTTTAGCTTATATTGGACTGCATCTTGCCAAAAAAGACGAAAAATTATATGCTGAAAACCCGGAAGTTTATGATATTAGCTCTTTGAACACATGGAAAACAGTTAATTTAATCAGTTTAATCATCAGTTCAATTTTTGTTATTTGGTTAATCTATTTGCTTGTAACGGGAGACTTTCAAGAAAGTATGGAACAATACAGAATACTGATGGAACAATTTCAAAATCAATAAAAATAAAAACCACGCTCAAGGCGTGGTTTTCTTTTACTCATTATGTAAAAATGATTGTCTGTTGAGCAACGTTTCTTCACTTTCCACATGGTTATCATCAGGAACACAACAATCAACCGGGCAAACGGCTGCACATTGTGGTTCTTCATGAAATCCTTTGCATTCCGTACATTTTCCGGGTACAATATAATAAATATCATCTGAAATAGGAGTTTGAGCAGCGTCAGCATCAATCTCTGTTCCGTCCGGCAAAATAACTTTACCGCTCAATTTAGTACCGTCTTTATAACGCCAATCATCTGCTCCTTCATATATTGCTGTATTTGGACATTCCGGTTCACAAGCTCCGCAATTGATACATTCATCTGTAATTATGATTGCCATTTTATTTTGTTTAAAAGTTTATGTGTTTAAGAGTTTAAAAGTTGATTGTCAAAATTTGTTTTTCAAAATCTAATTCAATCATTTTAACTATTGGCTATTTCCAACTTTCAATTTCTTATTTTTGTGCAAAATTACAATCAAAACACTACATAAACAAGTAATCAAATGTTAGAAAATACCAAAATAAATACTTTTGTTGCTTTAGGCGATTTTTTACGTCAATTTTCTCTGGATAACAACCAGCGAAATCCTGAAATTCAAAACAATGCTACTTTTTTTGACTCGTTTGAAGCTTTGTTAGAATTATCGCAATCACACAATGGATGGTTCACCAAAGAACAAGTATATTTTGCTGTGAATTCTTGGGCAGAAGCCTTAACAGAAGAAAATCTAACTACTTGGCTCTCAAACTATGGTTTTTCGGAAAAAGAAACCAAAAGAGTTGGACTAATTTTGGCAGGAAATATTCCTCTTGTGGGTTTTCATGATTTTTTAGCAGTCTTGTTGTCCGGACATCATGCTTTGGTAAAAACGTCTTCAAATGACCAACATCTCATAAAATTTTTAGCCAACTATTTGATTGCTGTTGAGCCTGAATTAAAAAACAGAATAACATTTACGGATGGAAAATTAGAAAACTTTGATGCCGTAATTGCAACCGGTAGTAATAACACCGCACGCTACTTTGAATATTACTTTAAAAACAAACCATCCATCATTCGTAAAAATAGAAATTCTATTGCCATTTTAAATGGAAATGAAACCCATGAAGATTTAGTCAATTTAGGCGAAGACATTTTCAGGTATTTTGGTTTGGGATGCCGAAATGTTTCCAAGTTATTTGTACCAAAAGGTTACAATTTTGAGTTTTTTTTCAAAGCCATTTATGAATACCAAGACGTGATTCATTATGAAAAATATTCGAATAACTATGACTACAACAAAGCTGTTTTTTTAATGAGTAATTTTAAGCTATTGGATAACGGCTTTCTGACAATCAAAGAGGATACAAGCTACTCTTCCCCTATTTCCAGTGTTTTTTATGAATTTTATGAAGATTTGGAAGCATTGAAAAATCGTCTAATAAACGAAAATGAACAAATTCAGTGTATTGTTTCTAATGATTTGGTAGATAAAAGTATCGCTTTCGGTCAAACACAAAAACCAAAACTTTGGGATTATGCCGATGATGTGGATACGTTGAAGTTTTTGAATTCATTATAAAAAACTACTTTTTAACTATATCGTTATTGTTAATAACCTATAATAAAAACAATACTTAAAAACGAGTCATTTCGCTGTGAATTTCAGAAATTTGCAATTCAATTTTTGCAATCAAACTTCTATAATGAAAAAACATAACTACAGTGCCGGTCCTTGCATTTTACCACAAGAGGTATTTGAAAAATCGGCTCAAGCCATTTTAAATTTTAATAATTCAGGATTATCTATTCTTGAAATTTCACACCGTAGTAAAGATTTTGTAGCCGTGATGGACGAAGCTAGAGCTTTAGCCTTAGAATTACTTGGCTTAGAAGGAAAAGGGTATCAAGCACTTTTTTTACATGGTGGTGCAAGTTTAGAATTTTTAATGATTCCTTACAACTTAATGAAAGTTGATGGAAAGGCTGCTTATTTAGATACGGGAACTTGGGCAAATTCAGCAATCAAAGAAGCTAAACATTTTGGTGAAACGTTAGTGGTTGCCTCTTCAAAAGCAGAAAACTATAACCATATTCCTAAAGGATATGTTGTTCCTTCAGATGCTGATTATTTTCACTGCACCTCTAACAATACCATTTTTGGTACACAAATGAAAGAATTTCCAAACCTTGATATTCCAATGGTTTGCGACATGAGTTCTGACATTTTTTCGAGAACATTAGACTTTTCAAAATTTGACTTGATCTATGCCGGAGCTCAAAAAAATATGGGGCCAGCCGGAACAACACTAGTAGTGGTTAAGGAAGATATTTTAGGAAAATCAGGTAGAACTATTCCTAATATGTTAGATTACAAACAGCATATTGAGAAAGAAAGTATGTACAACACCCCTGCCGTTTTTCCTGTTTATGCTTCGCTTTTAACCTTGCAATGGTTAAAAAATTTGGGAGGAATTGCTGCTATTGAAAAAGTAAATCAAGCTAAAGCCAATTTATTATATTCAGAAATCGATCGCAATCCCATGTTTAAAGGAACGGCAGTGGCAGAATTCAGAAGTAACATGAACGCAACCTTTTTATTAAATGATGAAGCACATGCTCCATTATTTGATGCCATGTGGAAAGAAGCAGGAATTTCCGGTTTACCTGGTCATCGTTCCGTTGGTGGTTACAGAGCTTCAATGTATAATGCCCTTCCTTTAGAAAGTGTTCAGGTTTTGGTAGATGTTATGAAAGAATTGGAAAAAAGAAGTTAGATTAAAGAGAAAGAAAGAGAAAAGAAGAAAGAGAAAAGAAAATAAATAAAAATAGAAACAAAATTCTCAGTTAATCAGAAACTTAAAAACTTAGAAACTCAGAAACTTAGAAAAAAATGAAAGTATTAGCCAACGACGGAATTTCTCCAAGCGGAATTAAAGCCCTAGAAAAAGGAGGGTTTGAAGTAATTACAACCAAAGTAGCCCAAGAACAAGTAGCCAATTATATTAATGCCAATCAGGTTAGTGTGATTTTGGTGAGAAGTGCGACAAAAGTTAGAAAAGATATTATTGATAATTGTCCGAGTTTAAAAATCATCGGCCGTGGTGGTGTTGGAATGGACAACATTGATGTGACTTATGCTCGTGAAAAAGGAATTCATGTCATTAACACTCCTGCATCTTCCTCTGAATCGGTAGCTGAATTGGTTTTTGCTCATTTGTTTTCAGGTGTTCGTTTTTTATATGATGCCAACAGAAATATGCCACTTGAAGGTGACACCAATTTTGACGGATTGAAAAAAGCCTATGCCAACGGAATTGAATTACGTGGCAAAACATTAGGAATCATTGGTTTTGGAAGAATTGGACAAGCTGTTGCTAAAATGGCTTTGGGACTCGGAATGAAAGTAATTGCATCCGATAAATATGTGGGAGAAGCTGTAATTCGAGTGGATTTTTACAATGGCCAATTTATCAATGTTGACATTGTTACTGAACCTATGGAGGATTTATTGAAACACTCTGACTTTATAACATTACATGTTCCTGCTCAAGAGGGTTATGTAATTGGTCGCGAAGAATTAAGTACCATGAAAAATGGTGTTGGAATTATTAATGCGGCTCGTGGTGGTGTAATTGATGAAGTAGCTTTAATTGAAGCTTTAGATGAAGGTAAAGTGCTTTTTGCCGGTTTAGATGTTTTTGAAAACGAACCCACTCCGGAAATTAAAGTATTAATGCACCCAAAAATTTCGTTAACACCACATATTGGTGCTGCTACAGAAGAAGCTCAAGATAGAATTGGTACAGAATTGGCAGAACAAATTATCAGTTTATTAAAAACTGAAAAATAAAAAAACACTTATTAAACCATCTCAATTGAGGTGGTTTCTTTGTTAAAAACAAATAGGCAACTAATTTATACAATCAAATATTTGTATCTTTATAAAATGAAAAATATAGTTATCATTTTCATCTTAGGTCTATTTACTTTAGCCTGTTCCGGTTATAAAAACAAACTTGTTGCAACTAATAATCAGGGTATTGCTAACGACACCATACGTATTGCTAACGAAGAAATTGAATATGAAATCATTATAATTGAGCCAGGGTTTAACGCTTGGTTAGCAAGCAGAGCTATGCCTCGTGATTATCACTCGCAATCCTATTTGGAATCACGAAATAATGTATGGGTAATTGAATACAACAGAAGAGCTCTTCAACCTTTCAGTTATGACCCGAATCTTTATCCTATGCAAATAGATTACAGACGTGGTATTGATTATGGCTATGAAGTAAACTATATGCTGTATAATTATTTGGTTTTTTTTCAATTAACCTACAAACAGAAACTTGGCGGTTTTCAAGCAAGGTTGTAATATTTTAAAATTATTTATTTACAAATAACCCATAACTATCAACAATAATACTACTTTAATTACCTTCTTTTTTTATGAAAAAACTTAAAGAACGTTGGGGTATTTCCTCAAATTTTCAATTAGTAATTATATTTATCGTATTTGCAATCACAGGATCATTATCAGCTTATTTATCAAAACCTTTTACCAATTGGATTGGTCTTACAAAAGAAAACTTAAGCTATTTCTATCTACCCGTTCGAATGCTAGCGATATTTCCAATTTATCAAGTTTTATTGGTCTTAACCGGTTTTCTGTTTGGACAATTTTCCTTTTTTTGGTGGTTTGAAAAGAAAATGTTGCGGAGTATGAAACTTGGATTTATGGCAGATTGGTTTGAAAGGAAATAAGAATAGTTTGAGGGTCTAAGGCACTAAGATTCTGAGATTTAAAAAAAAGCTTCATTTAATTTGAAATTTTTCTTTTTTCTATTTACTACCCTCTTAATTCTTCTTAATCAAATAAGTATAAATCCATGTAATGGTGAAGGTGGGAATAAAATCTAATCCGGGTAGTAATTCTTCTATGAAAACAATCACCCCACCAACAGCTCCAACTGTTCCTTTATACATTCGTAGTAAAAGTAATCCTGCAATTGGAGCCCAAATCACATCAGATAGCGTTCCTAAAACAGGAACCAAATAAGACATCATTCCAATACCATCAAAAAGGAGACTTAGGAATAAATCTCTTTTTTTATTTGATTTTGATGTGTTTTCAATAACTTCTTTTGTCATCGATAGTAATTTAAATCACGATTCAGACAAAAGTAGTGCCATTTATTTATCCTGTTTCATTAAGTTGAAAAAATCATTTCTGTTTTCTTTTTCGTTAAATATTCCTCCATATTGAATGGTTGAAGTATAACTGGAACTGTCTTTTATACCACGACTTGACACACACAAATGTTCTGCTTCAACAACTACAATCACATCTTGAGTATCCAAAACCGTTTTTAACTCATTGAAAATCTGCATTATCATTCGTTCTTGCACTTGGGGTCTGCGAGCATAATAATCTACAATTCGATTTAATTTTGACAAACCAATTACTTTTCCGCTAGAAACGTAACCGATATGAGCCTTACCAATAATAGGTAAAAAGTGATGCTCACATGTGGAATTAAAACTTATATTGGCTTCAACCAACATTTTATCATAGTTATAGCTGTTATCAAAAACCGAAATTTTTGGTTTATTTGCAGGATTTAAACCACTGAAAATTTCCTGAATAAACATTTTAGCAACCCTGTGTGGTGTGCCTTTCAAACTATCATCAGTCATGTCTAGACCCATTTCTTCCATGATAATTTTAAAATGTTTTTCAATGGTTTCCATTTTTTCTGCATCCGATTTTACGAAAGCATCAGGACGCAGCGGTGTTTCGGCAGAAGTCATTTGATGATTATCCCCCAAAAGTTCAATTAATTCTTTTTCAGTTAAAGTATTCATAGCTTTTTTTTTAATTATTTCAATGCTTCCATATAAGCTGTTCGATAATCGAGGTAACTCTTGGGAATTTATTTTTTCAATCTACTCTTGTAATTCTTTTTGAGCTTTTCAATCTTAGGAGTAATTACGTAACTACAATAGGATTGGGTTTTATTTAAGTTATAATAATTTTGATGATACTCTTCGGCTTCATAAAATTTTGAAGCGGGAGAAATTCGCGTTACGATTGGATTTAAAAAAGTTTTTTCTGAAGTCATCAAATCAATATAATCTTCTGAAATTTCTTTTTGTTGGTCATTATAATAAAAAATTTCACTTCTGTATTGTGTACCAATATCGTTACCTTGACGGTTTAACGTTGTGGGATCATGAGTAGCAAAAAATATTTCCAATAATTCGCCAAATGAAATTACTTTCGGATCAAATGAAATTTGAATAGCTTCTGCATGACCGGTTGTTCCTGTGCCAATATCTTTATAGGTTGGGTTTTCGAGTATCCCACCGATGTAACCCGACACTACTTTTTTTACTCCTTCTAATTCAAGAAAAACTGCTTCTGTACACCAAAAGCAACCACCAGCAAGTGTTGCTATTTCTAATCCATCTTTTGTTTCCATAACTACAGGTTTATCTACTACTAAGAAGGTAGTATTTTTATCTTGCGACTGACACGAAGTTTGTGATACAAGTAACAATAGTAAGATATACTTTTTCATAGTGAAATTTTGTTTAACAAATATAGTATTTAATTAAACAATAAATACAATTTAACGTAACTTTATTATCTATCTTTAAATAATAAAAAACTATACGATAAAAAATTCTTCAAAACTTTGTTTCTTTGTGAAAATGAAAATGATGATTCAAATAAAAAATATCCATAAATCTTTTGGTCAGTTACATGTTCTAAAAGGTGTCGATTTAACTATACAAAAAGGCGAAATTGTTTCCATTGTAGGCTCTTCAGGAGCCGGAAAAACTACGCTTTTGCAAATTTTAGGTACTTTAGAAAAACCTGATAAAAACTTTAATGAGGAACTAGTTATTGATTCTGTTTCCATTTTATCATTGAATGACAAGGAATTGTCTAAATTTAGAAATTTAAAAATCGGTTTTATTTTTCAGTTTCACCAATTATTACCTGAGTTTACTGCGATTGAAAATGTTTGTATTCCCGGATTTATTGCCGGAAGAAACACAAAAGAAATCGAAAAAGAAGCCGAACGTTTATTGAATTATTTAGGTTTGGGCGAACGCATGCATCACAAACCATCTGAACTTTCGGGTGGAGAACAACAGCGAGTTGCCGTAGCAAGAGCTTTGCTTAACAAACCGGCGGTGATTTTTGCCGATGAACCTTCAGGAAATTTAGATACGGCTTCGGCTCAAAATTTACATGAACTTTTTTTCAAATTAAGAGATGAATTTGGACAAACCTTTGTGATTGTAACACATAATGAAGAATTAGCTAACATGGCAGACCGAAAACTAGTAATGAAAGACGGACAAATTATTGAATAATTAATCAAACAAACGGATGTTTTTAATTGCACTATCATTCATCTACATCATTTTTACTTGTATCAATTTTGGTTTGGTTTATAGTCGATTTATTAAATTTCATCCATCCGATCTGATTCTCAATTCTTTGTTAGGTCTTTTTTCTATTACTATTATAACCAGCATTTGGGCTCTTTTTGGCAGAATTCACATTGAATTTCATCTTTTTATTCTTTTTCTAAACTGCTTTATCTTTTATTTTTATCAAAAAGAAATCAAAGCCAATTATATAGAATTCAGTAAAGAGTTTAAAAATATCAATCGCTTTTTAAAAAGTTTTCTTTTCTTTTCCATGCTATTAATTTTAGCACAAGCTGCAAGTATTCCTTATGTTCTAGATAATGAATCGTATTATATTCAAACTATAAAATGGCTCAACAATTATGGTTTTGTTGAAGGTTTAGCCAATTTGCATTTGTTTTTAGGTCAACAAAGTGGTTGGCATATTACTCAAAGTGCGTTTAGTTTTTCATTTTTATACAATGAATTTAATGATTTGAGTGCATTTTGCTTATTGTTAGGAATCACATATTCTGTCTTTAGATTGCAAGACTATTTAACTACAAAAGATAGTAACCAATTGATTTTTGGTTTATTACCTCTTTTTTTGGTTTTATTGTTTCAATTTATAAGTGCTCCTTCTCCTGATTTACCCATTTATATACTTACATTTTTTCTTTTTTATGTTTTTCTTGAGCATTACAACAAAATGACCATTGGTGTTTTTAACCTGCTTACCACTTTTGTTTTATTCATGTTGTATATCAAAAACACGAATATTGGTTTGATCATTTTGCCGCTGCTCCTTTTCTTAAAACATTCCAAAGATTTTGTTCCACAATTATTTCGAATTAGTAGTATTGCTTTTTTAGTCTTAGCATTATTTCTATTAAAAAACATAATCATCACCGGAACGCCTGTTTTTCCTTTGACAGCAAGACTATTTTATTCGTTTGAACATGTTATTCCCGAAAAAATTGTCTACGCATATTATATGGAGCTAAAAACATCTTATGGCTTTTATGTAACCGCTGAAGAATACAAATCAATGAATGCCTATCAATTGTTTGTGCAATGGCTTTCAATGCCAAAACTGAATGGACTGTTTAATAAAATTAGTATTATTCTACTTGTAGTTTGTCCGTTTTTGATTTTAAGAATGAAACGATTAAGAAACTATGGAATACTCTATTTAATCATGGTCATTCATTTAATGATTTTATTAGTCACCTCACCTCAATATCGTTTTCACCTGAACTTTGTTTTGTTTTTTAGTTTGTTCTGTTTAGCAATTGCCTTTCATGAAAAAATTAAAATCATTTACTTTGGTTTAATTGCATCCGGTTTAGTCACATTACTGGTTTTGATTGTTCCGTTGGATTTCAATGCATTCAGTTCTAATAAATTTTTATTAAAAAACAGTACATTCAACATTGAAAACATAATTATTCCGCATCCCAAAACAAAATTAATGACCGAGCATGAAACATATACATTGGGTAATTTGACTTATCATTCACCCATCAAAAACGAGTTTTTTTGGGCTTCAGGTGATGGACCGCTTCCATGTGTAAATAAAGTACAACTTGATTATTATGAGTATTGGTTACACCTAATTCCGCAGATGCAAACAGCTGATTTGAAAGACGGTTTTTATGCAAAAGACATTTCTAAACCATGAACTCAGCAGAACTAAAATCGTTTTTAGACGAAAAAGTAGTACTCTATAATCAATCAAGGTTTATAGAAAGTGACCCTATTCAAATTCCGCATCGTTATTCTCTGAAAGAAGATATTGAAATTGCCGCTTTTTTGACCGCAATCATTTCTTGGGGAAACAGAAAAATGATTATTTCTAATGCTAACAAAATGATGGATTTCATGGGAAATTCACCATATGATTTTGTTATGAGTCATGATGTTTTTCAATTAGAAAAACTGGAAAACTTTGTACATCGCACCTTTAATGGACAAGATTTGCAGTTTTTTATAAAATCGTTACAACATATTTATAAAAACCATAAAGGATTGGAAGCCGTTTTTGCTAAAAATCAAGAAACAGCAAGTTTACAAACAAGTATTTCTGAATTTAAGAAAGTCTTTTTCGAACTTCCTCACTTAAGCAGAACACAGAAACACATTTCGGACCCTATGAATAATTCTGCTGCCAAACGAATCAATATGTTTTTGAGATGGATGGTTAGAAATGATACTGCAAAAGTTGACTTTGGAATATGGGAAAGCCTCACTCCTGCTCAATTGTCGTGTCCGTTAGATGTTCATTCGGGTAATGTAGCCCGAAAATTAGGTCTTTTAACCCGAAAACAAAACGATGCCAAAGCTTTATTAGAATTAGACACTTCCTTACGAAAACTTGATGCAACAGATCCGGTAAAATATGATTTTGCTTTGTTTGGATTGGGTGTTTTTGAAAAATTTTAGTAAAAAAGTTACTATTACCACTGCTTCAGATTTAGTATCTTTGTTTTCATTTATTTCAAAATATAAATTATGCAACACATCATAGATCGTTTTATCAGTTATGTGACTATTGACACCGAATCTGATCCCAATTCTGAAACCACGCCAAGTTCAAAAAAACAATGGGATTTAGCCCATAAATTAGTTGATGAATTGAAAGCCATTGGGATGGAAGACGTAACCATCGATGAAAAAGCATACGTCATGGCCACTTTACCTTCAAATGTAGAACATGAAGTGCCTGTTATTGGTTTTATTTCGCATTTTGATACAACACCTGATTTCACTGGAGCCAATGTAAAACCTCAAATTATTGAGAATTATGATGGAAAAGATATTATTTTGAATGCCGAACAAAACATCATTTTATCGCCAAGTTATTTCAAAGATTTATTACAATATAAAGGACAAACTTTAATCACAACAGACGGTACAACACTTTTGGGTGCTGATGATAAAGCCGGTATTACAGAAATTGTTTCGGCTATGGAATTTTTGATTAAAAATCCTGAAATCAAACACGGAAAAATTAGGGTAGGATTTACTCCTGATGAAGAAATTGGAAGAGGAGCTCATCATTTTGATGTAGAAAAATTTGGAGCAGATTGGGCATACACGATGGATGGTAGCCAAATTGGTGAATTAGAATATGAGAATTTCAATGCAGCCGGAGCCAAAATTACTTTCAAGGGTAAAAGTGTACATCCGGGTTATGCCAAAGGTAAAATGATTAATTCCATGCTTTTGGCTTCAAAATTCATTTCCAAATTACCAAAAGATGAAGTTCCGGAAGCAACAAAAGGGTATGAAGGTTTTTTTCATGTAACCGGTATTACGGGAAGTATTGAAGAAAGCACAGTATCCTTAATCATTAGAGATCACAGCAAAAAAGTATTCAAAAAGAGAAAAGACTTTTTACATGATTTAACTTCAAAATTCAACAAAAAATATAAAAAACAATTTGGGGAAGATATAGCAATCATAGAAATCAAAGATCAGTATTATAATATGAAAGAAAAAGTAGAGCCGGTCTTTCATATTGTAAGCATCGCAGAAAGAGCAATGAAAGAGATTGGTATCAAACCAATTATTAAACCCATTCGCGGCGGAACAGACGGTTGCCAACTTTCTTATAAAGGATTACCATGCCCAAATATTTTTGCCGGAGGCCATAACTTTCACGGAAAATATGAATATGTCCCTGTTGAAAGTATGCAAAAAGCGGTAGAAGTCATTGTTAAAATTGCAGCACTTACCGCAGAGAAAAAGTAAATTTTCATTACTATTTTAGCCACTGATTCGCTAACTATTTTTAAATTTTATCATCTTATTAGTGGCTTTTTTTATAAATTAATTATGGAAGAAAGTAAATCTTGGAACAGAAATCAAAAATGGCTTGAAGAAATTGAAGCATTAAAATCAATTCTAGTAAAAACTGACTTGGTTGAAACCACAAAATGGGGCGGAATTGTGTATACTTGGAACAATCGCAACATCATTGGAATTGGTGGTTTTAAAGATTATTTCACGATATGGTTTTATAATGGTGTTTTTCTTCCTGATGAAAAAAAAGTTTTAGTTAATGCTAACGAAGGTACTACAAAAGGATTAAGACAATGGCGTTTTGCTTCAAAAGAAGAAATTGATGAAAAGCTGGTTTTGCATTATGTAAACCAAGCTATAGAAAATGAAAAAAAAGGATTAGCCATTAAACCCGAAAAAAAGGAAGTAATTCCATCCGAATTTTTTATGTCCAAATTAAATGAAAATTCAGAACTTTTGGAAAAATTTAAAAACTTCACTCCCTTCAAACAAAAAGAATTTGTTGAATATATTGACACAGCAAAACAAGAGAAAACAAAACACGACCGTTTTGAAAAAATAAAACCGATGCTTTTAAAAAACATCGGTTTAAATGATAAGTATCGTAAGTGAGATTATTTTTTCTCTACTAATTTAGCACTCATTTCCATTGAAATGGCAGAACGCTCCATTTTTAATTTTCCGGCCATTGTTTCAATAACCACAGTTCCTTCTGATAATTCAGCTACTTTTCCGTGAAGGCCACTTTTAGTGATGACTTTATCTCCTACTTTTAAATTACTTTCAAATGCTTTTTCTTGTTTGGCTCTTTTTTGCTGTGGACGGATCATAAAAAAATATATGACCACAAACATTAGTAAAAAAGGTAATAACGATTGCATGTTTTCCATTTTATTGATTTTCTGTTGTTGTTACTGGTTTTGGAATTACGTTGGCTTTGATTGTCAAAACGTCTGTTCCTTGTTGTGTGTTACAAGTAATTGTAACTGATTTTTGTTGCATCCCGGGTTTTCCGGTACTGTCAAATGATACTTTTAACTTTCCGGTTTTTCCTGGTTTGATTGGCTCTTTTGGATATTCAGGAACCGTACAACCACATGAACCGCTTGCATTTGAAATAATCAAATCGGCATCTCCGGTATTGGTAAAGGTAAATGTTGTTTCCGGTTTGGCTCCTTCATTGATATCGCCAAAACTGTGTTCTTTTTTATTGAATGTCATCACCGGAAATTTTCCGTTTGATGGAGGTGGTGTTGTTGTAATTGTTGGTTGTTCCGGAGTCGCTGCTGTTGGTTGATTTCCAGCCGCTGTCATTTGAACATCGGTACTATTAGGGTCAATTCTTGAAAGTGCATCTTCTTTTTTGCATGATGAAAGTACCATTGTAAAAAGGAGTAACATGGTGTAAATTACATTTTTTTTCATAGTCTTAGTTAATTATTAAAGTAATCCTCTTCCGGATTTGGTTAATTTATTTGTACGCTGAAAATCTTTGACTAAATTATCTAAAATTCCATTGATAAACAAACTACTTTTTGGAGTAGCATATTCTTTAGCCACCTCAAGATATTCATTGATTGTCACTTTGATTGGAATGGATGGAAAATGAAGAAATTCGCAAATTGCCATTTTTAACATGATTGTATCCACTTCAGAAATTCTATCCGGGTCCCAATTTGGAGTTCTATCTATAAATTCTTTTGCCAATTCATATTCACGGAGTGCTGTTTTTCTGAAAAGTTGGATGGCAAATTCTTCATCTTCCTCATCTCTAAAAAGAGCCGGAACGCTAAACGAACTTTCCTTGGTATGATCAATGGCTTTTAATTGTTTTAGAATAATGGTATTCACCAGAGGGATATCATCAACCCATGTCAATCTGTGGTCTTCTAAAAATTCGTATAGTTTATCGTTGGGGGCAATTACTTCCGAAAACAAATCCATTACAAAACGTCTGTCTTCCTCAAATGTATTGATTCGGTTGGACATATAAGTTTTGTAAACCACACTGTTTTTTGTGCTTTCCAATAACAAAAGGATATAATCATCATTCTGTTTCCAGTCGTTGATTCTTCGTTTTTCAACGGCATTTGCTAGTGATTTATTTTCTGTTAAAAATTTTAAAACGATATTATCAACAAACTTAGTATTGGGGTCTTTTTCTTCGGGAGTTGCTAAGTGTTTTTTTTTGGAAATATCTAAAAACGTTTGCTCTTTCTCTCTAATTTCAATTAAAGTAGAAATCATCAACAAATACAAATCCTGAAGATTTTCCATACTGGCTATCAAAAACTTTTCGGTTTTCTGTAAATCATCAGAACCACTTTGATGCATTGCATATATAGTTTGCAAAACTTTTACTCGGATATGTCTTCTGTTTAACACTTTTAAGAACTTTTTTAAAATTAGTGACGCCTCTTAAAAAAAGGCGTCACAAAAATAACAATATTATATAGCAAAAACTATTTTGCCATTTCTTTTTTACGTTCGTTAATTCTATTTTGTGCTACTAACAAAGCTGCTTGGTGTGTAGTAAGCTTATTTTTAACTGCATAGTCAAAAATTTCAAGCGATGTGTTATAGATATTTTCTGTTCTGCGTAAAGCTTCTGCTTTGTCATACTTTTCGATTTCAGCATAAACGTTGATAATTCCACCAGCATTGATTAAGAAATCAGGAGCATACAAAATACCTCTTTCCTGAAGAATTTTCCCGTGTACATTTTCATCAGCCAACTGATTATTAGCAGCTCCCGCAATAATGTCTGCCGTTATTTTGTAAACTGAACTATCATTAATTGTAGCTCCAAGTGCACATGGTGCATAAATATCTACTTCTGCGGTATACAAATCGTTTCCGGCATAAATTTTTACGCCATATTGAGCACTAACTTCATTCAATCGTTCTTGATTGATGTCGGCAATGATAACTTCTGCTCCTTCTTTAACTAAAAAATCAACTAAAGTTTCACCAACATGTCCAATACCTTGAACCAAAACTTTCTTACCACGTAAACTGTCTGAACCATATTTGAATTTTGCTGCTGCTTTCATTCCCATATAAACGCCATAAGCAGTTACAGGAGAAGGATTACCGGAACCACCTCTTGATTCAGAAATACCGGTTACATAAGGTGTAACATCATGAACGGTATCCATATCTTCGGTTTTCATACCTACATCTTCCGCAGTAATATATTTTCCGCTTAGAGAATGAACAAACTCACCAAACTTACGCATTAACTCAGGTGTTTTTTGGGTTTTAGCATCGCCAATAATAACGGCTTTTCCTCCACCTAAATTCAAACCAGCTACTGCCGATTTAAATGTCATCCCTCTGGATAAACGCAATACATCATTTAATGCTTCCCATTCATTTGTGTAATTCCACATTCTTGTACCTCCTAATGCAGGTCCTAAAACTGTGTTATGAATACCAATAATTGCTTTCAATCCAGTATCTTTGTCATGACAAAAAACAATTTGCTCATGATTATCAAATGAAACCTGACCAAAAACCGGGTCCATTTTTTGAAGTTCTTTTTGTGAAACTACTTCTGCTATCATAGTAAAAAATTTAAGAGATAAAATTGCGACTTTATCAATAAGTCCACACAAAAATATAATTTAAATTAAGATTAAACAATTTAACGACTATATTTTAGCAATATGTTAATAACTTAAGCTTATACGCAAATTATACTCAATTACATTAAAACACAATTTTTAACAAATTGAAGCACATTAAAACAGTAATTACATAAAATTAATGAAAGAACTCAACTATTTAAATAAATATTTCGTAAAATACAAATACCGATTCTTGCTTGGAATTTTAATCACCATAGTCGCACAAATTTTTTCGTTGTTTACACCAAAATTGATTAGTCGTTCAATCAATATTATCGAAGAGTATACTACCAATCCGCAGGGTGATTTATCGTTTGTAAAAAATGAGTTATTTATTAGCTTGGCATTGATAATTGCAGCTACTTTAATTGCTGGATTCTTAACCTTTTTAATGCGTCAAACACTTATTGTCATGTCGCGTTATGTGGAATTTGATTTAAAAAATGAAGTATTTCAGCATTATGAAAAGTTGTCGCAAAACTTCTACAAACGAAACAGAACCGGTGATTTAATGAATCGTATTTCTGAAGATGTCGGAAAAGTGAGAATGTATGTGGGTCCGGCCGTGATGTATACCATCAACACTATTATCCGTTTTGGAATTGTAATACTATATATGTATAACGTTTCTCCAAAACTAACGCTGTATACCTTATTACCGTTACCGCTTCTCTCCTATTTTATTTATAAATTAAGTACAGAAATCAATAAACGTAGTACGCTTTATCAAGAAAACTTGTCTAATTTATCGAGCTTTTCACAAGAAATTTTTTCAGGAATTCGAGTAATTAAAGCTTACGCTCTCGAGAATCAAAACATTGATAAATTCAAAAATTTAGCACAGGAAAGTAGGGATAAAAACATGAACTTGGCAGTTGTCAATTCACTTTTTGGTCCGTTGATGTTATTGTTAATTGGTTTAAGCAACTTAGTGGTTATCTATTTTGGCGGAATTATGTATATCAATGGAAGTATTGCCAGTATTGGTATCATCGCCGAATTTATATTGTATGTCAACATGCTAACATGGCCTGTGGCTTCCATTGGTTGGGTTTCGTCGTTGGTGCAAGAAGCCGAAGCCTCTCAAAAACGAATTAATGAATTTTTGAAAAGTGAACCCGAAATACAAAACAACAATTCACAACCCTCAATAATCAACGGCTCAATTGCATTCAAGAATGTGAGTTACACTTATGAAGATACAGCCATAACAGCACTTAAAAATGTGTCATTTACTGTTGAAAAAGGAGAAACATTGGCTATTTTAGGAAAAACCGGTTCCGGAAAATCAACTATACTTTCATTAATTAGTAGGTTGTATGATATCAAAGAAGGAACTATTACACTTGATGGAAAACAACTCGATCAGGTGAATTTGGAAAGTTTGAGAGAAAGTATTGGCTTTGTGCCACAAGATGCCTATTTGTTTTCTGATTCTATAAAAAACAATATCAAATTTGGCAAAGAAGAAGCCACAGACGAAGAAGTAATTGAAGCGGCTAAACAAGCAAAAGTTCATAAAAATATTCAAAAATTTAAAAAACAATATGAAACGGTTTTGGGCGAACGAGGCATAACGCTTTCCGGCGGACAAAAACAGCGGGTTTCTATTGCCAGAGCAATCATTAAAAATCCTCAAATATTACTTTTTGACGATTGTTTATCTGCCGTTGATACAGAAACGGAAGAGGCTATTTTACAAAATCTGTTCAAGATATGTGAGGATAAAACAACAATTATTGTCAGTCATCGCGTTTCATCTGCAAAAAATGCAGACAAAATTATTGTGCTAGATGATGGAAAAATCATTGAACAAGGCACTCATAATCAATTGATAGACCAAAAAGGGTATTATTATGAATTGTACATGAAACAACTTTCTGAAAAAGAATTAATGTAATTTTTTTGTTTATTCATTTATTTTTTAGATTTTTGGTTAACACAAATTAATTGACAGAAAGATTATGAGAGAAAATGAAATGTTAGAAAAAGACGAAATTTTTTCTAAAGTTTTAAGAGCAGGAAGAAGAACTTATTTCTTCGATGTACGTTCAACAAAAGCGGATGACTATTACATCACCATTACTGAAAGTAAAAAATTCACAGAAGAAGATGGTTCATTCCATTTTAAAAAACACAAAATCTATTTATATAAAGAAGATTTTGCAGCGTTTAAAGAAATACTTGACGAAATGACCACTTTTGTTTTAGAGAACAAAGGAGAAGAAGTAATCTCTGAAAGACACCAGAAAGACTTTAAAAAAGAGTTCGCTACTGATGAAGAACCAACTTCAGAAAATGCAACAAAATCAAGCTATACCGATATTGATTTTGACGATATTTAAAAAAGTATCCCCGAAAATTTCGGGGATTTTTTTTATCCTATCCGCATACCATTGTCAACTTTACTATCAGGATGCAGCAATACCACATCACCCTCATCACCTACTGCACCTAAAACCAAACATTCACTCATGAATTTTCCAATTTGTTTTTTGGGAAAATTTACAACGGCAACAATTTGTCTGTTTACTAATTCCTCTTTTGGATAGCGTTTCGTAATTTGTGCTGATGTTTTTAGAATCCCAATAGAGGTTCCAAAATCAATATGCAATTGATAAGCCGGTTTTCGAGCTTCCGGAAAATCATTGACTTCCAGTATGGTTCCAACACGCATTTCTACTTTTTCAAAAGCTTCCCAAGTTAACATAATTGCTATTTTTTATATTTGAAGTTAAATTTATAAAAAAAGAAATTTAAAGTTAGCCCTTTTTCATAACTTTAGCATAAAATCAACCTGTTTTAAAAATGGCCAGAACTGAATCAAAAATGTTACCGCTTGGAACTACTGCTCCAAAATTCAATTTAAAAGACACCAATTCGGCATTTCACAAAAGCTATGACGAAATTAAAGGCGAAAAAGGAATTTTAGTGATGTTTATTTGTAATCATTGCCCTTTTGTGCATCACGTTATGGAAGAAATCATCAGAGTTGCAAATGATTATAGAGTTCAGGGAATTGGTATTGTTGCCATTTCAAGTAACGATATTCAAATCCAACCTCTTGACAGTCCTGAATTGATGACCGAATTTGCTTTTGAAAACAATTTTGAATTTCCTTATTTGTATGATGAAACCCAAGAAGTTGCAAAAGCCTACGATGCTACCTGTACGCCGGATTTCTTTTTATTTGATGCGTTAGATAAATTGGTTTACAGAGGACAATTGGACGATTCAAGACCAGGAAACGGCATTCCTTTGAGCGGTAGTGATTTGAGAGGAGCCATTGATAGTTTGTTGTACAACCGCACTATCAATCCTAACCAAAAACCAAGTATTGGGTGCAATATTAAATGGAGAGACTAAGCTATTTTTTAACTAAATACACTTCAATAGGGCGATTGGTTTTAGGACCAAATTGTTGAGCTTGGCGTTCATTTTCTGACGAACAAAGCACATACATATTAAAAGGATATAGCTGAATTAATTGGGTTTGAAAACTGCCACCGTTTTCATCGCCATCAATATCTTCTATTTTCAAAAAATAATTTTCTGCGTTAAAAGTATTGGTGACAGATAGTAAGTAATGTTCTTTGGCAAATGGAAAAAACCATCGGCTTTCGGGAGTGTCGGCAGCAACTTTAGCTCCATTTTTATCAATTTTATAATTCATTGAAAAAACTAAAGGTTCGTTTCGTTTTGTCCAACTCAATAAGTTGTTTACATTGATAACTTCGCGTCCTAAACTGTCGGCGATTGAAATGCGTAAATTTTTTATTGTTTCCGATTTGCCCACTTCATTTACTTTCACTACCAAATAGGAAGTAAAATCATAACCACAATGTTGACCGGTTATAACTTGTCCTTTAACGGAAAATGAAAACAAAAGCAAAAAGTATAAAAAATAACGCATAATTAGATGTAGACTGTAAAGTTACGAAAGCAAAAGTTATTCCAAAAAAAAAAAAAACAAAGCATCTATTTCTGAATACTTTGCTTTTTTATAAAATTTTATATTATAATGATATTAACCCATTACCTATTTTACTTTACATTCATCAATTCTACATCAAAAATCAAAGTTGCATCAGGTGGAATTACACCTCCGGCACCACGAGAACCGTAGCCCAAGAAAGAAGGTATCACAAAACGAGCTTTGTCACCAACTTGTAACAATTGAATGCCTTCGTCCCAACCTTCAATAACCTGACCAATTCCTAATGTAAAATCAATAGGTTGTTTTCTTTTGTAAGAAGAATCGAAAACCATTCCGTTTTCTAACGAACCTGAATAGTGAACCGAAACTATTTTACCTTTTTCAGCTTGTTTACCATTTCCTTTTTGAATGAATTTATAACGCAAACCACTTTCAGTTTTTTCAAAACCGGCCGCAAGTTTTTCTAATGCTTCTTCAGCTTTTTGTTTTTCTTCGGCAATTCTTTTTTCGCGAGAACCTTCAAATGTTCTGAAAGCTTCGATGGCATTCCATTTTTGAGCTTCCTCACCTACTCTAACGATTTCCAATGTTTCTAATACATCGCCTTGTGTAATGGCATCTACTATATCTTGTCCTTCAACCACATTCCCAAAAACCGAATGTTTATTATCTAACCAAGGAGTTGCTACGTGCGTAATGAAAAATTGTGACCCGTTTGAACCCGGTCCTGCATTTGCCATAGACAAAACACCTGGTTTATCGTGACGTAAATCAGGGTGAAATTCATCATCAAATTGATAACCCGGTCCTCCTGTACCTTGACCTTTTGGACAACCACCTTGAATCATGAAGTCTGAAATAACTCTGTGAAATTTCAAACCATCATAATACGGTTTTCCCATTGGTTTGGCGTCGTTTTCTAATTGTCCTTCGGCCAAGCCAACAAAGTTCCCTACTGTTCCCGGTGTTTTATCGTGTGTCAATTTTACTAAAATGGTACCTTTTGTGGTATTAAATTTAGCATATATTCCGTTTTCCATTGATTTGATTTATTTAATTGAGGTGCAAATTTAAGATATTATTGTTGATTAACCTTATTTTTATAAATGCAGATTGTTGAAATTGAATTTCTTTTGAAACATAATCCCATAGTCTAGATTACTTCACTTAACTTTTTTTTAAGTAGAGTTCAACGAACTTCTTTTGAAACGGAAAGCTTTTTTGAAAAAATAAATTAGTTTTATTGATTTTGTGTAGCCACTTAGGAGCTCTTGTTGAGGCTTGCAAATCTTTTTTTGAAAAAAACTTGCAGTAAAATGCCAGGATACCTTCTGAAAAATAAGTATTTTTGCCAAAAAATTATATCTATGCGAATTGATATTATCACGGTTTTGCCTGAACTTTTGAAGAGTCCGTTTGAGGCATCGATTTTGAAACGTGCCATTGATAAGGGTTTGGTGGAAGTGCACGTGCATAATTTGCGTGATTATACGACCAACAAGCAAAAAAGTGTGGACGATTATCAGTTTGGCGGCGGTGCCGGAATGGTGATGTCGATTCAACCGATTGACGATTGCATAGCTAAATTGAAAAGTGAACGCAACTATGACGAGGTGATCTATATGTCTCCGGATGGCGAAACGCTGAATCAAAAAATGGCCAATTCGATGTCGATGTTGCACAATATTATAATTCTTTGTGGGCATTATAAAGGTGTTGACCAACGAGTTCGCGATCATTTTATTACGAAAGAAATTTCGATTGGTGATTATGTGCTTTCGGGTGGCGAATTGGGTGCGGCGGTGTTGAGTGATGCGATTATTCGATTGATTCCGGGTGTTTTGAGCAATGAAACTTCGGCTTTGACAGATAGTTTTCAGGACAACTTATTATCTGGGCCTATTTATACACGTCCCGCAGAATACAAAGGTTGGAAAGTGCCTGATGTTTTGTTGAGTGGGAATTTTGGTGAAATTGATAAATGGCGTGAGAATCAAGCGTATGAGCATACGAAGAATAGACGACCGGATTTGCTGGATGAATAGTTAACTATTATCGGTTGTCTGTTACGTTGAGGCGGTTTTGTTTTCACTATCTTTGTTATTGAAATTCCAATTTTATGCACACTAATTTACGAACGGTAAATGTTACCCGCTACATTACTCCTTTACGAGAAGGTGGTTCGTTGCCTGCATTGGCTGAAGCCGATGATGATTTTAAGTATGTTTTAAAATTTCGAGGTGCCGGTCACGGTGTAAAAGCGTTGATTGCTGAATTTTTGGGTGGTCAAATTGCAAAGTTTTTGGGTTTACCTGTTCCTGAATTGGTTTTTGCTACTCTCGATGAAGCTTTTGGACGAACCGAAGGTGATGAGGAAATTCAAGATTTGTTGCAAGGCAGTCAAGGGTTGAATTTAGGTTTGCATTTTCTTTCGGGAGCATTAACTTTTGATGCTACTGTGAATGATTGTGATGCCCTTTTAGCCTCCAAAATAGTTTGGTTAGACGCATATATTGCCAATGTTGACCGCACTTTTAAGAACACCAACTTATTGATTTGGAAAAAAGAACTTTGGTTGATTGATCACGGTGCGGCTTTTTATTTTCATCATTCGTGGGATAATTGGAAAGCCAATGCGTTGACTCCGTTTTCCTTGATTAAAGACCACGTTTTGTTACCGAAAGCGAGTCGTTTGGAGGAAGTAAACAACGAATTTATATCGAAATTAAACGATACAGTTTTACGTGAAATTGTGAATCAAATTCCGGAAGAGTGGTTACTTTGGGAAGATCAAACGATAACACCCACTGAAATAAAAGAAGTTTATTTTCAATTTTTGTCCATCCGATTGGCCAATGCATCCGTATTTTTAAAACAAGCACAAGATGTCCGCACCACACTTATATGAGTACGCCGTAATCCGCGTTGTACCAAGGGTGGAACGTGAGGAATTCATTAATATTGGTTTGATGGTTTTTTGTAAACATCAAAAATATTTACGGATTCAGGTTGAAATTCCGGATGAAAAAATTCGATTACTAGATGCTGAATTTGATTTATCCCAACTAAAAATAAATTTAGACGCTTTTTCAAAAATCTGTTCCGGTAAAAAAGACGGTGGACCGATTGCTGCTTTTGATATGGCAGAACGGTTTAGATGGTTAACCGCCGTGAAGAGTTCGAGCATACAAACATCAAGACCTCATACGGGTTTGAGTTTTGATTTAGATAGCACTTTTGAAAGATTGTATGCGGAGTTGGTTTTGTGAATGTTAAATAAAAGATATAAATAAAATGAAAAATATTTTCTTGATTGCATTAGTAATGATGATGATAAGCTGTAAAAATTATAATGAAAATACTATTACAGTGCAAGAGTTAGAAGAACAAATCTCAGATTTGAAGAATCAAAATAAAATTTTAAAAGATTCTTTAGATGATTACGAGGAAAATTTTCTTTATTCTCAAATACTAATTGGAATCCCTGATGACAATGTTCTAACTGTTGGAAAAAAAAACAATATAGCTATGCTTTTTCAAACTTACAATGTTGAAATTCCTGAATATGAAATTTTTGAAATTGAAGATGGAAAAAGAAAAAAAGTAGGTACATGTAATCTAACTAAATTTAATTACGAATTTATTCCTAAATCTATTAATGATAATTCAATTAATCTTGTTGTTAAAATTCCATTTAATAACAAGACATTTGAAATCCCTGCCACAATGACAGTTCAGTTAAAAGAATAAAACAATTACCTTAAAATATGAACCCCATCAAAACAGCCCTTTTAGCCTACGGGTTTTCCGGAAAGATTTTTCACGCTCCTTTTTTGGCCACTAATAAGGGGTTTGAATTGTATGCTGCTTTGGAACGCAATAATCAAAAAGCGAAGCAGGATTTTCCGGATGTGAAAAGTTATGCTTCGCTGAAAGAACTTTTGGCTGATGATTCGATTGAATTGGTAGTTGTAAATACGCCCAATAACACGCATTTTGAATTGGCTAAACAATCTTTGCAAGCTAAAAAACATGTCTTATTAGAAAAACCTGCAACAACTACACCTGAAGAATTTTTGGAATTAATAGCATTAGCCCAATCAGTTAACAAACAACTTTTGATTTATCAAAACCGACGATGGAGCAGTGATATTTGTGCTGCAAAAGAAATTATAAAATCGGGGAAATTAGGAGATATCATTGAAATTCACTTGCGTTTTGATCGCTTTCGCCCCGATATTAGTGCGAAAGCATTTAAAGAAAATGAATTGCCCGGAAGCGGCATTTTGTATGATTTAGGTTCGCATTTAATTGACCAAGCGATTTCCATTTTCGTTAAACCTAAAAAGCATTATGTTCAAAAAGGAATGTATCGCAACGGCACTTTGGTGGATGATTATGCGTTTGTGCATCTTTTATTTGAGAATCAGGTGAATGCTTTTATAACCGTTAGTTTGCACGCACTTGACGTTCAGCCGGGAATTATAATTCACGGAACAAAAGGAAGTTTCATCAAAGATTTTTGTGACGAACAAGAAAATCAATTGATGGCAGGAATGGCTCCGAATCATCCTGATTTTGGATTGGAACTGGAAAGCAAAGAGGGAAAATTGACTTATGTTGATGAAAACAACACTACCATTATAGAACGAATTCCTTCCCAAAAAGGAAATTTTAATGGTTTATTTGATGAAGTTTATGCGTGCATTCGCGAACACAAACCCTTTTCTGTCACAAATGAAGCTATTTTGGAACAAATCAAAATAGTAAGTACGGTTTAAGGTACGATTATTTTTCTTTAAGCAATAAAAAAACATATAGCATCACACAAATAATAGAAGGCCTTATTTGTGTGATGCTAGTCTTATTTAACTCTATTTAAAAATAAATACACTTTCGAGTTTTGGCAATCGTACTGTTTTTTGGAATCTCAACTAAAGTTCCGTCAGAGAAGTTGATTCCGAAAACGGTACTAACAGATGCTTCTGTGCTGCTCCAATAAATTGCGTCTAAAAAACCTCCCAATCCATTTAAATGTGTGTTGTTGTTAAAGCAGAGGGTTACCGTGAAGTGGTGAATGCTGCCGGTGGCGATCCAACAAAAGCTTTCCAATTGTTGTTAATTGAAAAACTTCCAGAATTAGTAAAAACACAAGTTGAAGCTGTGAAAAACATCAAAATTGATAAAATTACGGTTTGGGATTCCGGAAACAATGCTGACGGAAACGGTTCTACTGCCAATTTTGTTTCGGGTATGATGAAAACGGTACCACCATTGAATGATTTATTCAACATGGCAGGATTAAATTTGCCAACGTATTTGAAAGGTGAAGATAAAGTGGAGGATGTTAAAGCTACTGATAGTTCATCGGAAACTAAATCACCAGAATAGCTAAAGTAATATAGTAACGTACTTTTTTAAAAATCCCAAATTCCAAGTTTTGAGTTTGGGATTTTTTCTTATTTTTACCTACATCAATAATTTTCTATGGAATATATCATACAAACTAGTAATCTCAATTTTCGCTATTCAAAGCATAGAATTATTATTGAAAACTTATCAATTAATGTTCCTAAAGGAAGCATATATGGATTTCTTGGTCCAAATGGTGCAGGTAAATCTACGACCATGCGGCT
Organism: Flavobacterium sp. UBA6135; assembly: GCF_002428305.1. Taxonomy (GTDB): domain Bacteria; phylum Bacteroidota; class Bacteroidia; order Flavobacteriales; family Flavobacteriaceae; genus Flavobacterium. The sequence goes on along the minus strand of NZ_DIVJ01000029.1, from coordinate 24,553 downwards.
GTTAACTGGAATCATTCCTGATGATAAAAATGCAATCAAAATTTTTGGGAATGGATTAAAGGAACAAACTCCATTTATATTTTCTAAAATTGGTGCTTTAGTGGAAAGTCCTGCTTTGTACCTTCATTTATCAGGTTACAATAATCTATTATATATTGCAAAAATTAGGAATATTAATCCCGATAAAATTAGTGAAGTACTTGATTTAGTTGATTTAACCTACGTAAAAAATCAAAAAGCCAAACAATATTCACTTGGAATGAAACAACGATTAGCAATTGCAATGGCTCTTTTAGGCGAGCCAGAGTTGTTATTTTTAGACGAACCTGTTAATGGATTAGATCCAAATGGAATTGTTGAAATAAGAAAACTTCTAATCAAAATAAACAAAGAAAAAGGCGTAACAATTTTTGTGTCAAGTCATTTGCTAAGTGAAATCGAAAAAATGTGTACACATATTGGCATCATTGCAAAAGGGAAATTAAAATTTGAAGGTACAATGAATCAACTGTCCACAAGTTTTAATACATGTAAAATTGAAATAACTATTGACAATGCTTTTGATTGGCAAAAAAAATTAAATGAAAATGGAATTAAAACACAATTAAACGAAGCTAATAAAATAGCCGTTGTATTGAATGCTAAAGAAGAAATTCCCGCTTTTATAAAAAAATTAATCGATGAAGGTGCACTACTTTATGAAGTTAAAATACTTGAAGGATTAGAAGAGTGGTTCATGAACTTAATTGAAAATTAAAATGAAAAATAGCTTTAATAACTTATTCACTGCCATTCAAGGAGAACATATAAAAAAGCGTGGTTCTGGTTTGTATACCATGAGTTTAATTTTTGGATTGATTATACCATTACTCTATTCGATAATTTATATTTTTAATCAAGAAGCAACAGCCAAACCCGAAGCTTTTTCATTTAATATATTTACGAAACACTTAAATGATATTTTTGATTCTTTTACCGTTTTTATTTTTCCGTTGTTAATAATCTTAATTACAAGTAAAATAGCTCAATTAGATCATAAAAATGGTGGTTGGCAACTTATGGAAACCACTCCACTGCAAAAAACATCCATCTATTTTTCTAAATTCTGTATTGTTTTGATAGCAAACAGCATTGCAATTTTTTCATTTTTATTTTTTAGTATACTATCTACGCTATTAATTTATTTGTTTGTAGAAGCTCCCGAAGTGGCAGAATTCAACTTGCCGTTTCTTCATTTAATACATGTTTTCATCCGATTATTTATCGCAAGTTTATTCTTAACTGCTTTTCAATATTTCTTAGCAGTCAAAGTTTCAAGTTATATTTGGTCGGTATTAATTGGTTTTTTTCTGTTGTTAGGCTTCTTAATTGCATCCAATTTAATTACAATACCAGACTGGTTCCCTTTTGAAATTTTAAAAAGAGTTTCAAAGTATCCAGAAGGTAGCCAAGTAGGGAATTGGCTGTTATTTACTGAAAAAATCAGTATTATTGGAGCCCTTTTCTTTTTATTTTTGGGTTATTATTGGTATAGCTTTAAATCTATTTTCAGAGCATTTTTTTATTCTAAAAAAAGATTGATTATTTCTTTGCTTGTTATTGCGATAACGGTATTTTCCTATTTTTTCTTGTCACAAACCTATCAAGTAAGGTTAAATGAAAATACAATAATTGCCGGTGAGATTATAAGTGAAACAAAATTTAAAAAAGCCTACTTAATTCATCCAATTATAGAAGATACACTTGCCGCTTTAGAAATTAGAAACAATAAATTTCATACTGTTTTAAGCAACAAAATTCCGTTGGATAATTATAAAATAATCATTGATAATTCTTTACCGGTAGACCTATTATTTGCTTCGAATGATAGTGTTTTTGCTTCGGTTGTATTTATGAATAATGAATTAAAAACTGAATTATCTGGCTCACGATTTCCGGAAAACGTTTATAAAAAGAGTAATAGTTTTAGTTGGAGTTATTTAAATTATAAAATTAACGAAAATGTCAATTTAGATAACTCAAAAAAAATACAAGAAGAATTATATGATGAATGGGAAGATCGATATAACGCGGCAACTACTTTTAAAACAGCAGACAATTATATGCCAAAACAAGATTTTATCGAAAAAGAAAAAAAATTAATTACTGTTGAATACCTCAATCTTCTCAATCAATTTCTAGATAAAAGAAAAGCTTTGTTTCCAAATGAAAAAACAGTTATAATTGATGATATAAAATTTTTGAAATCAAAAATAACATTGCAAGACGAATCTTTAATAGGTAACGAAAATTATTTAAGTTACTTACTTTATGAAATTACTAAAGAGGATCAACGAGATATTGATAAAAACCTGAAGGAAATTGAAGCTATTTCTATTTTAGAACCAAGTCAATTCAAAAATAGATTGCTTTTTTATTATTTAAAAAACAACATTAAAGAAGCCAATTCTTCTGAAAATAGATTGCAATTAGTTGAAAATTATGCGAATAAAATAACTGATACAAAACTCAATAAAAATATTCTTCATATTTTTAAAACCTATGAAAGATTAGGAAGAGGGAAAATAGCTGATGAGATTATAGCAACCAATTTAGATGCAAAACTTATTAATTTATCAAATTTTAAAGGAAAAAATATTGTAATTGATGTTTGGGCAACTTGGTGTGGACCATGCCGCTATCAATCGCCCTATTTTGAAAAAATGGCCATTAAGTATAAAAAAGAAAATATTCAATTTATTGCGTTGAGTACTGATAAGGATACTAAAAAATGGTTTGTAAGTGCAAAATTAAAATCAAAATCAGTTTTGCAATTACATGCTAATGATAGTGGAAAACTAGTAAAAGATTATAATATTGAATCTATTCCAAGATTTATTTTAATTGATACCGAAGGTAAAATTTATAATTCAAACATGCCTTTTCCAACAGAGGCAACTTTTGAAATGATTTTGCGAAAAATATTAAATATGAAAGAATTAGAATAGAATATTTATTGAACGCTTTACAAAACTCTGTTAAATCGGTTAAAGCAAAAACTTAATACACTTACTTTTATAAAAAAATTATAAGAGATGAAAACAGGTTTAGTTTTACTCATGGCAATTTTAAACACAACAATGATCTACGATTTCAACAAAAATTCCTCCCCACGCGATTGGCGAATCATTGACGATGGTGTCATGGGCGGATTATCCCAAGGAAAATTTTCTATTGATTCCGATGGAAATGGCGTTTTTGCGGGAACAGTCTCGTTAGAAAACAACGGCGGTTTTTCTTCTGTTCGTTACCAATTTGAAAAAATTAAGGTATCGAAAGACAGCAAAGTACGTATTCTCTTAAAAGGAGATGGCAGGGATTACCAATTTCGAATAAAAGACAAAGCCTCTTCCTATTACTCATACATCACTACATTCAAAACATCAGGTAATTGGGAAACCATCGAAATTAAACTGAGTGATTTATATCCTTCGTTTAGAGGCCAAACCTTGAATTTACCGAATTTTGATAGTACTTCTTTTGAAGAAATTGTCTTTTTAATCGGTAACAAAAAGAACGAATCCTTTCAACTGGTTTTGGATAAAATTGAGTTGGAATAAAATTAGTTCCTTTTCACTTATCTTTACGTCTCAATTTCAAACATGAGTCCTACCCTATTATCTTCACCATTACAAGGTTTCACCGATTTCAGATTTCGAAATGCGTTTCATCAGTATTTTGGTGGCATTGATACATTTTATGCTCCGTACATTCGGTTGGACGGCAAATTGGTCATCAAAAATTCTTACCAACGCGATTTGCAGCCGGAAAACAATAAAGTGTCTGAATTAATTCCGCAAGTGATGACAAATGATGCCGATGAATTTTTGTTTGTTGTAAAATACATTCAGGAGTTGGGTTACAAAGAACTGAATTGGAATTTAGGTTGTCCCTACCCGATGGTCACCAAAAAAGGAATGGGTTCCGGTTTGATTTGCGAACCTCAGCGAATTGACCATGTTTTAAACCGCGTTCACAACGAAACCGACGTCATTGTTTCCATGAAAATGCGAATGGGTTACGAACATCCTGAAGAAATTTTAGATGTTTTTCCGATTTTGGATAAATATCCGCTTAAAAACATTGCGATTCACGCCCGAATTGGTAAGCAATTGTATAATGGCGGTGTGAATTTAGAAGCCTTTCAACGCTGTACTGAAAACACCAAACACAAACTCTATTACAACGGCGACATCACTTCTGTTGCCAAGTTCAAAGAAATGCAAGAACGTTTCCCAAGCATTGATCATTTCATGATTGGTCGCGGTTTGATTGCCGACCCGTTTTTGCCGAGCATGATTAAAAACAACACGACGGAATACCCAAGCAACCGATGGCAAATCTTCAAAGAATTTCATGATACCATTTACCAAGAATACGATGCCGCTCTTTCAGGTCCCACGCCTATCAAAATGAAAATGTTAGGTTTTTGGGAATACTTTTCCACGTCCTTCTCCAACCCACAAAAGACGTTGAAAAAGATTAAAAAAGCTCAAAATCCGAGAAGTTATGTGGAAGCGGTGGCAGAAATTATTGTTAACGAAAAATAAATGTTTTTTGTTAATTAGTAATTTAAAGCTTTTTATCTAAGTTTATTATTAAGGCGATGATTCAATGAAGTTAACGAATGTGCATGGAATTGGATATTTTTTGGAGATGAAAGACTAGAGTTAAAAAAAAATCAACTTAATGATTCAACAACCATAAGGAATCATTTGCTTTATTGGTATAATTCCAAATTAATTCTTTGTCAAGATTGTTACGCAAATGAATTTTACCATCAATTAATTTGTAATCTACTTTGTAGTAATTCAGCACTTCAATTAAATTTTTGATTTGTTCTAGATTTAAAGAGTTAGGTTTTTCAACTAATTCATTGCCGTCAAAATATACCGGTTTATATTCTCTATAATTGGAACATGAAATCAGAAGTATAATAAACACAATATAAATAGAAATTTTAATCTGAAAAATTTATTTAGAATACAATAACTTGAAACCTGAAACTTGAAACTAATACAAACCTACCTAGTAAAAACCAACCTATCCCCCTTACTCAAATTCCCATCAAACGCATAACCCTCATAATTAAAACCTTTTAAATCATCAATCGTTTCGGCATTCGTATCAATGATGTATCGCACCATCATGCCTCTCGCCTTTTTGGCAAAAAAGCTGATCATTTTTAATTTTCCATCTTTGTAGTCTTTGAATTCGGGTGTGATTACAGGAACTTTCAAGGCTTTTACATCCACCGCATCAAAATACTCGTTACTGGCTAGGTTAATAAAAAGTTCGTCTTTTTGAAGTTCGCTATTTAATTGTTTGGTGATTTTGGTTTTCCAAAATTCATATAAATTCTTGCTTTTGCCAACTGATAATTTGGTTCCCATTTCCAATCGATACGGTTGCATCAAATCCAAGGGTTTCAACAATCCATACAATCCGGAAAGAATGCGGAGTTTGTCTTGTAAAACGTCTAATTTTTCTGTGGGAAGTGTTTTAATATCCAAACCAATATATACATCACCATTAAAAGCATAAATAGCTTGGCGTGAATTCTCAGGTGTAAAATTATCCAAATCACGTTCCTGATTGCGTTGCCAATTCAAATCGGCCAATTTATCTGAAATGTCCATCAATTCCATCAATTGCTTTGGCTTTTGCTTTTTCAATTGACGGTTGATTGTGTTTGCTTCTTTCAAAAAACAAGAAATAGTGGATTGATTTGTTGGTAACGTACTTTCGTAATCCAATGATTTGGCTGGCGATATAACAATTTTCATAGTAAATTTTTATAATTTCAAAAATACAAATTGATTCCTGAAAATCATATACGTAAAAATGGAAAGTATTGATTGTCCTATCAATGAAAATGATGGAACTTAATTATAAAATTTATGGATTAAATCCAAAACCAAATCAAATTGTTCCTTTTTGGTTAAGGTTGAATTGTCAATTACAATGGCATCATTGGCTTTTACTAAAGGTGAATCATCACGGTGCGTATCGATATAATCTCTTTCTTGAACGTTTTGCAACACATCTTCATAGGAAACATTCTGACCTTTTTCTGCTAATTCATCAAAACGTCGTTTGGCTCGTGTGTGAGCACTGGCAGTCATGAATAACTTCAATTCAGCATCCGGAAAAACGACTGTTCCAATGTCTCGACCATCCATAACGATAGCTTTGTTCTTTCCCATGGCTTGTTGTTGTTCTACTAATTTTGCTCGAACTTCAGAGATTTCGGCAATTTTGCTTACCAATCTAGAAACATCAATAGTTCTAATTTCATTTTCTACATTCACGTCATTCAAATACATTTCTGCAAAACCTAAATCAGCATTAAACTGAAAATGAAGTTTGATTTCAAGCAACTTTTCAATCAAACCTTCTTTATCTAAAAAATTTTCAGAAACCAAATGATGCTGCATTGCAAAATAGGTTACTGCCCGATACATTGCTCCGGTATCCACATAAACATAGCCCAAATGTGTAGCTAATTGCTTGGCTAAAGTGCTTTTTCCTGTGGATGAAAATCCGTCGATGGCGATGGTGATGTTGTTCATTTTTCTAAGGTACTGAGGTGCTAAGTTACAAAGGAACTAAGGTTCATTCTCTATTTTCTTTTCTCTATTTTCTTTTCTCTATTTTCTATTTTCTCCAAACTCCATTCCTAATCCAAATTAATCATTAATCCAAATAAACTGGTATTTGCTGCAACAGTATATCTGGAATACGAATAATCAAAACGAATGGAATTCATCCGAAGTCCGACTCCAAAAGAGATTCCTGAAAAATGGCGTTGGTCTAAAATTCGCAATTCTTCACTTCTTCTAAAATTATAACCTACACGAACATTAAATTTCTTTTCGGGAAAAAGTTCTGCTCCAACAACCACATGTCTAAGGGCATTATTAAAAAACGATACTTTTTCTTCATTTTGTCCGCCATCTAAAGTACCTTCTGCTCTAGCCGGATTAGAAAAAGCAACATTCCATTGCTGAAGATTTTCTAACGACAAATGCCAACGGATGGGAACATTTTCCAGCTCTTGCGAGATTCCTGCAATGATTTCAAAAGGCAATTTTTCTCGAGTTCCGGCATAGGTTACAAATTGGGTTCCAAAATTCCGAATGACCAATGCATAATTTATATCATTTCTGTCATCAATATAAATACAACCCACATCAATTGCTCCACCAAAAGAGGTATAACTTTCCAAGGTTGAAGTTATCAGCTTTGCATTGGCACCAATATAAAAATTTGAAAACGGAATATTATAAGAATAGCCAAAAGACAAAGCCCCTTCACTTCCAGTGAAATCAGCTGTTTCTAATCCATTTTCATCTCTTCCTTCAAAAGTTCCATAGTTAATATAATTTACACCCATATGAAATGTTTGTAAATGACGATCATAAGTATAAGCATATGCAGCTGTTCCATACGCTATTTCGCCAAAATAACTACCGTAATTCACCGCTAACTGATTGTGCATTTCGCTGTTGATGGAAGCCGGATTAAAATGGCCTTGATTCACATCATAATCAAAAAGGGTGATGGTTTTTCCGCCCAAAGCAGCTTGTCTTGGTGAGGTCATTAAATTTAAAAACTGATAAACTGATTGACCACCCACTTGTGCAAATAGATGGAATTGACAGAATAAAAATAAAACAAATATCAGGTTTTTAACCATAGCCTTTTTTGGGAAGTACTTCTCCTATAAACGAAGTTGCGAAGATATTATTTTTTGTTGAGTAAGTTTTTATTTGAAATCGTAAAGTTAACGAAGGATGAAAAAAAATGGCAATCGAAAAATTGATTGCCATTTTAATTAAACTTAAAGTTTTTTTGCGTTTTTTACATTTTGATTGGTGATGGCTAATTTTAGCACTTCCGCCATTTCTTTGACATAATGAAAGGTTAAACCTTCTAAGTATTCCGGTTTAATCTCATCAATATCATGTTTGTTATCTGCACAAAGTATGATCTCTTTTATGTTAGCACGTTTTGCTGCTAAGATTTTTTCTTTTATTCCACCCACAGGGAGCACTTTTCCTCTTAGCGTAATTTCGCCGGTCATGGCTAAGTTTTTCTTAACTCTTTTTTGAGTCAAAACAGAAACAATCGATGTTAACATTGCAATTCCGGCACTTGGTCCGTCTTTTGGTGTTGCTCCTTCCGGAACGTGAATGTGAATGTTATAATTTTGTAATAAATCTTGATTGATTCCCAACTCTTCCGAATACGATTTGATGTATTCCAAAGCTATAGTCGCCGATTCTTTCATAACTGTTCCCAAATTTCCGGTTAAGGTAAGTGTTCCTTTTCCTTTTGAAATTAAAGATTCTATAAATAAAATATCGCCTCCAACACTTGTCCAGGCTAAACCAGTTACAACTCCAGCCACATCATTCCCTTCAGACTTGTCACGTTCTAAACGTGGAGCTCCTAGCACTTTAATAATGTCTTCATCTGTCACTTTTTTATTGTATTCTTCTTCCATTGCAACAGATTTTGCTGCATTTCGAATTACTTGAGCAATCTTTTGTTCCAAACTTCTAACTCCGGATTCTCTAGTGTAACCTTCAATTATTTTTTCTAATTGACGTTTTCCAATAGTCAAATCTTTTGTGGTTAGTCCGTGTTCTTTTAATTGTTTTGGCAATAAATGTTTGGCGGCTATTCCAACTTTTTCTTCAATAGTATAACCTGACATTTTAATTACTTCCATTCTGTCTTTCAAAGCCGGTTGGATTGATGACATCGTATTTGATGTGGCAATAAACATCACTTTAGACAAATCATAACCCATTTCCAAAAAATTATCATAGAACTCATTGTTTTGTTCCGGATCTAAAACTTCCAACAATGCAGAAGAAGGATCTCCGGAATGGCTGGCCGAAAGTTTATCGATTTCATCTAAAACAAAAACCGGATTGGATGTTCCTGCCTTTTTTATATTTTGAAGAATACGACCGGGCATGGCTCCAATATATGTTTTTCTGTGACCTCTGATTTCTGCTTCGTCACGCAAACCGCCTAATGACATTCTCACATATTCTCTACCAAGAGCTTTTGCAATGGATTTTCCAATTGATGTTTTTCCAACTCCAGGAGGTCCGGTTAAACACAAAATTGGAGATTTCATATCGTTTCTTAACTTTAAAACCGCCAAATGTTCAATAATTCTTTTCTTAACGTCTTCAAGACCAAAATGGTCTTTGTCTAGAATTTTTTCTGCTCGTTTTAAATCAAAATTGTCTTTTGAATAATCATTCCATGGTAATTCTAAAAAGAGTTCTAAATAATTACGTGATATTCCAAAATCAGGAGACTGTGGATTGGTTCGTTGTAATTTTTTTAATTCCTTTTCAAAATGGTCTTCCACTTTTTTATTCCATTTTTTGGATTTTGCTTTCTGACGCATTTCTTCAATTTCCTGCTCATAAGAAACACCGCCCAATTCTTCTTGTATGGTTTTCATTTGCTGATGCAAGAAATATTCACGTTGTTGCTGGTCTAAATCAAATCTTACTTTAGATTGAATATCGTTTTTCAACTCCAATTTTTGCAACTCTGTGTTCATGTAACGCAAGGTAGTCAACGCTCGTTCCTTCAAAACATTCATCATCAACAATTCTTGCTTCTCTTGAACAGAAAGATTCATATTGGAGGAAACAAAATTGATTAGAAATGATTTACTTTCAATATTCTTTATAGCAAAAGTGGCTTCAGTTGGGATATTCGGACTCGATTTAATAATTTGAATGGCAATTTCTTTAATTGATTCAATGATTGCTCCAAACTCGGTATCAGTATGACTTGGTCTTTTTTCAGGAACTTCTTTAACAAAAGCATTGATATAAGGATCTTCAGAAATAACTTTATCAATCTCAAATCGTTTTTTGCCTTGTAAGATTACGGTAACATTACCATCAGGCATTTTTAAAACTCTTAAAATTTGAGCAACAGTTCCAATCGTATTAATATCTTCTCTTTTCGGATCTTCAATTTCTTCATTGATTTGAGCCACTACACCAATTACTTTTCCGGCTGCATTGGCATCATTTATTAATTTAATTGATTTATCTCTTCCTGCGGTAATTGGGATTACAACTCCCGGAAATAAAACCATATTTCGTAAGGGCAATATTGGTAATGACTTTGGAAGCTCTTCCTTATTCATTTCCTCCTCATCTTCGGGAGTCAATAACGGAATTAAATCGGCTTCAGTATCAAAATCATGAAGTGACAATTTGTCTAGGGTTAAAATTTTGTGATTTGACATAGTTATTTTATAGGTCATTTTGTCATTAAACATAAAAAAAAGGAAAGCAAATATAGAGTATATGTTTGATTGTGAATAAGAATCTACAACATAAACGATGAAATACAACTAACCATCTATAAAATGTCAAATCTCATGCCATAAAAAAACCGTCTCCAAATGGAAACGGTTATTAAAATGAGTTAAAAATTAATTAACTGTATAACTTACTAAGTCGTGATCAAGGGTTTGTCCCATTGCAATATTAACATATTTTATTAAACCAATGTTTTTAGCAAACCAATAATAATTTGTCAATGTTTGACCTTGTGTATTTTGAATTAATTCAACTTTAATTACATTTTCATAGGAAACATTATTCACAGTCACAGTTACATCTTTTTCTAAAATTTTACCAACTATATTAACTTGAGTTTGAACGGGAGGAATTCCTTCAATTGTAGTGGTTTGAGTAAAATTCTGAGTCCATGTTTGATTAACTGCTAAAAAGTCTTTCAAAATAATTATTTCAATCGGAGAAATAGTAATTGAAGGCATTCCCGGTACAGAAGGAATTGTAGCTTGTTGTCTTACATAATAATTACCACTGCTCTTTTTAGTCCAAATGTTTCCTTCAAAAGCTTGACCTTCTGTGGACATACCAACAAAGTTATCATACTTATAATGAGTACTATTGTTAATTGACTCCGTTGAAATGATTTTCATAGGTGGTTGATTCACCCCATCTTTAACAAAAATCCATGAATTATTTACTGCCATAGGCCAATAATCACCGGTTGATGTTCCTCCTCCATTATTACCTCCTCCATTGTTTGGATTCGGAATCTGAATAGCCGGATCAATTGGTTCTACATCTCCAGAACAAGAAATAACCAATGAAGAAAAAATTAATGTAATAATATAAAGTAAGTTATGCTTTTTCATTTGGGATTAAATTTAAATTTTCCAAATATAAAAATTTGAATACATCTAAAGAACAATTTTAAATTTTATTTTTACAAAACTGTAACATTTAATAAATTAATTTGTCTTTAAATCAAATCCAGTTAACCAATTGAGTTTAGCAAACGAAAATATTGAGCATTTAATCTTGCTTTGCAAGCAAAATAATCAAAAAGCACAACTAGAGGTGTATAATCGCTATTGCAAAGCGATGTATAACGTGGCTCTTCGAATTGTGAAAGATGAACATTTTGCAGAAGATGTGATGCAAGAAGGATTTTTAAAAGCTTTTCAAAAACTGGATACCTTTAGAAATGAAGTTGCTTTTGGAGCTTGGTTAAAACGAATTATTATTAATTACAGCATTGATTTTTATAAAAAAAATAGCTTTTTTAATCATGATGATTTTGAAACTAAAGTCTATAAAATTGAAGATGAACCCGAAGATGAGTCTATTGATTATACCAATTTAAAGGTTCAGGAAGTATTAAACGCTATTCAAAACTTAAAGGAAAGCTACCGAATGATACTAACATTAGTATTCATTGAAGGTTTTGATTTAGAAGAAGTTTGTGAAATATTAAACATCAGTTATGCCAATTGCAGAACTACTATGAGTAGAGCAAAAGAAAGTTTACGAATGCAATTAGCAGTAAAATAAAAGGATTATGCAAGAGAAAAAAGATCAAATGGAAAAATTGTTCAGTCAATTTGAAAATCAATGGGATACCGAAGCTCCACGGCTAGGTCATTCTGAAAGATTTTTGAAAAAATTAAACACTGAACCCGTTCAAAACAAAAAGAAAAATTGGTTACCATTATCACTAGCGGCTTCACTTCTACTGATTGTTGGAATGATAACTTTTTATCAACTTAAAAACGAACAACCAACAGATCAATGGCAAAACGCTTCATCACAGACCAAAGAAACCCACGATTACTTTGCTTCTGTAGTTGAAAAAGAATTAAACGATTTAAAATCAAAACAAACTCCAGAAACAAAAGAAATTATTGAAGACGCCATGATTCAGATGAAAATTTTTGAAGAAGATTATCAAAAAATAATTCTCGAATTACAAAAAAACGGAGACACCAAACAAGTGCTGAATGCAATGATTGTAAATTTTCAGACCCGAATTTCATTCATCGAAGACATCATCAAAAAAATTGAAATAATTACGTATCAAAACACTATTCAAAATGAAAAATCTATTTAACATATGCTTATTTGTATTGCTGACTTCTGTTTCCTATGCAAAAGATTTTAACGGCAAGCACACCAAACAAAAAACAGTTAAAAAAACAGTTGCTGTTAACCCTGATGCAACTGTTGATATCAATAATAAATACGGAAACGTTTTAATCACAACGTGGAACGAAGACAAAATTGATATTGAAGTCATAATTACCGTAAGTGCAGATGATGAAAAATGGGTCGATAGCAAATTAGAATCCATTTCAATTGATCTAGGAGGAAGTAAAAGTTTGTATTCCGCAAAAACCATATTTGGAAAAACTTCAAATTACAGCAAAAGAAGTAATATGGAAGTAAACTATACCGTTAAAATTCCAAAAAACGGAAATGTAAAAATTATCAACCATTACGGAAATATTGTAACTCATGATTTAAACGGAAGCACCAATATCGTTTGTAAATATGGTAAAATTTCATTGGGTAAATTAAACAACACTTCAAATGATATCAAAATTGATTATTGTTCAAAATCAACCATTGAAATGGTAAAAAATGCAACCATCAATGCAAAATATTCCGGATTAACCATGAATGATTTCACCAATTTGAATTTAAATTCAAGTTATACCGATGTGATTGTTTTAAATGGAACAAATTTGAATTATTCCAGTAATTATGGAAAAATCAATATTGGTAAAGTGACAAATGTTGAAGGAAGCGGCAACTATCTTTCCATCAAAATTGAAGAAATTTTGGGTAAATTGAAATTGGCTACCAATTATAGTAATCTTACCTTAAATGCTATTTCTGCAAAAGCAAATTCAATTTCAATTGATGCCGGTTACACCAATATTAAAATAAATCACAGTCCAAATTATTACTTTGATTTTGATGTGACTACAAAATATGCCAATTTTAAAAGCGATGCCGAATTGGAATACAATTCAAGAATTGAAACTTCAAACACTAAATCATACAAAGGTTTTTATAAAAAAAGTGGTGTAAACCAACTTACAATCTCCTCCAATTATGGAAATGTTAGTCTAACTCAAAATTAAAATAATCAATAATAATTAACTTTAATCATAATGAAAAAAATAATCACACTTCTAGCAATCTTAACTGTTTCAATAACGTCTGCTCAATGGGGACAAAAAAAGATTAAAGGAAACGGAAACTTTATCTCCAAACAAATAAGTACATCAGATTATGAATCAATAAGTGTTGCGGGTACATTTTATGTAACACTTGTAAAAGGAAAAGAAGGTAAAATCACAATCAAAGGCGAAGAAAATATTCTTGAACATATTGTTGTGGAAAGCAAAAATGATGATTTACAAATTCGAACAGAAAAAGGATATAATTTAAGTCCATCAAGAGGAAAAAGAATTGAAATTACTGTTCCCGTTGAAGAAGTTGAAAAAATAAACTTAGCCGGTTCAGGAGATATTGTAGGCGATTTTACATTAAAAGCAGCCAATTTCAAAGCATCTTTAGCCGGTTCAGGAGACATCAAACTAATGATTGATGCTCAAAACACTACGGCAAATGTTGCGGGTTCAGGCGATATTGAATTAAAAGGAAAAACCGAAAATTTCAACGCGAATGTTTCGGGTTCAGGCGATATCAAAGCCTTTGATTTATTAGCTCAAAAAAGCAAAGTAGCTGTTTCAGGTTCCGGAAATATCAGAACCACGTGTTCCGAATTCATTGAAGCTCGTGTGGCAGGTTCAGGCGATATTGAATACAAGGGAAAACCTAAAAAAGTAGACACAAAAGTGGCCGGATCTGGAAAAATTAAAATGATCTAAATAAAATAAATCTGCTTCCGAAATTATTCTACTTCGGAAGCAGTATATTTTGGTACACGCAGTAACAATAACAATCCTGCTACAAAGAAAACCATTAAAAATACAATTGCGTTTCGCATGCTTCCTGTAATTTGGTCTATCGTTCCATATATTGCCATACCAATCACAATTCCAATTTTTTCGGCAACGTCATAAAAACTAAAGAAAGACGCTGTATCTTCTGTTTTAGGTAAAAATTTCGAATAAGTTGAACGAGAAAGTGCTTGAATTCCGCCCATCACCATTCCCACAAAACCTGCTGTAACATAAAAATGAATAGGTTCGGTTACAAAGTAAGCAAACACACAAATGATTGCCCAAATGGCGTTAATCACAATCAACGTTGAAATATTTCCGAATTTTTCTGAAGCTTTGGAAGTTAAAGTCGCACCAACAACGGCAACCAATTGAATCACTAAAATACTTATGATTAAACCGGTTGTTTTTTCACTATCGGTTGACCAATTTATTTCTTGTTCACCAAAATAAGTCGCCACTAACATTACCGTTTGAACTGCCATACTATACACAAAAAAAGCAACTAAATAGCGATAAAGCCTGAGGTTTTGGTATAATTGACTTTGCACTTTTTTCAGTTCTCTAAATCCGTTTAAGATGACATCTTTAGTAATTTTATCGGCATTCTTATTTCCTTTTGGCAAATACCAAAAAGCATATTGAGCAAAAAGAATCCACCAAATTCCGGTCATCGCAAAAGCCATTCGCATAGCTAGAAGAGCTTCTTCTCCCTCTTTTCCGATAATCATGTATAAGTTTACCAATAACAAAATAACACTTCCTACATAACCCATCGAATACCCTTTGGCACTCAAACTGTCTTGTTGCTCTTTATAAGCGATGTCGGGTAAATAGGAATTATAAAACACCAAACTCCCCCAAAATCCAATCAATCCAAAAAAGAAACAGACTATTCCAAAATAGATATTATCCGCTGTAAACCAATACATCCCAATACAAGAAAAAGCTCCTAAATAACAAAAAAACTGCATAAAACGTTTTTTATTACCTGCAAAATCAGCAATCCCTGATAAAATCGGAGAGAAAAAAGCAACACATAAAAAAGCAAAAGCAGTAACAAAACTGATGAGTGCCGTACTTTTAAATTCATAACCTAAAAAAAGGATATTCGGATTCTCTTTCGGAAATAAAAACCCGTAATACAAAGGAAAAATAGAGGATGAAATTACCAACGGATATACCGAATTGGCCCAATCATAAAAAGCCCAAGCGTTCAGTAATTTTTTGCTTCCTTTTAAAAGTATTGCCATAGTTGAAATTTTTAGACATAAAAAAAGCTGCTCTTTTCAGAACAGCTTCGAAAATACTATTTTTTATTTAAATGTTACACCATATTTTGCGGCTTCTGCTTTTGCCTCTGGAATCCATTTTGTTAAATTGGATACCCTAGTATTATGAGAAGGGTGCGTACTCATAAACTCCGGCGGTGCTTGACCTCCTGATGCTCCTCCCATTCTTTGCCAAAAAGGAATAGAGGCCTCTGGGTTATATCCGGCAATAGCCATCAATATCAAACCGATTTTATCCGCTTCAGATTCATGATTTCTGCTAAATGGCAACATTCCAAACATTTGAGATCCTGCTCCATAGGCTGTCATAGCTAATTGTTGGGTTTCAGTACTTGAATTTCCGGTTGCGGCTCCTAATCCAACAGCTCCGACTTGCTGTAACATACCGGCACTCATTCGTTGCTGACCATGATTTAATAAGGCATGGGCAACTTCATGACCCATCACAGTTGCTAATCCTGCATCATCTTTTGCAATAGGTAATATACCGGTATAAACCACAATTTTTCCACCCGGCATGCACCAAGCATTAACTGCTTTATCTTCTACCAATTTGTATTCCCATTGATAATCCTTTAAATAATTAGGTTTGCCAACTGCTGTCAACCATTTTTGAGCGGCATCCTTAATTTTAATCCCAACTGTTTCAACTCTTTTTGCATCTGCAGTTCCGGTTAAAACTTTGTTTTCCTTTAAAAATGCCTCATATTGCTGAAATGCAGAAGGAAAAATAGAACTATTGTCCACTAACGCTAAAGTGCTTTTCCCTGTTAAAGGATTAGTGGCACATCCCATTGTAAATAATAGGAAACTAAATGTACTGAAAGCAATAACTCTTTTCATTGTTTTATTTTTTTTTGAATAGTAAATGTACGAAATTTTGCTTACTTCCCGACAATATGTAATTCAGTAAAAAACTTATCAACTAACAAGGAATTTGTACCATTATAAGAGGCCGACTCTAGTGAAACTATTTCATTATCAATCTCAATTTCAATAATTGAAAAAGGCAATCCAATTAAGTTAATTCTGAATTTAGAATAATTGGTTAAAAATTCGCCTTCTTGATGTAGTTGAATAATGAGCTCTTTTTCTTTTCCTGTTAAACTAAATGTTTTTAAAGAAAATCTTCCTTTATTGTAATCATAACCGTCTTGTGAATCTTCGTATAAAACTGATTTTTCTTTTCCGAATTTATAATAAACATCCAAAGTGATTTCTTCAAACTCTTTTTCGCCTACATATTGTTGAATAGGATATTTTGGAATGATAGCTCCTTCTTTAATGAAAATCGGAATTTGATCATAGTCTGTAGCGACCCATAACTCCCTCTTACCTTCAACCAATTCATTAGTCCAATAATTATACCAGTTTCCTTTTGGAAGATACATTCGTCGTCCCACCGCATTTGGTTCTAAAATCGGACAAACTAGAATTTGATTTCCAAAAATGAATTCGTCTGTTCGATATAACGTTTGAACATCTTCTTGATCAAAGTAAACTAAAGGTTTCAACATCGCTTCACCTTCATTCACATATTTCCAAAACATAGTATATAAATAAGGAAGTAATTGGTAACGAAGATTCACGAATTTTCGAGTAATATCTACCACTTCTTCGCCAAACGACCAAGGTTCTTGTTCTCCGTGATCTCCGGAAGAATGCGTTCTGCAAAACGGATGAAAAACGCCTAATTGAATCCAACGAGCATACAATTCGCCCGAAGGTTGTTCGGCAAAACCGCCAATATCAGAACCGGTGAAACCCATTCCGCTAATCGACATACGTTGCATTTGAATGTTAGCAATCCACAAATGTTCCCAAGTGGCTACATTATCGCCTGTCCAAGATGAAGTATACCGTTGAGCACCGGAATAAGCGGAACGAGTAATAATAAAAGGTCGTTTCGGATAAGCAAATCGTTTCACACCTTCATAGGTTGCTCGGGCCATTTGGGTTCCATAAATATTATGAGCTTTTCGA
Source organism: Flavobacterium sp. UBA6135 (assembly GCF_002428305.1). Lineage (GTDB taxonomy): Bacteria > Bacteroidota > Bacteroidia > Flavobacteriales > Flavobacteriaceae > Flavobacterium. Next base: position 6,922 of record NZ_DIVJ01000029.1, on the reverse strand, counting down.
TGACTACACGGATGGCCATCATAGTCGTGACGAACATCCATTGGAAATGTTTTTCCCGGAACATCCATTACAGCTGGCTCGTTCATATCGTTCCACACTCCTTTTACACCAATATCAGAAATTAATTCTTTGAATAATCCGGCCCACCATTCGCGAACTTCAGGATTTGTATAGTCTGGAAAATTACATTCGCCAGGCCAAACTTTTCCTTTCATATAAGGTCCGTCGGCTCGTTTACAGAAATAATCTTTTTCTAAAGCTTCTTGATATACCCAGTAATCCTTATCAATTTTAATTCCGGGATCAATAATCACAACTGTTTTAAATCCGTCTTTGGCCAATTCAGCGACCATTCTTTTTGGATCGGGAAAATATTCTTTACTCCAAGTAAAGCAACGAAAACCCTCCATATAATCAATATCCAAATAAATGGCATCACACGGAATTTTAAGTTTTCTAAAAGTTGATGTGATTTCTTTCACTTTACTTTCCGGATAATAACTCCATTTACATTGATGATACCCAAGTGTCCACATCGGTGGAAGCTCCGGTTTACCGGTAAGATGCGTGTAATTCGTCACTACATCTTTCATTTTTGGCCCGTAAATGAAATAATAATTCATCTCACCCCCTTCTGACCAAAAACTAGTTACATTTCTGCGTTCGTGACAAAAATCAAAAAAAGTTCGGAATGTATTATCAAAGAAGATTCCGTAAGCTTTATTGTGATGTAATCCAATATAAAACGGAACCACTTTATACAACGGTTCTTGGTCACGATGAAAAGCATATTGATCGGTAGCCCAATTTTCAACTCGTTTTCCTTTCAAATTCAAATGAGTGGCTTTGTCGCCCAAACCATAATAACATTCACCATCATTGGCTTTCTTACTCATTTTTACAATGTTGCCACCAAATTCATAACTTTCCTCCCAATGAAAACCTATTTCATCATCCAAAATTTGAAAACCTTCTAAATCAAAAATCGAAACTTTGGCATTTTCTTTATTGATTTTACAAACTATTTTGCTGGTGGTAATGGTATAAAAAGTTTTGTGTTCTTCAACATTCAATTCGTTATAACCATGCGATTGGCCTTTATCAATGGCGTACGAGAAATCTTTGTTGAAATAGCCTTTGGTCGTATAACGAAAACGAATCATACTATCACGAAGAATAGTAATCTTTAAAACCACATTATTTTCGGTGTAAAAAAAGACGTTGTCTACATCTTGGTTAAAGGAAATTATCTTAGAAGGAAATTGATCGCCTTTGTATTCTAGTTCGGTATTTGTAATCATACTTTTGGGTTATAATGTTCAAATTTACAAAGTTGAAACTATTTATTTGTTTTTAATTTTAGCTTTTATTAACTCAAACGTTTGCGGTGTTGGATAAAATGAAATCCCTCTTATTAGGAGGGATTTAAACTTGTCAGGTTTAATGATTCAAATTAATTAAAAATATTCTACTTCAAAGAAACCTTAAAAACCAAAACTCCCAAAGGCGGCAAAGTCAATTCTGCTGAAAAATCTCTACCATTCCAAGGTTCTTTTTCAATTTTGATGGCTTTTTTATTGTTGATGCCACTTCCGCCATATTCAACTTTGTCAGAATTAAAAATTTCAGTCAATTTTCCTTTGGAAGGCAATCCGATTCGATAATTCTCCCGCACAACCGGAGTGAAATTACAAACCACCACTAAATTTTCTTTTTCGTTTTTTCCTTTACGGATGTAACTCAGCACTGCATTTTGGTGATCGGAATAATTAATCCACTCAAAACCTTCGGGACTAAATTGATTTTCGAATAAAGCGGGATTCGTTTTATAGAGTTGATTCAAGTCTGAAATACATTTTCGTGTGCCTTCGTGATAACCGTATTCTAATAAATGCCAATCTAAACTTCCGTCAAATTTCCACTCGGCACGTTGACCGAATTCGGAACCCATAAACAACAAATTCGTTCCCGGATGCGTAAACATGTATCCGTAAAGCAAACGTAAATTGGCAAATTGTTGCCATTCATCGCCTGTCATTCGTCCTAAAATGGATTTTTTGCCATACACCACTTCATCGTGCGAAAGTGGCAACATAAAGTTTTCGGAAAACGCATACGTCATCGAAAAAGTCAAATCGTTTTGATGGTATTTTCGATAAATCGATTCTCTTTGAAAATATTGCAAGGTGTCGTGCATCCATCCCATCATCCATTTCATACCAAAGCCTAATCCGCCAACCGAAGTTGGTTTGGAAACCATTGGAAACGACGTGCTTTCTTCGGCAATCGTCTGAACTCCTTCATAATTAGAATAAACCGCTTCATTAAAATCTTTTAGGAAACTGATGGTGTCTAAATTTTCTCTTCCGCCAAAAATATTCGGTTCCCACTCTCCTTCTTTTCTGGAATAATCCAAATACAACATCGAGGCTACGGCATCAACACGAAGTCCGTCTGCGTGATAATAATCTAGCCAAAATAAAGCATTGGAAATCAAAAACGAACGCACTTCATTTCTGCCGTAATTGAAAACTAAACTTTTCCAATCAGGATGATAGCCTTTTCTTCGATCGGGATGTTCATATAAATTGGATCCGTCAAAAAAACCTAAACCGTGAGCATCGTCGGGAAAATGCGACGGTACCCAGTCTAAAATCACGCCTATTTCGGCTTGGTGCAATTTATCCACCAAAAACATAAAATCCTGCGGTTTTCCAAATCGTGAAGTTGGAGCAAAATAACCCACCAACTGATAACCCCACGAAGGATCGTACGGATATTCCATAATTGGCATAAATTCCACGTGTGTAAAACCGGTTTCTTTAACGTAATTCACCAAATCTTCCGCCAATTCTAAATATGTTAGTGAGTGATCTTGTTCCAAATTGCGTTTCCACGAACCCAAATGCACTTCATACACCGAATAAGGTTTGTCTAAACCATTTTTATCCTTTCGGGAATCCATCCATTTTTTGTCTTTCCATTTGTATTCCAAATCCCAAATAACCGAAGCAGTTTCGGGTGGTTTTTGGCAATACAACGCAAACGGATCGGCTTTTTCAGTGATGATACCGTTGTTGTTGGACTGAATTTTATATTTGTATTTTGTTCCTTTATCTACTCCGGGAATAAACCCTTCCCAAATTCCGGACGCATCCCAACGCACATTCAATGGATGCTCACCCTGAATCCAGTAATTAAAATCGCCTACCACAGAAACCGAACGTGCAGACGGTGCCCAAACGGCAAAATAAACGCCTTTTACGCCATTGAATTCGATGAGATGAGCTCCTAATTTTTCGTATAATCTAAAATGTTTTCCAGATTTGAATAAGGCGATATCAAAGTCAGAAAAAAGGGAATATGGTTGTACTTTATTCATGTTGATGATGTAAAAATGCTTTTATTTAGCATATATAATTTAAAAGGGGGCAAATATGCAAAGCTAAAAAATTAAAAGGTTAGCAAATCTAATGTTTTCAAATTTACAATTTTTATGACTCTTATGTCAAAATAGTTATTTACTAAAATAATTAACCAAAATATCCATTTGCAAAATAATTACTGACCTTTCAAATAAAAGATTATAGAGACTTTTAAGTAATATTTATGAACTCTAAATTTATAAAAAATAATTTTAAATCATACCTTGCCATAAAATTTTTTGAAATGTCAAAAAAAACGAAATCTGACAATCAATCCATACAGATACCGAAGATAATTCTCGTAACCGCTAAATTTTTGCAAGCAATTTCACCAAAATTAGCCACTCAATTTGCTGCAAAACTTTTTACAACACCCATAAAACACAAGATTCCTAAAAGAGAATTTCAAATGGAAAAACAAAGTATTCAAAATGATATTTTGATTCCGTCCATCAACAAAACCGTCAAAACTTACCAATACGGCAACAGTCCGAAAAAGATTTTACTCGTTCATGGTTGGTCAGGTCGTGGTACACAATTAGTCAAAGTTGCTGATGAGCTCATTAAAATCGGTTATTCCACACTCAGTTTCGATGCTCCCGCACACGGCAAGAGCAAAGGAAATTCGTCGATTATGACCGAGTTCATCGCTTCTATCATCGAACTCGACAAACAGTTTGGCCCGTTTGAATTTGCTATTGGTCACTCGTTGGGTGGCATGTCCATCATCAACGCCATCAAGCAAAACCTAAATGTCAAAAAAGCCGTAATTATAGGTAGTGGCGACTTAATTCAAGATATCATCGACGATTTTATTCGAAATTTAGGTCTAAAACCACAAATTGGCGATAGAATGCGAGAGCATTTTGAAAAGAAGTTCGGCGAACCAATGAATAATTATTCCACATCAGTTGTGTCAAAAAACATCGAAACGCCGGTTTTCATCATCCATGACAATGACGATCATGATGTAAATGTAAAATGTGCCCACAACATTCACAGTCATTTAAAAAATAGCAGATTAATGATAACCAATCATTTAGGACATAGAAAAATACTAGGTAGCGAAAAAGTAATCCATGAAATTAGTAATTTTATCAGAAGCTAATCCAACTATCCGCTGCAACTCCTCGACCTTCAAGCCATTTTTCTAACACTTTTTCGTGGCTTCTTTGGTTGCCCGAAAAAGCAAAGAAAAATTGGCTTTCAGTCCTGCGGGGTTTCCGCTACTATCTGGACTAGGCTATGTGCTAACAAAGAGATAAATAATTAAATTAATTACAAAAAAAAGAAATTAGCTATGAAAAAATTAATTTTAATTCTGTCATTCTTTACCTTAACCGCGTGTCAAGGACAAAAAAAAGAAACTAAAAAACCCTTAAAAATTGTCAAAACCGAAGCCGAATGGAAATCCGAACTCACACCCGAACAATACGAAGTATTGCGTAAAAAAGGAACAGAAAGAGCGTTTACCGGAGAATATTGGAATCACTTTGAAGAAGGACAATACGTATGTGCCGCTTGTGAAAATCCTTTATTTGTTTCCGAAACCAAATTCGAATCCGATTGCGGTTGGCCATCCTTTGACCAAGCCATCAAAGGTTCAGTAATTTATGAAAATGATTATAGTTTTGGAATGTCACGTGTAGAAGTCATGTGTGCCAACTGTGGCGGTCACCTCGGTCACGTTTTTGATGACGGTCCGAAAGAAACTACAGGAAAGCGTTTTTGCACCAACTCAATATCTGTTAAATTTATACCTAAAAAATAATGGCCTACAAAATTCAAAAATCTGAAGAAGAATGGAAAGCCCAATTAGGGGTAGAAAAATATAAAATCCTTCGTCAAAAAGGAACTGAATATCCGCACACAGGACAATACAACCTCCATTTCGAAAAAGGAAAATATGGCTGTGCCGCTTGTAGCGAAGTTCTATTTGAAAGCGATTCCAAATTCGATGCTCATTGTGGTTGGCCATCTTTTGATCAATCCATTCCGGGAAAAGTAGAATACATCAAAGATGCATCCCACGGAATGATTCGTACCGAAATCCTTTGTGCCAGTTGCGGAAGTCATTTAGGTCACGTTTTTGATGATGGTCCAACTGAAACCGGAATTCGTTATTGTGTGAATTCGTTATCGATTGATTTCAAAGAGTAAAAAATGAATTTATTTGAAGAAACACCTAATTGGAAAGAAAAATTAACTCCTTTAATTAATCAATACAAAGGAAAAAAACATCCATTGGATTACCAAAATGCTTATCAATTGCTAGTTATGGTTGTGCTTTCTGCTCAAGATTCAGATGCCAATATCAACAAAATTGCACCTGAATTATTCAAAAACTTTCCGAATATGGAAGTATTAGCCGCTTCAAATGCGGAATCTTTATTTCCATTTATTAGTAAAGTGAGGAACTATGGAACAAAAGCAAATTGGCTCATTGAAATTGCTAAAACAGTCAAAGAAGACAAAAATATTCCAACTAATATTGAAAACCTAATTGCTCTGAAAGGTATAGGAAGAAAATCAGCTAATGTAATTTTACGTGAAACAAATCAAAAATCGGAAGGAATAATTGCGGATTTACACGTCATCCGAGTAGCTCCAAGATTTGGTCTAACCGACGATAGTAAAGACGGTATCAAAATTGAAAAACAACTTATGAAAATCCTTCCACCGGAAATCTGGAATGAAATCGGAATGTCAATTTCATTTTTAGGAAGAGAAATTTGTCGCCCAACTAATCCAAAATGCAACCAATGTATTATCCAAAAAGATTGTCAGTATCCATTTAAAATAATTTAATTATTTTTATATACTTAAACTTTACTTTTTCTAGTTTATGAATAAAGAAAAACCGAAATATTTATTAGCTGTAATACCAAGTCTAGAAATTTCAAGTTGTGTGAAAGAATGGAAACAATTACTAAAAAAAGAAATTGGAAGATTTGGAAGCGATAATTCTCTAGCCCACATCACTATAATGGGTTTTAACACAGATGCAAATCAATTATCTTATTGGATTAATATAATTTCAGCCTTTTGTAACAATCAGCCTAATCATAATATTGGTTTCAATGGTTTTGCTCACTTTGGCTCTTATGCATATTATGTTAAACCTGATAATAGTTCAGAAAAATATCTTAATAATTTAATCAGAAACGTTCATCAACATTTTGGTTTTAAAATAAAAAGTCCTAAATCACATATGACCATAGCTCGTGAGTTGGATGAAGTAAGAATAGAAAGAGCTTCTAAATTATTTAAGAATTACGATACAGATTTTAAATTTTTATGCGATGGTTTTACACTCAGAAAATTTAATAAATCAACCAAACAATACTCTGATTTTATAGCTGAGTTTAAGTTCAGTGAACAGCAATTGAAACTTTTCTAAAAGTTCATTGATTGTATCCCTTCGTGAATTTCGGATAGAACTATCCGCTACAAGTCATTATAGCGTCCTAAAAAAAACAAAAAACCCCTCATCGATA
>NZ_DIVJ01000022.1 GCF_002428305.1 Flavobacterium sp. UBA6135 | reverse complement strand
CTATCGATGAGGGGTTTTTTGTTTTGGAATTTTAAAGTTTAATAAGTTACTAAATTTTAAATTAAGCTATTAAATTAGAGTATTGTAACGAGAAGTCTAGTTTACGCAGGGGGCTTAAATTAAATAATAATTATCCGTGAACGGTTTCTTTTTTGCCGTAGTTGGTGATGAGTTCGCCTTCGAATTCGAGCCATTCTTGCCAGCGTTTGTCGACATCTACTTTTTCGGAATATTTGCGGGCAAAGCGTAAAAAAGTGGTGTAATGGTTTGCTTCGCTAATCATGAGTTCGCGGTAGAAATCAGCTAATTTTTTGTCTTTTATATTTTCGGAAAGCACTTTAAACCGTTCGCAACTGCGGGCTTCGATCATTGCGGCAAAGAGTAATCTTTCGATTAAAGCATCATTTCTTGAACCTCCTTTTTTGGTAAATTTCACGAGCTGGTTGACGTAATCGTCTTTTACTTCGCGACCAAATTCGAAACCGCGTTCTTGAATGATGTTGTGTACCATTTGAAAATGTTCCATTTCTTCGATGGCGATTTTGGCCATTTCGGTGACTAATTCTACGTTTTCAGAATTGTTAGTGATGATGTAAAGTGCGTTTGACGCGGCTTTTTGTTCGCACCAGCAGTGATCGGATAAAATTTCTTCGAGGTTTGATTCGGCGATATTTGCCCAACGTGGGTCGGTTTTAAGTTTTAATCCTAGCATAATTCTCGTGATTTGATGCAAAAATAATGCTTTTTATTTGAATAGAATTGCCTCTTTTATTCCTATTTTAGTCGGATGAATGCATTGAAAAATAAACGGATTTTAATTATTGGCTTTGTGTGGCCGGAACCGAAATCGTCTGCAGCGGGAAGCCGAATGATGCAGTTGATTGCTTTTTTTAAGGAAAATGGTGGGAAAATTACGTTTGCCAGTACCGCTTTGCAAAGTGAATTTTCGGAAGAATTGTATGAAGTTGACCGAAAGCAAATAACATTAAATTGCACTTCATTTGATGAATTTGTTTCGGAATTGCAGCCGGATTTAGTTTTATTTGATCGATTTATGACGGAGGAACAGTTTGGATGGCGAGTTGCTGAACACTGTCCGAATGCGTTGCGAATGTTGGATTCAGAAGATTTACATTGTTTGCGTGAAGCCAGAAGATTGACAGTTTTGAAGAACAAACCGTTTAATTTGAATAATGATTTGGCTAAGCGAGAAATTGCAAGTATTTACCGTTGTGATGTGACGTTAATGGTTTCGGAATTTGAAATAGAGTTGTTGCAATCGCATTTTAAAGTGCCATCGTTTATTTTGTTTTATTTGCCTATTTGGGTAGGAAATGAAAGGTTGAATTTACGAAACTTTGAAGAACGAAGTGATTTTATGTTCATTGGTAATTTTCTTCACGCTCCTAATCATGATGCGGTTGTTTATTTGAAAGAGAAAATTTGGCCGTTACTTTTTACAAAGTTTCCTGAAGCTAAGATGCATATTTACGGTGCCTATCCGACACAAAAAATAAAATCGTTGCATGAACCGAAGTTGAATTTTTATGTTCACGGAAGAGCTGATAGTTCTTTTGAAGTGATTTCGAAAGCAAGAGTTCTTTTGGCTCCAATTCGTTTTGGTGCCGGAATTAAAGGGAAATTGTTGGAAGCAATGCAGTTTGGGACACCAAGTGTAACAACTTCGATAGGAGCAGAAGGCATGAAAGGCGAAATGGAATGGAATGGTTGCATAACCGATTCACCGCATGATTTTGCAGAAAAAGCGATTGAATTATATCAAAACAAATCCTTTTGGATGCAAGCTCAACAAAATGGTTTTGAGATAATAAAGCATCGATTTTCGAAAGATTTATTTGTAGACTTATTTCTTGAAATGTTGATTGATAAGATGGAACAATTAAAAAAATACCGGGAGGATAATTTTATTGGTTCAATGCTGATGCATCATTTTTTGCAGAGTACCAAGTATATGGCGAAGTGGATTGAGGTGAAGAATAAAATATAAAAGCCTTTTACTAGTGAGGGAAAGGCTTTTAAAACTTTTGTTAGATGATTAAAAGTTTATTGGTCCTGCCCATTCACTTGTGCTGCCGTCGGAACAATTTGCTCTTACATAAAATTGATTCCAAGAACAAAACATATTTGAAAATGCGATAGATTCATTACTGGTTGTAAATTGATTTCCATTTTGAGGTAATCCACCTTGGCTTACTAAAGAAATAGTAAAACTTTGTGCATTACTATAATCATAATTCCAGCTGAAATTTCTGTAAGCAGTACCTTGTGTGCAACTTCCTGCAATTAAAGTAGTGCTTAAAAAAATTGGTTTTGGACAAGAACCAATTGTGGTATAAGTGTATTTTTTGGCTTCTGATTTATCATTTTGAAAACAAATAGCTCTTACATAGATGTCATAAGTTGTGTTAGTTTGTATCCCTTGAATAGTTCCGCTATTAGAATTAAATGTTAGTTTGGTGCCATTTCCTAGAGCAAAACCTAATAAACCATATTCTACTTCATATTTTGAAACATTCCCATCCGAATATTCAAAATAGACATCAATGTTTTGGGTGCTGTACCATTGGTTTAAGGTTGCACTTACTAGCCCTGTGCATTGACTTTGTTCAGTAGCAATATTGGAAATTTTATAAAAATTGGTTTGTCCTTGATCACATAAACTAGTAATATAAATGTCGTATAAAGTACTGGGATTTAAATTTTCAATAGTTGCACCAGATTGAGAAGTTGGAAAAGAAGTTCCTGTGCCTTTTGTAAAACCAGCCATGCCGTATTCTATCATGTAAGAATTTACGCCGTTAACGGTCTGGAAATTAAAACTTAAATAGGTTGGACCAATACTATAGACAGTAACATTAGATACTTTTCCGCATCCCTCTTCATCACTTGAGGAACAAGAATTAAAAGTTGTTAATAAAAGAATAGATAGAAATAGGCTGAGCCAAAGTGTCTTCATTTTTAATTATTTTTTATTTATTTTTAAAAGTTAAGAAAATACGTCGCAATATATAAATATACCTTTGGAACTGCAACAGTTTTTTATTATGTTATGACATAAAAAAAAGCGAGTCCTACAACTCGCTTTAAAAATATATACTTCGGTTAAATCTATGCTAACATAGTCACCGGGTTTTCTAAATAGGTTCGCAACGTTTGAAGAAATTGAGCTCCTGTTGCACCATCAACGGTTCTGTGATCACAAGCTAACGTTACTTTCATTGTATTGCCCACAACGATTTGACCATCTCTTACAACTGGTTTTTCGATAATAGCTCCAACTGAAAGAATAGCTGAGTTTGGTTGATTAATGATTGAAGTAAATTCAGTTATACCAAACATCCCTAAATTAGAAACGGTAAAAGTACTTCCTTCCATTTCGGCAGGTTGAAGTTTTTTGTTTTTAGCTCTTCCGGCTAAATCTTTCACCGCAGATCCAATTTGAGTTAAACTCATTTGATCTGTAAATTTTAATACAGGAACCACTAAACCATCTTCTACGGCAACAGCAACACCAATGTTTACATGGTGATTGATAACGGTTACATCATCTTTCCATTGCGTATTTACACGTGGATGTTTTTTTAAAGCCATTGCACAAGCTTTTACAACCATATCGTTAAAGGATACTTTAGTATCAGGAACGGTATTGATAATTGCTCTGGATTTCATTGCTTCATCCATTGCTACTTCGATTGTTAAGTAATAATGAGGAGCAGTAAATTTGGATTCAGAAAGACGACGAGCAATGGTTTTACGCATTTGCGAATTTTTCACTTCTTCTGAATACGATTCTCCGGCAGGAACAAATGGTTGAACTACTGCAGTTAATTGAGAAACACTTTCCGATTCCGCAGCTTTTTGAGGAGCGGCAGATGGTGTAAAGTTTTCAACATCACTTTTTACAATTCTTCCGTTTTCACCGGATCCTTTTACTTGAGAAAGGTTGATTCCTTTGTCTTTTGCAATTTGTCGGGCTAATGGTGAGGCAAAAATTCTTCCAGTTGATTCGGTTGAAGTTGTTGCTTCTTCTTTATTTTCTGTTACTGGTTTAGTTTCTTCTGATTTGGTTTCAGCTTTTGGTGCTTCGCCACCTTTAGAATAATTTTCAGCAATCCCTGAAACATCTGTTCCTTCTGGTCCAATAATAGCTAAAACGCTATCAACAGGTGCAGACTGACCTTCTTGAACGCCAATGTATAACAACGTACCTGAATTGAATGATTCAAATTCCATCGTTGCTTTGTCAGTTTCAATTTCAGCAAGTATATCACCTTCTTTTACAGCGTCTCCAATTTTTTTTAACCAAGTAGCTACAGTGCCATCCGTCATTGTATCACTCAAACGAGGCATAGTTACAATTTTCACACCGGCAGGAATTTCTGCTGATGCTTTCGGTTTTGATTCTTCGGTTTTAGAATTTTCCTCTTTAGATGCTTCTTCTGATTTTGGAGCTTCTTTTTCTTCTGTCTTAGGAGAATTTCCTCCTTTTAATAAATCGGAAATATCTTCACCTTCTTTTCCAATAATTGCTAAAAGAGAATCAACTGGTGCTGATTCGCCTTCTTGAATTCCGATGTGTAACAATGTTCCTGCATCAAATGCTTCGAATTCCATTGTTGCTTTGTCAGTTTCAATTTCGGCTAAAATATCGCCTTCTTTTACGGTATCGCCAATTTTTTTAAGCCATGTTGCTACAACTCCTTCAGTCATTGTATCACTCAAACGTGGCATTGTAATAATTTTTGCCATAGCGATTATAATTTATGAGGTATAAAAGGATAGTTTTCTTGTTCGTAAACCACATCATATAATTGTTGTGCTTCAGGGAATGGTGATTCGTCAGCGAATTTTTCACATTCATCAACTAAATTTTTCACTCGTTCGTCGATGGCTTCAATTTCTGCTTCGGTAGCGTAATTGTTTTCTTTGATAATATCTAAAACTTGCGTAATCGGGTCGATTTTTTTATATTCTTCCACTTCATCTTTTGTTCTGTATAATTGAGCATCAGACATCGAATGACCTCTATATCGGTATGTTTTCATTTCTAAGAAAGTTGGTCCGTCTCCACGACGAGCTCTTTCGATTGCTTCGTGCATGGCTTCAGCAACTTTCACGGGATTCATTCCGTCAACCGGTCCGCAAGGCATTTCATAGCCTAAACCAAGTTTCCAAACATCAGTGTGATTGGCAGTTCTTTCAACAGAAGTTCCCATTGCGTAACCATTGTTTTCACAAATAAAAACAACAGGAAGTTTCCATAACATTGCCATGTTGAACGCTTCGTGAAGTGAACCTTGGCGAGCAGCACCATCACCAAAATAGGTTAAAGTTACTCCTCCTGTGTTAAAATATTTATCTGCAAATGCCATTCCGGCACCTACAGGAATTTGAGCACCTACGATTCCGTGACCGCCATAAAACCCATGTTCTTTAGAAAAAATATGCATTGAACCACCCATTCCTTTGGAAGTTCCAGTTACTTTGCCGTATAATTCAGCCATTACTTTTCGTGGGTCAACACCCATTCCAATTGGTTGAACGTGGTTACGATAGGCTGTAATCATTTTGTCTTTAGACAAGTCCATTGCATGTAATGCTCCAGCTAACACAGCTTCCTGACCATTATATAAATGTAAAAACCCTCTCACTTTTTGTTGGATGTAAACGGCAGCTAATTTGTCTTCAAATTTTCTCCAAAACTGCATGTCTTCATACCATTGCAGATAAACTTCTTTGGTGATTTTTTTCATTTTTTGTATTTCTTGAATCTATTTGTTTGTTTGACTGATTTGCATAATGGTTTTGATGCAAATTTGCGAGTAGCAAAAATAAGACATCCTTATAAGATGTAAAAATATAATTGACTTAAAATGATAAACTTTATGAAAAGTTATTTACGATAACGTTTTAGTAAGTGAATTAAATCTAAAGAAAATTTTTATCAAAAACCAAAGGGAGCAAGTTGGTAAGTGAATCTGATTTGTATATTTCTCCTGATTCCCCCATAAAAAATATTTCAATTGGCTTATTTTGTTTGAATTCATATTCAGCTATCGACTGTCGGCATGAACCACAAGGTGGAATGGGCGAAGTAACCGGTTTTTCATCTGCAGTTGCCGAAATAGCTAACTTCATAATTTTTGCCTCCGGATAAATGGCACCCGCTTGGAAAATTGCAACTCTTTCGGCACAAAGTCCGGAAGGATAAGCAGCATTTTCTTGATTAGAACCCAGAACTATTTTTCCATTATCTAATAAAATTGCAGCACCTACTCTAAATTTGGAGTAGGGAGCATAGGCCTTTTTTCTAATTTCAATAGCCATTTCCATCAACTCTTGTATTTCTGACGGCAATTGTTCTTTACTTTCGTAAACCGAAAATTCGGTTGTTATTGTAATTTTCTTCATATTATATAGTGGAAAAAAAATCCAAACTTCATAGTTGAAATTTGGACTTTTTTAAATTTATATTGCTTGATTAATATTCGTCATATTTATCCCCAAAATTGAATGTAAGAGAAAAACGCAAGGTGTTTTCAAGTGGGTTTCTTACTTTGGATGCAGAGAACAGATAGGAAACATCAAGCATAACAATATTGTATTTAAAGCCAGCTCCGATTGAAAAGAATTTTCTAGCTCCTTTTTCTTCACTTTCATTGAAATATCCAGCTCTTAATGCAAAAGCATCTTGATAAAGATATTCTGCTCCAACGGCCCAAGTGAACTCTTTTAACTCTTCTTTAAAACCATCTGGTGCATCACCAAAAGATTTAAAAATCCCTGAAACCCAACCAATACTTCTGTAGTCGTTAATGGCTTGAGCTTGAGCGGCATTAATTTCAGATTGGTCAATAGTTCCATCGCCATTTAAATCAACCGGTACTGGAGTTTGAGGTGTTGGTACTAATAATTTGGTAACTTCCAGATTAACTCCAATTTTATTGTAGTCATCAAAAATAAAATCAAACCCGGTTCCTAATCGCATGTTGGCAGGCAAGAAATTTGAATTCAAATCATTATCATCATTGTCATAATTGATTTTTGGACCCATGTTTTGAAAGTTAAAACCAGCTCTCCAACGGCCATTAAAATCATTATATGCTATTTCTTCAGATTGATAAAATCCTGCAATATCCACTGCAAATGAACTTGCTGCAGATGCATCTCCAATGTCATCTGGAATTTTTAATTGAGAACGAATATATCTACCGGCAACAGCCATAGAAAAACGCTCGCTTAATTTAAGAGAATAGGAAGCGTCTAAAGCAAGTTCATTAGGACTAACTACTTGTAATTGTTCGCCAAATTGATTGGTTAAGTTAATGTCACCCAAACCAAAATAACGTAAACTCCCAGCAAAAGCACTCCTTTCATTGATTCTATTGTAATAAGTAATTTGAGCTAAAGCGATATCATTTACTAAACCAGTTAAATAAGGAGTATAACTCATTGAAAAACCTTGTTTGTCAATTGCAAATGCATATTTTGCCGGATTCCATTGTTGAGAATAGGCATCAGCCGAAGAAGCTACACCAACATCAGCCATACCGGCAGCTCTAGCATCTGCAGCTATTAGTAAAAAAGGAACACCTGTAGTGATTACTCTCTGGTTTTCCTGAGAGAAAGATTCTTGAACTATAAGCAGGCAAGTAAGTATAAGAACAATTTTTTTCATTATTTTTTTAAGCTATTAGTGGAACAAATATACTATATTATTAAAGTATAACAAGTTTTTCTATTTTTTCAGTTTTCTTATTCGTAATGTTTGACTTAACAGTAAGCTTATAAATATAAACTCCTTTTCCAATTTTATCACCAAAATCATCTTTTCCATCCCAGGTTATTTCTCTGGATAAAAATCCTTCAGTCGCAATTGATTGGTTGATAGTTTTGACAATTTTTCCGGTTATAGTCATAATTTGAACTTGCACATCGAGTGGTTCAAATGGTTTGTTGTGGGTGAACCAAAATTGCGTGTAATTTACAAATGGGTTTGGGTAATTAAGTACGTTTGTTAAAGTAACTGTGTCATCTCCAACAACTATAAATTGAATTTCTGCTGTAACCGGATTATTGTAAACATCCCATGCTCTAAATGTAATGGTGTGCAATCCTTTTGCTAAATTTCGGAATGGGAAACGAACTTTTCCACTTGTAAAGTCGTCTAATTCGGTTTCATAGTAATCATTTAATATATATGGGTTTGATTCATTACCATCTAGAATAGCAATAATATCATGACCAATTCCGCTAGCTGTATTTATGCCGTTTTCATCTTGTAAAAAAGCTAGAAATATTGGATTTTCATTTGTAATTCCACCCGAAATAAAAGTTTCGTCATTCATATATAATCGAACGGTTGGACCGGTATTGTCAACAGGAGCATTTTCGTTTATGCCACCAACTTTTATTGTTGTGTTATAGCCTGACTTATCTTGTAAAAAGGGTTGCTCGGTTTTAGCATAAAAACTAATTCTACCATTCCCAATAGGAATTGTAATGTCTCTAGGAACCACAAAACTAAACTCAAACTTTCCATTATTTATTGAAGCATTTCCTCTAAAAATGGTTTCGCCTAAAGTAGTGAAATTCATAGTAAGCAATTGACCTCCAAGTGTTACATTGTCATTTCCTAATGTGGTGCGGTTGATTTCTTTGTCAAATATTTGAACTGCTAAATCGCCATTAAAATTAGTTATCAATAAATCAGTATTTGGATCTCTAACTTCGCCAGATAAAGTAACTGAACTTAGAGCTTTAAAAATGAATTCTGAATTTTCACTAGGCTCATTGTTTATGTGGGTTAAAACAACTTTAGGTTTAGGTATTGCCAATTTTAAAGCAGGATCGCCTACATAAAAAACCATCAGAGTTTGCGGACCATATGCGTTTTTTGACATTCTTAATGCTTCAGAAATAGTAATCTCATCATTGGAATTGAATCCATATAAGAAAGACGCTAAAAAATTATTAATGTCTTGGCCGGTGGTTACACCTATTCTTCTAGTTGTAGTAACCAAGGAGATAGCTCCCCCTTTCGGATTCCAATACGTATATTCTCCGGCTGTTGGTCGATAGGGGTTATCAAATCTAGTAAATTCACAAGTTACGGTTACGAATAATGGGTATTTGTATTGATTATTTAAATTTTGAGCATCTGTTTTTTCAAAAATTCGTTCTTTAGCTAAAACTTCTTCGCCTCCATGTCCAAAATAGTTAAAAACTAAAGAACCTTGGTTGAATGCGTTTATGATATCTTCTTTGGCTTTTGGATAACGTTGGCCACCAGCAGAAGTTTCCTGAACATAAGAGTCGGTATGGATTTTAATTACGTTTACTTCAGGTTTTTGAATTCCGATATTGTTTCCTAAATTGTCTAATTGCTGTTGAATAACGACTTCCCATGATTCATCAACATCATCTGAAATTAAAGTGAAATTATTTCGCCATCTTCCGTACGATTTGATGTCATGATAATCAATCACTTTGTCAACCATTTGATAAGCTTGTGCGATATTATCTACCAACATTCTACCAACTGCAAGATCCATAATGTCTGCAGAAGACAACATTCTACCTTCGTTTTCATCCATCATAGCAAAAAAATCATCAGACATAGTTGAGCTTAGTAAATTATTACTGTTCAAAGAATGAAAAATAGGAGTAATGTTAGTGTTGTTTGGGATTCTATTTTTATAATCAAAAGAAGTGTCACCAAAGAGATTGACATATTTTACTCTTTTTGAAGGAGCTGAAGCATTATAATAGATGTACCTTATAAAATTACGAATTGCTGCAATATCTTGTTTACCGGATGAAAATTCTTGGTAGATAAAATCCAACGGAACTACTTTAACGTTTAAATTAGAATAATTTCTGTGGAAATTAGCTAGTTTTTCTGCAGGTTGAATCAGATTAGTTGGCGTAATTATTAAATAATCAATATCTGAAAATTGACCGGAATTGTTGTTAAAAATAGTTCCTTTTAGATTTTGGTTGACAACTTTAGATTGCGAATCTCTTCTGGGGATGTAAAAATCAGAAGGGTCTAGTGCTATATATTTTCGCTCATCACCTAAATTTGTTTTGAATGTAAAAACAGATTGGTTGTTGTTTACATAACTACTAACATTAAATCGGTCTGTAACATCCCATATTTGAGTAATGCCATTTGCATTGGTGATTTGATATTCGCCAATTCCAATTTGCGAGGCAACTTGATTGCTTTTAAACTCAAACTGTTTACCGATTCCGGCTAGGTTTCTGACAGCAGTTATATTTATATAATTTAAATAACCTCTTGCTGTAGGAATTCCGTTGTTGTTATAAGTTACTTGTATCGAAATGTTTTGAGAGGGAGCGGTTGTTGTAAATGATGTAGAAAGATTATCAAAAATTACACTTGAAGTTGGAATTACGGGATTGAAATTAAAAGTTTGGATATTTTGTCCGTTTAAACTTAAATTCATTGATGTTGCCACAAATGCTTCAGCGGCAGCAGAAAATGAAATTTGTAATGGAACTGAAGTGTCAATATTTGGAAAATTAAACTGATATTCTTGAGAGTTTTGAAATGAAAATGGACTTCCATACCATACTCTTCCTAATCTTCCGATATTAATCTCATCCTTTTCAAAAAATTGGTAATCATTAAATTTTGAAATAATAAGTGTTGGATTGCCTTCGGGCTGGTTACTGTTTTGGATTCTTTTTCCATCACCACCAGAAGAAGTTACATAATAATAGGATTTAGAATCATAAAGATTTAAATTGGTTAAACTTTCTTGATTCCAATTTTCAACTCCTTCGGCATAAAATAAAATATAATCATTGGTATCAAAAACACCATCTTCTTCACCAATAAACTGTATGGCATTTTCTTCCAAGTCAATTGGATATTCAACGCTATTTAATAAAGGAAGCATTCTGCCACCATTACCATAAATTTTAATTTTTCTTGGATCTGTATTGGTATTCATGCCTAATTGCGATAAAAAACTTCTTGAAATTCTATAAACTCCAGATTTTTCAACATAAAAGCGATACCATTCCCCGGTACTCAAAACTGAATTTCTTATCCCGAGATAATCAGAAACTGCCAGAGTTTGATTCCTTTCCGAACTGGAGTAATTAAAACTATACGTAATTGAAGTAACTTTTCTAAATGAATTGTTGTTTTTTACAATTGGAGAAAATTGAATAAAGGCATAATTTACATCTCTTCCTCTACTGTTTTTTACTTCAAAATTTATTGAAGAAGGAATTTTGGATTGATTTAACACACCCAAATCGGCAATGGAAATTGGTTCATAAGTTACATTTATAATTCTAATATTATTTTCATCAAAAGTGTTTTCAACTGTAATTTTTTGATTAAAAAAGATTTCATTTGACCCTTCATCAAAATAAAAATTATTCAATTGAAAATGTGGAACTTTAATTTTATATGAATCAAAGTTTATAAAATTATCTGATTTCCATTGAACATCAATGGTGTTAGTTACCTGAGCAAAACTAGAATAAAATAAGAGTGCAGTGAATGCTATAAGAATCTTTTTCATACGTGATTGATAACGCAAGTTAAAAATAAATAGTATCAAACCTATAAAATACTTTTAATTCATACAATAAACAATATGTTATATCGTTATGGATGTTCAGTTAATTAACAAAAATTAACAATTCTGTCAAATTATTTGATTTTGACTTGTAGTTTAAAGGTTAATTGCTATATTGCGGCACTAAATTTATTACCTACTTAAAGTATGAAAGTAAACAAATTAACGACTATTAAACTTTTATTATCATTGATAATAATGTTTGGTTTTGCTAGTTGTAGCAAAAAGTCAAGTTCTAAGAACACATCAACTGCTACTGGTTGGAAAATCAACGATAAAAAAGGGGGTTTCCAATACGCGTCTAATTTCAAACAACAACCTGCCGGTCCCGGCTTGATTGCCATTGAAGGAGGAACATTCACAATGGGTAGAGTTCAAGATGATGTTATGCACGATTGGAACAACACCCCGAATCAACAACACGTGCAATCATTTTACATGGATGAACATGAAGTTACCAATGTGATGTATTTAGAATACTTGGATTGGTTAAAGCGAGTTTTTCCACCTACACAAGAAAATTACAAAAACATTTATGAAGGAGCTTGTCCCGACACCTTGGTTTGGAGAAATAGATTAGGTTATAACGAAACTATGACAAACAACTATTTGAGACATCCTGCATATGCAAATTATCCTGTAGTTGGTGTAAACTGGATTCAAGCTGTTGAATTTTGTAAATGGAGAACAGATCGTGTTAATGAGGTGGTTCTTGAAAAAGAAGGATATCTTAAAAGAGATGCCAAGTTAACTGATGTTTCGGGAGAGAAAACGTTTAGTACTGAAACTTACATCAATGCTCCAACAAAAGCTTTCGGAGGTGATGAAGATATTGTATTAAAAGGGAGAAGAGGAAGATCAAAAGACAGCATTAATTTATATGCTCAAAGAAGTTCAGGATTGATGTATCCAGAATATAGACTTCCTACAGAAGCAGAGTGGGAATATGCTGCAGTTGCAAATGTTGGAAACAGAGAATATAATTTGTACCAAGGTCAAAAAAAATATCCATGGTCAGGAAGTTATACAAGATCTGGAAAACGTCAAGTTAGAGGAGATCAATTGGCTAACTTCAAACAAGGTAAAGGAGACTACGGCGGAATTGCCGGTTGGACTGACGATGGTGCAGATATTACACAAATTGTAAAATCATATCCTCCAAATGATTTTGGTTTGTATGATATGGCAGGAAATGTTAACGAATGGGTAGCCGATGTATACCGACCTATTGTTGATGATGAAGCGAATGACTTTAACTATTTCAGAGGTAATGTTTATACCAAAAATAAAATAGGAGAAGACGGAAAAGTGGAGGTTGTTACTGGTGACAATATAAAATATGATACTTTGGCAAATGGAAAAATTATTGCAAGAAATTTTCCTGGTCAAATTGCACAAGTTCCTGTTGATGAACAAGAAACTTATTTAAGACAAAACTTTAGTAAGAGTGACAATAGAAATTATAGAGATGGTGATAAACAATCAACTCGTTATTTTGATTTTGGAAACTCAGAAGATGGTGAAGAAGAAGGTAAGAATGAGAAAAAAATGTATGATTCTCCTCAACATAGAGTTTCAGTTGATAGTTCAGGAGTGATGTCAAGAAAATATGACAAATCTTCCAAAAGAACTACTTTGATTGATGACAATGTTAGAGTGTATAAAGGCGGATCATGGAGAGATAGAGCCTATTGGTTAGATCCTTCACAAAGAAGATTCTTTCCGCAGGATATGGCAACTGATGATATTGGATTCAGATGTGCAATGTCTAAAGTGGGGCCAAAAACTACAAAGAAAACTGCAAGAGGTAAACCTAATAGCAAGTAATAAATCAAGATACTATTTCAAAAAGCCCTTTTAGGGCTTTTTGCTTTTTTAAAAATTTATGGAAATAAGTCAAGTTCATACGTTGTTTTTAAAAACAAGTTCTGTTTCAATTGATACAAGAAAAATTGAAAAAAACTCTTTTTTTATTGCCTTAAAAGGCGAAAATTTTAATGCCAACACTTTTGCTAAAGAAGCTTTAGAAAAGGGAGCAAAGTATGTTGTAATTGACGAGAAAGACTTTTACATTGACGAAAGAACAATTTTAGTTGACAATTGTTTGGAGACATTACAGAACTTAGCCACTTTTCATAGAGATTATCTACAACTTCCAATAATTGCCTTGACCGGAAGTAATGGTAAAACAACAACAAAAGAATTGATTTTTGCTGTTTTATCCAAAAAATATAAAACTAAAGCGACTATAGGTAATTTAAATAATCATATTGGCGTTCCTTTGACCTTATTATCTTTTGATAAAGAAACTGAAATTGGAATTGTTGAAATGGGAGCTAATCATCAAAAGGAAATTGCTTTTCTATGTCAATTGGCTAAGCCCGATTATGGCTATATTACAAATTTCGGGAAAGCACACTTAGAAGGATTTGGTGGAGTGGAAGGTGTCATTAAAGGCAAATCAGAAATGTATGATTATTTGTTTCAACATGATAAAAAAGTAGTTGTAAATCTAGATGATCCAATTCAAAATGAAAAAGCAATAGCTTTTAAAAATAGCATATCGTTTAGTTCTAATATTACTGATGCATTTGTTTTTGCTTCAGATATAGTTGCAAATCCGTTTGCTACTATAACAATTGATTCTATTTTGATAAAATCTAATTTGATTGGTATTTATAATGCATCAAATATCATTGCAGCAATAACAATTGGAAAGTATTTTGGTGTTTCAATAGAAAATTCTCGGGATGCAATTTCTAGTTATTTTCCCGAGAATAATCGTTCGCAGATTCTGTTTAAAAATACAAATCAAATTATTTTAGATGCCTATAATGCCAATCCAAGTAGTATGGAAGTAGCAATAAAGAACTTTATTCAATTAGATAATGCAAATAAAATAATGATTTTAGGTGATATGTTTGAACTGGGAGAGGAAAGCTTTCATGAACATAAAATGATTGTGAGTTATATAAAATCAAGCAAAGCTAATTTGCATTGTTATTTTGTGGGTAATGAATTTTATGCCGCTAAAGTCGTTGATGTTAACTTTAGTTTTTATAAGTCATTTGACGAATTTAAAATTGATTTTGAAACAAAAGAAATTTCAGATAGCTTGTTGCTTATTAAAGGTTCAAGAGGGATGGCTTTAGAAAGAGTATTGAATTATCTTTAATGAAAAATTATAATATTTCGTCGAGAAATATAGATCTTACGCAAGATTATCTTTTACTATTTACTCTTTAAAAACCATATCAATACACATTACAGAAGCTAAAATTAATGGACGAAGAGCGTCATCTTGCGGAACATGATTGAATATTTCCAATACATAATTATCTGCACTTGTGAAGAATTCTTTTCCTATTCCGGCCCATTTTTTTGAAACATGAGCCAATTCTTTATTTGCTTTGCTGAATTTAAAATCCCAGCCGGTCCATTTCCCTTGAAGTGTACAAAGATGACGGTCATTTGCGTCATGAATTTCGAATTTACCTCCGAAGGAGAAAAACTTTTGTTTAAATACACCAATTAGTTTGTCGTTTTTATCAAAAATTTCTACATCAGATCGAAATACAGTAAAGCCTCTTTTGACCGATATTATTTTGTTTCCTTGATTATCTGAAATTATGACTTGAAAAGGAGTCATTCTTTTGTACTCAGTAAATCGAAATAGTTTTGTAAAAAAGCCCAGATTAGGCTCTCTGCAAGTCATCAATTGTGACCCATTCTCCGGATTAAATATGTCAAAATTGTTTGAAGCTTTGAACATGCCTACATGTTCTTTAATCAGGTAGATATTTCGATTTAATAATGGATTCATTGGAGTATGATTTTTTAGCGTTTTTTGTTGCCTATGATTATAGCTGATTTTTAAATAAAAAAAAACTCCCTAATTGCTTAAGGAGTTTTTGGTGGGCGATGAGGGTTCAA
>NZ_DIVJ01000015.1 GCF_002428305.1 Flavobacterium sp. UBA6135 | reverse complement strand
GCTTCATATTGAATGTGTACTTCATTTTGAGCCGGGTTGGGATAGAGCAACAAGTCTCTTTTTTGAGTATTCGAGCTTGTGTCGGGTGTGTTGTTGGCTCCATGTTGGCTTTTTGCATTTTCACAACGTTCGATGTCGATTGGAAAGTTATATATACAAGGAAATGATTGTTCCCCGTCACTATATGAGCCCAGCAACTGCCAGGTGGAAGTTCCTCCCGTATGTCCGCTTAACGGAATAATTGTAACATAATAATTGTCGGTACCCGGAGTTATGGTGAGCGTTGACGGCACACTAATTAGCTGTTGGTTGCTGTTGGTTAGCGTTGCGGTAAAGTCTGTCCCCCAGTTACTTGTAATGCCAAGTTCCACGGTGTACCAGCATAAGCCGTTTTCGTGGGCCACTTCATCGTAGGTAATCGAATTTATCGTTATGTCCTCAATTGGACAATTTTCACAATTAGGCTCTACTTGCATCGTCATTGGTTCACTTTCCATCGTACATAAGCCGCTGTTGAGACCTAACGTATAGGTCCCTGAATCATTTAATGTGTAGCTATTAGGAATCCCACCTGTTCCGGAATCATCCGAAGACTCATTCCAATTCCAGCTCCAACTTTCCATTGGTGCATTTGGTCCTAATGTCTGATTCCAATGTGTACAGCAATTTATCAAATCTTACAAATTTTTTCAAAAGAACTATTCCCTTCCTCATCACTTACTTTAATTAAGTAGTAACCTGCCGCCAATGCATCCAGCGAGAGTTGGTTAGTACCGGACTCAAGTGAACCTTTTTTCAAAAGGAGTCCATTGAGGTTATACAGTTCATACGTACTCTTGTTTTTTAGTTCAACAGTTAGTAATCCTTTTGTAGGGTTGGGGTAGAGGCTTATTTGTTTTGGAGCAGCAATTTCCGGCGTATCCAAAACACAAATCGATGAAATTTGCACGGGAACATTAGAACCTACTGTTGTGCCATTGCCAAACTCACCATGAGTATTAAACCCCCATACCCAAACAGTGCCATCGGTTTTGGTAGCAACTCTAAAATTAAATTGATTTGTATCTATAGTTACCCAATCAGTATCAGTACCAATTTGTGTGGGAATTAATAAATTTGAGGTGGAGCCATGACCTAACTGACCGCTGTTATTATATCCCCAAGACCAAAGTGTACCATCTGATTTTATGCCATAAGAGGTATGTGTTCCTGCAGATATATATATCCAAGTATCGGTACTTATTTGAATTGGATTAAAGCTGGAGTTTGTGGCATTGTTACCTAATTGGCCATTATGTCCGGAGCCCCAAGACCAAAGATTTCCATTTGTTTTAAGAGCAAGTATGTGTGAAGCACCAGCCGATAATTTACTCCAATCGCTAGCTGTATTTAACTGAGTGGGAGTTGACAAACTTGAAACAGCAGATGATCCTAAAAGCATCCCCGAATTGGCTCCCCATCCCCATACTGTACCGTTTGCTTTTATTGCAAAAGAGGTATTGGTCGAAGTTGTTTCAACATCCACCCAATCATTTGCTGAACCAATTTGAACGGGATTGAGTTGATTGGCTACGGTACCCCCAATTACTTGGAAGAAATCGTTTTGCCCCCATCCCCAAATCGTACCATCTGTCTTCAGAGCAATAGTAAAAAATCTTGCGGCTGCTATTTTAGACCAATTGGAGGAAGTACCTATTTGTAAAAAAATATTGGAATTAATAGCTGTGCTTCCAATTCCTAAACCTCCGTACAAGTTGTCGCCAGATCCCCATAAAGTGCCATTGTTTTTGATAGCAAATGTATTAGCTACACCACTTAACACTATTTCCCAATCATTAGCAGTTCCCAACTGGATTGGTGTAGGTTCATTATATGAAGTATTACCCAATTGACCGTACTCTGCATAGCCCCAACCCCACAGCGTTCCGTTAGGCTTTATTGTTGTTACATGATTTCCTCCCACTGAAAGTTCGCCAAAGCATTGACTGTAAACTTGTGAAGTAATTATTAATAAAAGTAAGAGTATTTTTTTTTGCATGATGTTTATTTTTCCTCCCCCCAACCCCCTCCAAAGGAGGGGGAGACGAGACGGAGATTCGTTGTGTTTTAGTATTTGGATAAATTAAAATTTTAATTATTCTTTGATGACTTTTTCAACTCCACTATTCCCATTTTCATCATACACTTTAATATAGTAGCAACCGCTTGCTAAGGCATTTAAATCAATTGCATTGGCACCCGTTTCTAAAGCCCCTTTTTTCAAAAGCATACCGTTTAAAGCATATAATTCATACGTGCCGGTATTTTGTACTTCGATGGTTACAAGGTCTTTGGTAGGGTTGGGGTAGAGCGTTATTTTTTTTGGAGCAGCAATTTCAGGAGTATCAAGGACGCAAATAGATGAAATGAGCACCGGAACAGATGAGGATGTGGTTGTACCATTACCAAACTCTCCAAAGTAATTATCACCCCATGCCCAAACGGAGCCATCGGTTTTAGTGGCGACTGTGAAGTCATAATTTTTAGTATCAATAGTAACCCAATCGTTATCCGTCCCAATTTGTGTTGGAACTAATAAATTAGTGGTGGTTCCTTGTCCCAATTGTCCACTATTGTTTCTACCCCAAGACCATAATGTTCCATTAGATTTTATTCCGAATGATGTTTGACTGCCCGCGGCAATATAAATCCAAGTATCAGTGCCTATCTGTATTGGGTTAAAGCTTGAATTTGTCGCATTATTCCCCAATTGACCATATGTTCCATTACCCCAAGTCCATAAAGTTCCATTAGTTTTTAAAGCCAGTATATGAGAAGAACCCCCTGCTGCTAATTTACTCCAGTCAGTCGCGGTATTTAACTGGGTAGGCGTTGAAAAGCTAGAAACAGCAGATGAACCAAGTAGCATTCCGGAATTAGCTCCCCAAGCCCATAGCGTTCCATTTGATTTTATGGCAAAAGCGGTTCTATCGGATGTTGTTTCTATTTCTACCCAATCAGTTGATGATCCTATTTGCGATGGAGTTAGTTGATTGTTGATGGTACCATTGGCTATTTGAAAATAATCATTTTGACCCCATGCCCAAATCGTACCATCAGTTTTTAATCCAACAGTAAAAAAATTAGCGGCTGCTATTTTAGTCCAATTGGTAGCTGTTCCTATTTGTTGGAAGGAAGTAAATAGGATGGCTGAAGATCCTACGCCTAGACAACCATATTCGTTATTACCGGTACCCCATAAAGTACCATTGTTTTTGATTACAAATGTATTCGCTACTCCGCTTACCACTGTTTCCCAATCCGTTGCTGTACCTAATTGAATGGGTATTGGTTCGTTCCAAGAGGTATTGCCTAATTGTCCGTATTCTGCATAGCCCCAACCCCATAAGGTGCCGTTAGGTTTAATGGTTGTTACATGTGCTCCACCTACTGAGAGGTTTCCGAAGCATTGGGAGAAAGCTTGGGAAGTAATTAGTAATAAAAGTAAGAGTATTTTTTTTTGCATATCGTTTAGTATTACTGTTAAAAAGTAGATTTTGGTGTGACTAAATATAGTAATTTTTTTAAAAACCCAAAACCCTTCTCTTTTTGAGAAGGGTGTTTTGAGTTTTAAAATTTTTATTCAATTACTAACTTTTGTTGCCAAATCTTACCATCGGTTTGTTTAATTACAACCAAATAAATACCTGCAGGATAGACTCCCGTGGTTACATTCCATTCACCGGAAACAGTAGATGTACTATGTTCCGCTAATGCTCGACCTGTTAAATCATACAAAGTGATGGTAGCGGTTGTGCTTAGATTGTATTGCACTGCAACTGATTCTTTGGCCGGATTGGGGAATAAGTTTACTTGGTGTTCCAACCCTTCACCCACTTCTGTTTCCGCTAAAGCTGTTTTAGAAAATTCGTTGTTTTCTTCACACTCATAAGTCGTTAAACTAAAGTCGAGCTGACATAGGGTATACCCATTTTCACCTCCCGGTAAATTACCTTGCAACAACCAATCAGTGGTACCACCTATAATTGGACCTGTAGGTATGATGGTGAAGGTATAGAGTGTACTATTGGGATCGATTGTAAATGATGCGGGTGTAATGATCGCATTGTTGGAAGTGTTTGAAATTGTTGCTTGGTAAGGTGTCCCAGCAACATTTAAAATCTCCAACTCAACAGTGTTTGAACAATAAGGCGTATTGTTTACACTGATACTCTTCAAGAAAGGCTTAGAGGTTGGGCATCCATCACAAGAAACCGTTTGATACTGCAACGGTTCTGAAGTTACTGTGCAACCCCCATTGGCAATACTCATGGTATACGAACCCGGATTGTTAAAGAAAAAATCTTCGGGAACAGAATCGTTTCCTGCATTTTGAATTTGATTATCAAATTCCCAACTCCATTCGCCAAAAGTTACACTAGGTCCAATCAGCTGATTTAAATCTGTATCACAATCCGCAAAACAGCCTTTTGGGAACACCCATAAATAATTTTCAGGGTTTTTGGGAACATCTATTTGAGCAGAGGTACTGCAATTACCCAATACAGCTGTGACACGATAGGCACCCCCTTCAAGCACAGTAATCGTACTAGAGTTTCCTGTTTGAGTGACGCCATTACTCCAATGATAAGTAACAGGATTTCCATTGGAAGCAGTGGCTGTCAGGGTCACTTGATACGGGTTACAAGAAACACTCGTTGCTATATCAATATAATTAACCAACTCGGTAATTATAAATTGATGGGTAACAATTCTGGAACACCCATCTAAAATGGCTTCTAATTGTACCGTATTTACTTGTCCACCGTACAAAAGGGGATAAATAAAAAGAGGGTTCGAATTGTCTTGGTTATCAGTAGAAAGTACACCGTTAAGGGTCCAATTTAAAGTGGTTGCATTGCTTACTGCTTGAAGCGAAATGCCATTTTCGGATTCACAAAATGAAGTAGGCCCTACTATTTTTGCAGTGGGTGGAATTTTGAATAGTGGACTGATTCTTGAAGGTGTGTGGTATTCACAATTATTCTCACTAAATACTTTTACCCAGTAATTACCGGGAAGGGATACATCTATATGGTTGTTTGGTGTTTGTGCTGAGATTGCTTGGTCATTGTTCATCCAAATAAATGAAGTTGCCTCACAGTTATCGTTACCGGGTTGGTATTTTAATCGTATGTATTGGTTTTGGCACACTTCCGCCGGACTTGGGTCAGATATGATGTCCCCATCAAAGCAAGGTTCAGGAATGTCGACTTCATAATCTAACATAAGCGTACAGCCCAACGGACTTTTGATGACTACTTTTACGAGATAAGGACCTGGATTGTTGAACACACGGCTTGGAGATTCATTTGTATTGTTTACATCACTTTCAAATGTCCAAAAATAGGTAGAACCGGGAGGGGGTAAAAAATTAAATTTAAATCCTACTGCTGTATCATGACAAGTAGCAGGTGGATCTAAGTAAATCTCAATATTCGGATTTAACCCTTGTAAGTTAACCGTCATTGTTTTTATACAGGTAGGATACAGCACACCGTCATAGTAGCCATTGATGCTTAGTTCAAAGGTATAGTTTCCGGGAGCCAAACCATTTAGTTCTAAGTTAGAAATAGGCTGTAAACCGGATGGGTAATTGGATGTTAAGGAATACATCAATTGAACCGTTGTATTGGTTACTTCCGAGTAAATCACACTGTTGTCAAAAAATGTTACATCAAATGTGTTATTTGAGTTGCAGACAGTGCTATAGGAGAAATCAGGTTTGTAGGGAATGACTACTTGTTCTACGACAGAATAATAATAGATGCTACCACCACCTGGACATAAATATCCCACTTTGTAAATAATGTGGTACTTACCTGGTTCGCCAGTTAATACATTTCCGTTTACTGTATAGTTTCCACTTCCAGTGCCAAAAACATTCCATGTTTCACTGTAAGGAGTTCCGGTATAAGTGCCTTGAAAAGTAATTGTATTACAACTTGATAAATAGGAAGTGTTGGTAACTGTTTCAATAACTTCACAAGAACCCACACCTGGACATACTTCGACTATATTAATAATATTAGACGGAGCTTCACATAAATTATTACGAATAGCTATAAAATGATAGGCACCATAACTTAAACCTATGGATTCATCAATTACTAAACTACTCCCTGTTGCCTCTGAAATGGGATTCCCATTGTAGTACCATTGTACTGAAATGATATCTAATGGATTAGAAGCTACTTGCAATGTTGCATTGATGTTTCCAGTACCACAGAAAGCATTTCCAAAGGAACTACTTAAGGAAGCAATAGCCGGAGGATTGGGTAGTACATCAACACTTGCCGTAGCGATATTAGTTGCTCCGCAGCCGTTGGCATTGACAATGTAGGCAGTTATTGTTGGCGTAATAATGCCCGTGGTATTGTTAATGAACGATTTGGTATACGTTACATCATCGATTATATCAGCCCCACCAAAATTCCAAACCACCACGGAGCCAGGTGCCAAGGTTAAACCATTTAAACCTTTCACTTCAAAATGAACTTCATAATTAGAACCTCCGCAAATAGAGGTAACCGACTGGACAATTTCAATTTGAGGTACCGGAACGATTGTGATTGTTTTGAAGAATTGAGGAGCAGGGTTTAGTGTGCATTTGTTGATGGTTAGCACCAGATCTACTGTTTGTGTAGTAGTGATATGATTCCATAAAACTGAAACAGTTTGCGTTCCTTGCCCACTGATGATGCTACCTAAATCGGGGTTGCTTAGTGACCATGTGTAGGCATCGCCATCGGAGTGTAAATTACCCGACCCGGGGTCGATTACTTTATAAATGGCTGAGCTATTTGCACAAACGGTATAAGAATTGTTTGCGGGATTATCATTTACAATTGCTGCTTTGACTATTTTTTTGTTTACCGCAATAGATTTTGCCGTTGATTGACAAACAATTGGAGAGACCGATTCTGCCATTGCCGATACAGTAGCAGGAAAGGGCCCTTGGAATGTAATGTTTACAGAAGTTCCTGTATTGGAACCCACAATGGTTCCTCCAGAAGAAACACTCCAAACATAATTGTAATTGGGATTTGGGTTTGAAATAGTATAGGCAATTGGGCTGTTCGGACAAATAGAAGCTTCCCCAAAAATTGCTAACGGTGCGGGTGGTGTAGCTGTTACACTAATTGCTTTTTGAACTTGGCAAAAACCATTCGCACTAGCAATTAAAATGTAATCACCGGCAATAGGAAAATTATAGGTAAAATATTGATTTGTTACAGTTGTTTCCGTAGTCCCATTACTCCTTTTTAGGATCCAACTTGCTATTACGTTTTGAGATGTTGAAAATGAGGAAGAGCTATTTTGACAAACGGCATTATTACCTACAATTGCTAAAGGTTCGGAGACGGTAATTTGAAATTCAGCTTGACCTCCACATTTTAATAAGGTGTTCATGTAGGTGACACGTAAGGTTAATGTCCCTGATACTAAAGGTTTGACTACAATTTCATTCCGTTGGTCGGTCGTAAATACGTCTGCTAAATCTTCATTTTCGTTGCCGATAATTTCCCATTGGAAGTCAGTGGTAGGCCATTGCGGTAAGGAAAACACACCTTGTTTTCCAAGGCACAAAGAAGTAGGGCCTTGAATTGTTCCATTCGTTTGTATGACGGGAATTTTAATGGTTGTAGGTTCCGGGCATTCCACATCGCAATATTGCGGATTAAATGTTACATATCCAAAGCCATATTGGTCTACATGATTCCAAAGCACCTCTACATTACCATCACTTTGAGAAAGAATTTGTCCACCTTCAACCGACCAGTCAAAATTGTTTTGGCAAATTTGTGCCCCATCAAAAGGTAACGAATAAATTTGAGATTGATTTTCGCAAATTACACCCGGACATGTGATATCAAAACCTCTATTACCAACATTAATATTCATTTGGAATATTGAAGAACAATTACAATCATTAGTAACTTTTAAAACAACATGAAAAGTATCGCTGTACGAATAGGTGTGAGAAGGCTCAAATTCTGCTGAGGTTGTGCCATCCCCAAAATCCCAATGATACGTCATGTTAGGTGCAGAAAAATTGTTAAAATACACTACTTGATCAATACAAGAATTGATATCTTGTAGATTACTATAAGAAACAACTTCAAAATAGACCTCAGGTATAACTACTTTTTCAATACAAATACTTTTAGTAATGATTGAATTACCATTCGTTATTATGAATGATAAATTAGCTAAGCCAATTGCACTCCATTGTATTGTACGAGAATTAGCTGTTTGTCCGATAATTGAACCACCGCTTACATTCCATATAGTTGTTGAACCTGTGGGTAAATTGTTAATAGTATATGTAACAACGCTGTATTCACATACTCTGATACATTCCGTATCTTCGATGTCTTCAATATCCCATTTGTTTATCCGGATATTTTCTTGACATCCTACTTCTTTGTCCCAAGAGAGTGAAATGCCTGATTGTGCATTGCTGTTTTGGACAGTTATCCAAAACAAAACGGATAGCATGATTTTCCATACGAAGCCGTTTAATGAGTACTTGTTTTTCATATTCAGTAGTTTTTAGTTCTAAATACTTCAGTAGGTTTTTGGTTAGTTGAAGTATTTTTTGCTAAACTAAGGCTTGTGTTTTGAATAATTTTACGGTTTTTTTGGCTTTTTTTTACGGTTTTGGGAGGAGAGGGTGAGTTTAAAGGTTTAAGAGTTTAAAGGTTTAAAAGTTTAAGAGTTTAAAGGTTTAAGAGTTTAATGTCTTGTCCTAAAAAAGAGTACTGTTTTTAATGAATGTAGGTAATCATTAGTTGTGTTCCTGAAGGAGAAGTTGATTCAATTTTGTAGTGGGCACCAATGAGTTGGATTCGTTCTTTTAAGTGAACCATTCCGATGCCTTTAGAGGTGGGGTTTTCAGTTATACCAATACCATTATCACTAATGATTAGCGTAAGGTTTTTTTCTGATTCAACAGTCAGCGTTACAGAACACAGCGTAGCTTGTGCGTGTTTGTGGACATTTGCAATCCATTCTTGAAGAATGCGGTATATGTGTATTTTTGAAATATTTGAAATGGCATTCCATTTTTCAGGATCGTCACATTCGTACTTAAAAAGTGTAAGACCTATATTGTTGTTGTCTTTGGTGAATTCTTCCACTAAATTAGTAAATTGAGCTTTTTCAAAACCGTTTGTAATTTTTAAGGAATGGGATAGTTCTCTGATTTCATTTTCAATTTCATGCAAATGATTAATGTACCTTTTTTTCTTTTCTACCGCTGATTCTTCGTGGTTAGTAATTATGGCTCCCAACCCCATACGAACGGCATAGACCCTATTCATTATGTTGTCATGCAGTTCTTTTGCTATTTCAGCTTTTTGAAATTCTTTTGCTTGTGTTATTTTTTCTTGTTGCTTATTTAAAAGTTCAAATAATTCATCGTTGGCCAGTTTTTGTTCTTTTAAATGTGCTAGTTCCTTATTTTTTTTATTGATGTATCCTTTAATAAAGAAACCTATAAAAATACAGCCCAGCCCCACAAGAAAATAGAGGAGATGTAGATTTTGTTTTGACAACAATCTATTGTCATTTTCCAATTGTGCTGTTTCGTATTCAATTCGTGCAAATTGGTTTTTAGTTTTACGCTGTTGTTTGGTGATGCTATCTGTAAGGGAAAGGTATTCATTATTGTAGTGTTTTTTATCGGGGGCATATACCGTTAGCTTTCTGAGTGCTTTTAATCTTTCGTCATTACTTTTTACTACTACTGCTTTTGTGTATGCTTTTTTTAAATAGGAAACTACACGTGTTGTGTCTTTTTTAAGTTCGTAATAGTCAGCCACGTAGAAATCATTATACAATTTTAAAGTTTGATTGTTTAAGCTATCAGCCATCTTCATGGCTGTTAGTAATAAAGGATATGCTTTTTCCAAATCACCGCTTTTCATGTATGCATTCGCTAAATTGCCAGTAATTACTGTATATTCATACGGCCAATTGTTTTTTATGTTTATTGTAGTTAAAGGAAGTAGTTTATTAATGGAAAGGTTGTATTCACCCTTGATTTCGTGAAGATTACAGAGATTGACGGTTGAGGTTATGGTGCAATACGTTATTTGATCATCAGTGTAACCATTTTTTTTCAATACTTGAATTTCATCTAATGCCTTTTTGTGGTATTCAAATGCTTCCTTGTAATCTTCTAATTTTTCAAGACAATTTGCAAGCAATGTCAAACAATTGTATTTGAGGTCGTGTTTTTTTGAAGATTGTAATAAATGTAAGGCCTTTGAAACTTCTACTTCACATTCAGAGTAATTGCCGCTATAAAATAACATATAAGCTTTGTTAAATTTCATACCGGCGGTATTGTCATCATCATTCAAATTTTCATAAATTTTCTCTGCTTTCAGATAATAATAATAAGCACTATCTCTTTGGTTTAATTCAAATGTATCACCCAAGTAATAAAATGCTTTGGCCATTACTACAGAATCATTTACTGCTTTTGACAGGTTAAGAACTTTTTTACTTAAGTTATACGATGAATTGTAATCATCTAAATAGTAGTAGGAAACAGCAATTTTTAAATAGTCATTCCTTGTGATAGAATCATTAGGAAAAGAGCTTATTTTTAAACTTAAAGAATCTAAATGTTTTTTTTGTTGACTTGTATTTAGTGCTACATAAACAGAATCATTGAATAAACTTTTAGTAGAAAAAAATTTTAGATTTGTAGGCTTTTCTGAACATGAAAAGAACAGTATTAGCGTGATCAAGCTAAGCAAAATAAAAGAGGGGCGATCTTTCATAATTTTTAAAAAGTATAAATATAAAAAAAAACCACACTTTAAATGTGGTTTTTTAGAGAAAATGGCTTCTTAAATTTTAGTTTTAGGGTTTATAGGATTTCCTTCCTCATCAAATTCAGGGTCATCGTTAAATTCATCCAAGATTTGATTGTTACCGTCAGTAATTTCAGTTTGTACTTTTAATTCCATACCCTCTTCCTCAGCAGAACAAGATACGAGTGTTAGAAAAAATGCTACACAAGCGATTGCTACCAGATTGTTTTTCATAATTCAATGATTTTAAGTTTATATTGTAGTGCAAACTAGTACCATTGACTAAAATGATTTTACGGAAAAACCGTAAAAAATTGATTATATTTGTTGGAATTTGAATTAAATTGTTATGAAATTAACTGATATACTTATAGTTGATGATCACCCAATGACTGTAGATAGTTATGTTAGCTTATTACAATTAGATGCAACATTTGAAAATTGTACTTTTACTAAAGCCTATAGTTGTGGTGAAGCTTTTCAAAAGATTAAATTTATAAAAGCATCCAATAAAAGGATACAGTTTGCCATTTTAGATATTAATTTACCTCCTTTTGAGGATACTCATATTTTTAATGGAATTGACTTGGCTAGGTTTATAAGGAAAGAATTTCCGATGTGTAAGTTGTTATTTTTAACAATGCGAACCGAACCTGTTTTGGTTGATCAAGTTATAAAAATGGTAAAACCCGAAGGTTTTATTTCTAAAAATGATATTAATTACGAAACATTTTCACTTTTTTGCAATGAAATTATGAAAGGATTCTTTGTTAAAAGCAATGCTATTCAACATGCAATGGGGACACTTTTAAAGGAAAATATTCATTGGGATTCACATGACAGTCAAATTGTACTTTTATTGTCTGAGGGTGTAAAAACAATTGAATTGCAAGAGTATATTCCCTTATCTATGAGTGCCATAGAAAAACGAAAAGCATCGATTAAATTACAATTATTGAAAGGGAAAGGGAGTGATAAAGAATTAGTGAGCACTGCCAAATCTTTGGGCTTGATTTAGAGTTTAAGAATTTGGCTCCAACCCTACATGGCTTGTCTTTAATCTTCTTTAAAGTTATTGCAGTACAAGTCACAATGTGAACTTAAAATAAAAACATACAAAATTAAAAACAGCATCAAAAACGTTTTGATGCTGTTTAAATGTACTATATTTTGGCTATTAAGCTGTGTCGTTTATTGAGGACTAATTATTTCTGTATTGTCTGAGTTCTGTCAGGTCCTACAGAAACCACTTTGATTGGCACTTCCAATTCTTTTTCAATGAAAGCCACATAATCTTTAAATTCTTCCGGCAATGCCTCATAAGAAGTTAAACCCGTTAAGTCAGCTTTCCAGCCTTTTTTCTCCACAAACACAGGCGTTACATTTTCCGGCTCAATGTTATAAGGGAAGTGGTTGATGATTTCACCTTTATAGGCATAAGCAGTACAAACTTTTAACGTTTCAAAACCGGATAGTACATCGCCTTTCATCATGTATAATTGGGTGACACCATTCACTTGAACAGCATACTTTAAAGCTACTAAATCCAACCACCCGCAACGGCGAGCTCTTCCGGTAACGGAACCAAATTCATTACCAACGCGAGCCATTGTTGCTCCGTCTTCATCAAACAGTTCCGTAGGAAACGGTCCGCTACCCACAC
This sequence comes from Flavobacterium sp. UBA6135, assembly GCF_002428305.1. Lineage (GTDB taxonomy): Bacteria > Bacteroidota > Bacteroidia > Flavobacteriales > Flavobacteriaceae > Flavobacterium. The sequence continues at coordinate 43,399 of NZ_DIVJ01000015.1, read as the reverse complement.
GAGTAGTATAGGCTTTGAAAATCCCGAATACTTCTTTCACTTTGTTGGGAGCAATTCCTAAACCGGTGCAAGCTCCGGCTGCGGTAGTGTTTGAAGAAGTAACAAAAGGATAGGTTCCAAAATCAATATCCAATAACGAACCTTGGGCTCCTTCTGCTAAAATGGATTTTCCTTCTTTTAGAGCTTGATTTAAAAAAGCTTCACTATCAATAAATTTCAACGTTTTTAAAACTTCTATGGAAGCAAAAAACTCATCTTCCATTTCTTTTAAGTCATATTGTAGATTTACATCGTAGAAAGCAATCATGGCTTCGTGTTTGTCGGCCAAGGCTCTATAACGTTCTTTAAAATCAGCCAATTCAAGATCGCCGATTCGGATTCCGTTTCTTCCGGTTTTGTCCATATACGTTGGACCAATTCCTTTTAGAGTAGAACCGATTTTTGCTTTGCCTTTGGCTGCTTCCGAAGCGGCATCAAGCAATCGATGGGTAGGTAAAATTAAATGGGCTTTTCTGGAAAGAAATAATTTTGAACTGATGTTTAAATTGAATTTTTCCAATCCTTCCAATTCTTTTTGAAAAACAACCGGGTCTATCACTACACCATTTCCAATAATGTTGATGGCATTTTTATGAAAAATTCCGGATGGAATGGTGCGTAATACATGTTTAATCCCATCAAATTCCAGGGTGTGTCCTGCATTTGGACCTCCTTGAAAACGAGCAATTATATCATAATTTGAAGTAAGAACGTCGACAATTTTTCCTTTACCTTCGTCGCCCCATTGTAGTCCTAACAGTAAATCTACGGTCATCTTTTTGTTGTTTGTTGTTTAGTTATAGTTAGTATAAATATTTTATTCAGTAGTTGCTTTTTTATTTCCATACAGATAAAGGGAATGGTGGTGTATTTCAATTCCAAAAATCTCTTCAATCGTTTTTTTGATTTGCTGAATTCTTGGGTCACAAAACTCAATCACTTCTCCCGTATCAGTCATTATAATATGATCGTGTTGTTTGTCAAAATACGATTTTTCATAGTGGGCTTGATTTTGACCAAATTGATGCCTTCTGACCAATCCACATTCCAGCAAAAGTTCTATGGTGTTATAAAGCGTAGCTCTACTGACACGATAGTTCTTATTTTTCATTTTGATATACAAAGATTCGATGTCAAAATGTTCGGTACTATCATAGATTTCCTGAAGAATTGCATAGCGTTCGGGTGTTTTACGATGGCCTTTTTCTTCAAGGTATTTCGTAAATACATTTTTTACTATATCCTGGTTGTTTTTTGTGTTGTCCATAGAAGAATTCTATCAATTGCGGCAAAGATAAGGATATTTTTAGGATTAGAATTTATTGCGATTTACTATTTTTTATACGATCAAAAAACCTAGCAAAATTGCTGTTTTAGCAAATTATTTTGTGTCCTTTTTTAGTTTCTTGTGTGAATTCGAGTTACTTTATCAATACCGTCAATTTTCTTGATATTTTCAATCAAACGTTTTAAAATGGTATTGTTTTGAACCACAACCGTTACTTGTCCGTTAAAAATTCCGGCGTCACCACTCAAGGAAATACTTTGAATGTTTACATGCATTTGGTTTGAAATAACTTTTGTCAATTCGTTGGTTAATCCCAACGTATCCATACCGGTAATGTTCAAGACGGCTTTAAATTCTTCCTGAGAGGAATCAATCCATTTGGCAGTGATAATGCGATAGGCATAATTGGACTGTAGACTGATGGCGTTTGGACAATCTTTGTGGTGTACTTTTATGCCGTCATTAATGGTTAAAAATCCAAAAACATCATCGCCGGGAATAGGGTTACAACAAGAGGATAATTTATAATCTAATTTGTCTTGCTCTGAACCAAAAACCAGCATGTCAAAGTTTTTGCTGATTTCATTTTTTTGAATTTGTTCTGAGGCAACAGAGGGAGAACGTTTAATCTTTTTGAAGAAATTGATTAATGTGTTTCCTTTTTGAGCCGCAAAATCTTTTAGTTGTTGGTTGTCAATGGTGCCAATTCCTACGCGATAAAATAAATCCAAACTGGTTTTTAAATGGAAATAATTGACCAATTCGTTGACTGTAGTTTCGTTAAGTGTCACTTTTAAATGACGCAACTTTCTGGTTAGTAGTTCCTTTCCGTCTTCGGCAATTTTTTTGGTATCCTCGTTTAAAACGTTTTTAATTTTGTTTTTGGCTCTTGAAGTTGTTACATAATCCAACCAGTGCGAATTTGGTTTTTGATTGGCAGAAGTTATTACTTCTACCTGATCGCCACTATTTAGCACATGATTTAAGGGGACTAACTTTCCATTTACTCGTGTGCCTCGGGTTCTGACTCCAATTTCGGAGTGAATGCTAAAGGCAAAATCTAAGGAGGTAGCTCCTTTGGGTAAACTTTTGATTTCTCCTTTGGGTGTAAAAACATAAATCTCTTTTGAATAGAGGTTCAATTTGAAATCTTCCACAAAATCGACCGCATTAGAAGCGGAATTTTCCAGAGCTTCTTTCAATAAATTCAACCAAGTATCAAGACTGTTTTCTTCACTCAGGCCTTGTTTGTATTTATAATGGGCAGCATACCCTTTTTCAGCAATTTCATCCATTCGCTCACTTCGCACTTGAATTTCCACCCAGCGTCCTTTTGGTCCCATCACCGTGATGTGAAGGGCTTCATAACCGGTTGATTTTGGAGATGAAATCCAATCACGCAATCTACTCGGACTCGGACGGTAATGATCGGTTACAATGGAATAAATTTTCCAAGCCAAGAACTTCTCATCGTGTTGGTTGGATTTATAAACAATTCGCAGAGCAAATTTGTCATACACTTCATCAAATGAAACACCTTGTGCCAGCATTTTTCTTCGGATAGAATAGATGGATTTTGATCTGCCTTTTAGTGTATATTCTATGCCTTCTTCATCCAAAGATTTTTTTAGTACATCAGAAATTGAAGCAATGTATGCTTCTTGTTCTTGTCGGCTTTCTTTTAATTTGCTGAGAATATCATGATACACCTCGGGTTCCGTATACTTTAAACCCAGATCTTCCAATTGCGATTTGATGTTATAAAGCCCCAATCGATGGGCAAGAGGAGCATAAATATATAAGGTTTCGGATGCAATTTTGGCTTGCTTATAATCCACCATAGCTTCCATGGTTTGCATGTTGTGCAAGCGATCGGCCAACTTGATAAGAATTACGCGAACATCATCATTTAAGGTAAGCAGCATTTTTCTGAAATTCTCTGCTTGCATGGAGATTTCCTGATCGGTTTTAACTTTAGCAATTTTTGTTAAACCATCAACCAATTGAGCGATTTTAGGATTGAACATTTTTTCAATATCCCTAACAGTAATGGCTGTATCTTCAACCACATCATGCATTAAAGCGGCTGCAATGGCTGTGGCACCAAGACCTATCTCTGAAGCAACAATTTTTGCAACAGCAATTGGGTGAAAAATATACGCCTCTCCTGATTTGCGTCGTTGGTCTTTGTGGGCGTCAACAGCTACATCAAATGCTTTTCTGATAATCTTTTTATCTTCAGCAGTTAATGTTTGATAACTAATGCGTAGTAACTCTTTATATTCCTTGGCAATAGCCTTATTTTCTTGTTCTATATCAATCTCTGTCATAGCAATCTCTATCTGTTACTAAAAGTAGGACAAAGTTTTTAATTGTGCAAATGTAAAATGGAACGATTTTACTACATTACTTTAATAAACCTAGGCGTAAAATTTTTAAAAAAATCAGAAACCTCGTTGTCTTTTTGCTTCAAACAATAAAATAGCGGCTGCAACCGAAACATTCATAGAGTCAATCTCACCTTGCATGGGTATCACAATATTTTGTTTGCTTTGCGTTCGCCAAGGTTCCGTTAAGCCTATAGCCTCTGTACCCACAACAAGTGCCGTTGGCGTGGTATAATTTTCTAAATGATAGCTGTTTGAATTTTGTAATGTTGCCGAATAAATAGCAATTTTATTCGATTTCAGATACGCAATAATTTCTTCCGTAGTACCCACAGCTATTTGATTGGTAAACAAGCATCCCACACTGGAGCGAATGATATTCGGATTGTATAAATCACTTTTTGGATTGGCAATAATCACAGCATCACTATTTGCTGCATCGGCTGTGCGAAGTAAAGCTCCTAAATTACCCGGTTTTTCAATGCCTTCAGCTACCAGAATTAATGGATTTTCAGAAAGTTTTAAATCAGCTAATTGATGATTTTTTGATTTTGCCACTGCTAAAATACCTTCGGTAGTATCGCGATAGGCTAATTTTTGATATACTTCTTTCGATAGTTCAATGCAGTCAATACCTGAGTAGGATTCTAATGTTTTTTTTGAAATCAATTCCGGTAAAAACAGTAGAGTTTCCAATTCATAACCGCCTTTTAGTGCCAATTCAATTTCTCGTTTGCCTTCCATTAAAAACGTGCCGGTTTGTTTGCGGGTTTTTGATTTTTCCTGCAATTGGACTAAGAATTTTATCAAAGGATTTTGAGAAGAAGTTATTTGTTTCAATGTCTTCCGATTTTATTTCTTTTGTTGTTCAAATTTACCTTTGTAACGCTCATACAATTCATCCTGACGGCTGTCTAAACTGATCATCCGGCCATCAATAAAAGCATGCGTCACTTTATTGGTTTTCATGTCTAAAGCATCACCTTCTGATATAAACAGTGTGGCACTTTTATTGTGTTCTAGAGTTCCGTAATTTTCTGAAATTCCCAGTATTTCTGCTGCGTTTGAAGTAATTAATTGTAACGCCTCTTCTTTGGTTAAACCCCAAGCCGCACAAGTTCCTGCATAAAAAGGCAAGTTTCTGGTTTGCATGCGTTCCATGTCCCCTTGGTTTTGAAGTGCAGTTAAAACCCCTTTTTTAACCAATAAAGAAGCATTTTTATAAGGCAAATTAACATCTTCATCTTCCAGTAGCGGCAAATCATGAACGCGTTTTAATAAAACGCTTACTTGATTTTGTTTTAAATCATCTGCCACTTTAAAAGCATAATACCCACCCACAATCACCATTTTAGCGATTTTGTTTTTTTGTTTAAATAAAAGAGCATCGCGTATTTCTTTTTCGCCATCAGCATGTACATACAATTTTTTTGTTCCGGCTTGCAAACCGTTCATCGCTTCCAGTGAAATGTCTTTGTTTTTTCTATCGCCACTCAAATAATTGGAGGAAAGCGAAAAGAAGTCTTGAATCGCTTTTATTTGATTTTCATACTCTTTATTGGCTTCAATGCCTCCCGGTTCTGCCCACCATCCGGTTCTGACATAGCTTCGTGGCCAGTTTAAATGAATCCCTTCGTCGGCTTTAATAACAGCATCTTCCCAATTCCAGGCGTCCAATTGCACCACGGAAGAAGTTCCGGAAATTCGTCCGCCACGAGGTGTGATTTGAGCTAACAAAACGCCATTCGGACGTGTGGTTTCCGTAATTAATGATTCTGCATTATATGCAATGATACTTCGAATGTGCGGATTCATTTCGCCCATTTCTCTAACATCATCACTGGCTCTTACCGCATCAATTTCTACCAATCCTAAAGTTGAATTAGGAGCAATAAAACCCGGATAAATATGGTGATTTTCATCGACTGTAATTACAACATCATGTTTGGCCGGTTTGGCTAACCTGCCATCAACAACATATTGAATTTTTCCGTCAATGATGGAAATCATGCTGTGTTCTTGAGTGGTTCCATTACCAATATGAGCCGTACCGCCGATAATTAAAATGGATTGGTTTTGTTTTGCAGCCGGAGTTTGTTGTCCCCAACTAAGTGAAACCAATACTAACGAGATATATAGTGTGTATTTTTTCATGAGTATAAAAATTAAAATTCTTCAAGTAGCGTGTCACAATGGTAATGTTTCACTTCTCTTCGTTTAGGGGTTTGCGTTTTACTGCCTTTGTTTTTAGCGTCAAGCAACTGATTGATCATCAGGTTACGCTCTTTTTGAATGTTTTCAATGATCGCTTCTGATTGTTCTAAATCATAAAAGACAATACCGTCAATAATTGTTTTTTCCACTTTGGCATAAATAGATAGCGGACTTTCGGACCAAAGCACCACATCGGCATCTTTGCCTACTTTTATACTTCCCAATCGGTTGTCAACCTGAAGTAATCGTGCCGGATTTAAGGTTACAAAATTCCAGGCTTCTTCTTCAGAAACATTGCCGTATTTCACAGTTTTTGCCGCCTCTTGATTCAACCTACGTGACATTTCAGCATCGTCAGAATTGATAGAAACCAAAACACCTTCGCCTTGCATCAAGGCAGCATTGTGTGGAATAGCGTCTTTTACTTCGAATTTATATCCCCACCAATCAGAAAAAGTGGAACCTCCAACGCCATGAGCCGCCATTTTATCGGCCACTTTATAGCCTTCTAAAATGTGAGTAAAGGTTTGAATTTTAAATTGGTACCTGTCGGCCAACTTCATCAGCATATTAATCTCAGATTGCACATAGGAATGGCAGGTAATGAATCTTTTTTTGTTTAAAATCTCAACCAAAACTTCCATTTCAATATCATATCTTGGTTTTATTTTAGTTTTACTTTTGGAGGCGTTATAGGTTTTCCATTCTTTTTCATACGCTAAAGCTTGGGTAAAATAATCTTCATAGACTTGTTCAACACCCATTCTTGATTGCGGAAAACGCGAGCCTCCAGTTCCCCAATTGGATTGTTTTACATTTTCTCCCAAAGCAAATTTGATGTATTTTGGAGCCTCTTTCACTAACATTTCTTCCGGTGAATAGCCCCATTTTAATTTGATAAAAGCAGCTCTTCCTCCAATTGGATTGGCAGAACCGTGTAATAAATTAGCAGAGGTCACACCGCCTGATAAATTTCTATAAATGTTGATGTCTTCGGAGTTGATTACATCTTCAATGGTTACTTCGGCAGATGAATTTTGACCGCCTTCGTTTACGCCACTTGAAATGGCAATGTGTGAATGTTCGTCAATAATACCCGCCGTTAAGTGTTTTCCGGTGGCATCAATAGTTTTGGCATTTGCACCGCTAATGTTTTTTCCAATTCGGATGATTTTACCGTTTTGAATTAAAACATCGGTTTCTTTTAAAATCCCTTCCGATTCACCGGTCCAAACCGTTGCGTTTTTAAACAAAAGGGTTTCCTGTTTTGGTTTTTCTTTGTTACCAAAAGCCACATTGGGATAGGCGATAGGTACCATTTCAGGAACTACAATTTCTTCTGTCGGTTTTTCTTTTACCTTATTGGGTTCTTTTAATTTTGCGGACCAAGGGATTACGCTTCCATCTTCTAAAGTTGCGGTTCCTTTGAAAGCGGCATTATCAAAAACACCGTTTAATCGCATGTAACCTTTTGCCGTGGTGTCTTTGCTTTTTACCAACAAATTAATCCAAGGGTCATTGAATTGTGTTTTGGTATCAAACGAAATACTGTCTTTTGTTATTTTGGCTTCAGGTTTTGCCGCTTCCCCTTCAATTTTTAATTCATAGTTTATTTGATTGATCACTAAGTCATAGGTTCCTCTGCTATCCAATCCGTCAAATTTTGACAGGATGGTTCGGTTACCTTGCACCCAATTTTCGTGAAGGATGGTTTTCGATTCAAATAAATCGCCGGAGGTTATAATGAAATTGGCTAAGCTTCCTTTTTTTAAACTTCCTAAATTAGCGGATTGATTCAATAATTGTGCAGGAATTGTGGTTAATGCAGCCAACGCTTTTTCTTTCGGCAAGCCATAAGCCACAGCTTTTCGCAATTGCGTTAAAAATTCTTTTTGATTTTTTAAATCGGAAGCCGTTAAAATAAAATTGACATTGTTTTCTGCCAGTATTTTTAAATTGAACGGAGCTTGGTTCCAAAATTTCATATCGGTTAAACTCACTTGATAGGCCAAAAAAGAGTTGGAAACATCATAAGCTTCCGGAAATTCTAATGGAATAATATAAGTGGCTCCTGTTTTTTTAATTTCTTCAATACGTTCAAATTCGTTTCCACTTCCTTTGATGAGGTAGTTGACGCCAAATTCTTTACCAATTGTTGCTGCTCGCAAGGCATTCAGTTTATCGCCTGCATTAAAAATTTGGAGCAATTTTTTATTTTGATTGAAAGCATCCAAAGACAAATCAACAGTTTTTGAATTTCCTTTTTCATACCATTCCGCATCGTGATAGACCTGACGAAGCAAAGCCATACTGCCCATTAATGACGATGGATACGCCTGACGGGAATTTCTACTACGTCTGAAAGTAAAATGTTGTGACACTTTTTGATTTAAAATACGCGTTGCATTATTATCAGCGTCGTTTAACGTCCAAAGTAAACCCGTTCCGGCAATAATGCCATCGCTATTGTGACTTACAACCGTTCCAAAACCAATTTCTCGAAGTCCGGCAGCTGATTTGGCATCATAGGTTACATTTTCAAACGCTTGGTATTCGGGTTTGATATGGTCATTCCAATAATAACCTTGTCGGGAAGGTTCGTAAGAGGTTGCATTCATTCCTCCGCCACGTGGTGTAGCCGGAGGTTTCGCCATACCAAATTCACTATACAAATCAATAAATGACGAATAAATGGTTTTGCCCGTTGCATCAATAACCGTTACATTTTTAGGAATAGTAATGTTGGTGCCAATCTCTACAATACGATCACCTTCCAACAAAATAGTAGCTTTTTCTAATTTTTGAGTTGGTGAAACATAAACAGTTGCATTGGTGATTGCAATTTTGGATTTGAAATTTTGACGAACACCGTCATTTTTTGGAAAATAGTCTTGTGCAAAAAGTGGGATTACAAACAAGATAAAAAACACGTGAATAAAGTTTCTCATGTACAGGGTTTTTAAAATAAAAGCCATAAATGTACAGAAAAATTAAATGATTGAAACGAAAAATACGTTTATAAATGATGAAAATCACTTCAAGACAAAAAAAAACTAAAGTAAATCAACTTAAACTCTTTTAAACTTTTAAACACTTAAACTTCTAAACTCTAAACTCCCAACTCCTAACTAATATAATTCCAAATAGTCTTCTTTTTGCTCATTTCTATAAAGACCATTCGCAAGGTTTGATGTTCCGGTAAGGTCATGGAAGCATCTTTTTTCAGGAGTTTCATCGCTTCATGTCGGGCAATTTGCAGAATATCACGATCACGCACCAAATCAGCAATCTGTAGATTCAACACACCGCTTTGTTGTGTTCCCATTAAATCTCCCGGTCCGCGAAGTTTTAAATCGACTTCGGCAATTTCAAAACCGTCGTTGGTACGACACATCGTTTCCAATCGGGTTTTGCTATCGTTACTCAGTTTGTGGCTCGTCATTAAAATGCAATAACTCTGTTCGGCACCGCGACCCACACGACCGCGAAGTTGGTGCAGTTGCGATAGACCAAATCGCTCGGCACTTTCAATGACCATCACACTGGCGTTGGGGACGTTAACGCCCACTTCAATCACGGTAGTTGCGATCATAATATTGGTTTTTCCGGCAGCGAAACGTTGCATTTCGGCTTCTTTATCCGCCGCTTTCATTTGTCCGTGCACCATAGAAACACTGTACTGCGGCAACGGAAAATCTCTTGAAATACTTTCGTAACCATCCATCAAATCTTTGTAATCCATTTTTTCACTTTCGTTAATCAAGGGATACACAATATAAATTTGACGGCCTTTAGCAATTTCATCTTTTAAAAATTTCCAAACTTTCAATCGGTTGGAATCATAGCGATGCACGGTTTGAATCGGTTTTCGTCCCGGTGGTAATTCGTCAATCACCGAAATATCCAAATCGCCATACAAACTCATTGCTAACGTTCGCGGAATAGGCGTAGCTGTCATGACCAAAACATGGGGTGGAATGTCGTTTTTCTTCCATAGTTTTGACCGTTGTTCCACACCAAAGCGATGTTGTTCATCAATAATGGCCAATCCCAAATTTTGAAATTGTACTTTATCTTCTAACAAGGCATGCGTTCCAATGATGATATGCAACTCACCTGATTCCAATTGTTCGTGAATGATTTTACGTTCCGATGTTTTGGAAGAACCGGTCAATAGTTTGATGTTGATATTCAAATCTTTGGCTAGTTCCGTTAACCCATTAAAATGTTGCGTTGCCAGAATTTCCGTAGGAGCCATCAAACAACTTTGAAAACCATTGTCTAAAGCAATCAGCATACAAAGTAAGGCTACAATGGTTTTTCCTGAACCCACATCACCTTGTAACAGTCGGTTCATTTGGGCATTGCTGCCTAAGTCGTTGCGAATCTCCTTCAACACTTTTTTCTGAGCATTGGTCAATTCAAACGGCAAATGATTTTGATAGAAATCATTAAAATAATCACCAATTTTTTCAAATGGATGCCCTTTAATTTTGTGTTTCCGAATAAGATTCTTCGTGATTAATTGCAGTTGAATAAAAAACAATTCCTCAAATTTTAAACGAAATTGGGCTTTAGCCAATAACTCTTGACTTTTAGGAAAATGAATGTTAAACAATGCGGCATTTTTGGGAATCAGTTTCAATTCATCCAGTAAATATGCAGGTAAAGTTTCCAAAAAACGGGCTTGTGTTTCCACAAACAATTGCTGCATCATTTTGTTGATGGAGCGATTGGAAATTCCTCTTTGTGTCAACTTTTCTGTAGAAGGATACACGGGTTGCATGGCCGAACGCAGACTTTGCTTGTGTTCTTCCAACAGTTCCAATTCCGGATGAGCCATGTTAAACTGTCCCGAAAAAGGGGTGACTTTTCCAAAAGCAACATATGGCGTGTTGAGTTTTAAACTTTCGCGAACCCATTTTTGACCTTGGAACCAAACCAATTCCATTTCGCCGGTTTCATCTACAAATGTGGCAACCAAACGACCTCGGCCTTTTTTTTGTTCAACCGTTTTGATGTGAATGATTTTGCCGACAATTTGTACCTCTGTATTTCCGGCTTGCAACTCATTGATTTTATAATACCGCGTTCGGTCGATATATCGGTTGGGAAACAACGTCAATAAATCACCATACCGATGAATACTGAGTTCCTTTCGCAGCATTTCGCCACGGGAAGGACCCACGCCTTTGAGGTATTCGATTGGTGTTTGTAGGATGTCGTTCATTTTCAATGGCAATTGCAATGTCAATGACAAGAGCAATTAAAAGCGAAGATAGTTTTTTTGTAAGGTATTTAAAAATTGAAGTAACTACATTTCTTAAACCATTAAGGAATTAAGGTTCATTAAGATTGATTCTAGTGTATGATAAAATCCGTTCTAATCTGCATTTGGCGAAGCCAATCTGTTTCATCCGCGTTCAAATCTTTGCGTATCTTTGTATAACTTTGTGAAACTCTGTGAAACAACCATGCGATACCTATTTTTATTCCTTTTTTCTTTTTCCTTCGCTCAACAAACCCAAAAAGTTGATTTTAAAACAGTACACGCTACTTTACAACCGAATGCCATTGAAAAATCCATTTATGGCGAAGTCAACTATCAATTTGAAGTTCTAAAACCAATTGATACCATCGCCATTGATGCCATCAAAATGGATTTTACTAACGTAAAAATCAATGGTAAATCCGTCAACTTTAAAAATACAACTAAAAAACTCCAACTATTCGAAGGCTTTAAAAAAGGGAAAAACACTTTGACTTTTAATTATACTGCTATTCCAAAGCAAACCCTTTATTTTATTGGCGAAGCTGAAAATTTACAAATCTGGACACAAGGACAAGGAAAATACACCAGTCATTGGTTACCTAGTTTTGATGATGTGAATGAAAAAGTGATTTTCAATTTGTCCATACAATTTGACTCGGCATTTGAAGTCCTTTCTAATGGAAAATTAAACAATAGCAATGTCAATGTCAATAACAATGTCAAAACCTGGCATTATAAAATGTCCAAACCCATGTCTTCCTATTTAGTGATGATGACCATTGGAAAATTTGCAAAGCAAACCACGAAAACCAAATTCGGCACACCTTTAGAATTTTATTTAGATCAAAAAGATGTCGATAAATTTGAAACCACTTATCAATACACCACGCAAATTTTCGATTTTTTTGAACAAGAAATAGGCGTGAAGTACCCTTGGGAAATCTATCGTCAAGTGCCCGTTCGTGATTTTTTATATTCCGGAATGGAAAACACCACTACTACCATTTTTGCTCAGGATTTTGTGGTGGATGCAATAGGGTTTAATGACAAAACGTACATCAACGTCAACGCTCACGAATTGGCTCATCAATGGTTTGGCAATTTAATCACAGCAGAAACGGGAAAACACCATTGGTTGCAGGAAGGTTTTGCTACGTATTATGCGTTATTGGCCGAAAAAGAACTCTTTGGCGATGATCATTTTCAATGGGAATTATACGAAATGGCCGAGCGTTTGCAACAAAATTCCAAAACAGATACGATTCCGTTGCTCAACGAAAAAGCCAGTTCGCTCACCTTTTACCAAAAAGGAGCTTGGGCATTGCATTATTTAAGAGAAACAATCGGAGCTGCTAATTTTCAAAAAGCAATAAAAAACTATCTAAAAAAACACAGTTTTAGCAACGTAAACACTGATGCTTTTTTAAACGAAGTAAAAGCGGTTGCATCTTTTGATACTAAAAACTTTAAACGCGTTTGGTTGGAACAATCCGGTTTTGAAGTCAATCAGGCTTTGGCTTTACTTCGAAAAAACAAGTTCATGACATCCTATTTGGAATTGGTAGAATTACAATCCAAACCTTTTTCGGAAAAGAAATCAACATTGGAAAAACTTTTAAAAAGTGACGCTTTTTATCCGCTCAAAGAAGAAGTGGTTTTTCAATTGGCCGAAGTACCTTTTGAAGAAAAAGAAGCCTTACTTACAATAGCATTGGATGGAAATAATGTAAAAGTACGTCAAGCCATCGCCCGAATTATGGTGGAAATACCAATCCCTTTTCAATCCAATTATGAATCACTTTTAGAAGATGCATCCTATATCACCAAAGAAATTGCATTAGGCACTTTATGGAATTTATTCCCCGAAAAACAAGCGGATTATTTAAATCAATCCAAAGATTGGATTGGGTTTAATGATAAAAACCTACGGATACTTTGGCTCACATTAGCGTTGATGACGAAAGACTATCAAAACGAAAATAAAGTGCATTTTTATGACGAATTAATGTCGTATAGTTCGCCTAAATTTGAAAGTTCCATTCGTCAGAATGCGTTAACCAATTTGTTGTTTTTGAATCCGAACGATCATAATATTTTGAAAAATTTAGTCAATGCCACGACGCATCACAAATGGCAGTTTACGCTTTTTGCCCGGAATCAAATTCGGGAATTAGTTAAAACCGAAAGGCACAAAAAGTATTTTGAAGAAATGCTTCCAAGTTTAAACGCTGCGGAACAAAGTCAATTGAAACGGTTGTTGTCGAATTAAGTTTAAAGGGAATTATTTACTTTTTTCTAAAAACTTTTCATAGACTAAAATTTTATTTTGTCGAATTTCTCTATTCCTTTTGGGGTTGTAGAGAATTGGGTTCTCCAACATAATGACTAATTCTAGCAATTCTCTTTCATTTAAGTCATGAAGTTTTTTATCATAAAAATAAATTGAAGCTTCTTTTATTCCTTTATTTCCATATAACAAATCAGCTTTTGTCAAAATTAACTTCAAACAATCTTCCTGTTTAAACTCTTTTTCTATTTTTAATGTATATAATACTTTAACAAAAGGTATTTTAAAATTTCTTAAATTATTTGCTCCATAATATCTAGCAACGTCTAAACAGGGACAATCCTCTTTTGGTAAACCTAATTTGCTATTTTTTAAACTGTAAAATTTAATGCTACTTGGAACATAAATTTTGTTGTAAAGATTTAAAAATGGTCTGTAATCTTCGTTTTTTGATTTATTAATTTCTTCTCTTATTGCAATAAAATCATCTCTTTTAAACATTGGATTATAATCACTTAAAAGCAATTGATAGATCACAACCAAGACCAAAAATAGTAATATTGTAATTTTTAAAACTTTTATTGCAATCTTTTTCATAAGATAGGGAACTAACTCATCAAATTAATCACTTCAGCTTTCAAATAGCTGATAGCCACATAACTTGGCGAAGGTTTTTCCAACAAATCACTTAAAATGACTTCGCGTAATTTGTTAGAAGTTTCCACTTTGTCACTCATTGCCGCTTTTCTAATGTTTTGAATAATGGTATTTTTGGCTGTTGAAATAACTGTCCAACAATCTTCCGTAATATAAATTTGTTGGGTTAAATTGTGTTCAAATTCTTGCTCAATTTGTTGAATTAATAAGTTTTCATACGCGGTTTTATCATCAGAAAGCGGTGCAATTCTAATCAGTAATTTGGCCGGATTGATACGTTCCAGATACAAAACCATCCGTTCATAGGCTTGTAAACGCATGGGTAAAGCTACTTTGTGCAATTCCTTTAGCAACAAATATTTTCGTTTGTCGGAGTCATTTTTTAAATTCAAATGAAAAAAAGAATAGGCCACAATTCCCGTTATAATTGCCGGCAAAGTATACGATAAAAGTTCAATCCATTTAATTGATTCCATAGTTTGTATTTTTTAATTTGGAGCTATTTCCCGCTATTCGTTTCAAAATTTTCTTGTAAAATCTTTTTTTCTAAAGTCAAAAAAAGAGCTTCCGTTGGTCGCTTTTTTTTGCCAAGAAAAAAAAGCCTTTACAAAAAAATGTTTTCCACTTCTATCGGGGCTAAAACGTTTCCTGCAAAAATAGAATTTTAGTTGATAATTCGTTACAATTTTAATTGTAATAAATCATAAGTAAGCTTATTTTTGAACTTTGCTAAAAACACTATGATAAACGAATATATTAATCAACTCAACGAAGCCCAACGTGCACCCGTACTCCAAAAAGACGGTCCAATGATTGTAATCGCGGGAGCAGGTTCAGGAAAAACAAGGGTTCTTACGATGCGGATTGCTTATTTAATGAGCTTGGGAGTTGATGCGTTCAATATTTTGTCGCTTACTTTTACCAACAAAGCCGCTCGCGAAATGAAGAAACGTATTTCTGATATCGTGGGAAGTAATGAAGCGAAAAACCTGTGGATGGGTACGTTTCACTCCGTTTTTGCAAAAATTCTTCGCATCGAAGCGGAGAAATTAGGGTATCCAAGCAATTTTACTATTTATGACGCTCAGGATAGTGTGCGTTTAATCGGGGCCATTATCAAAGAAATGCAACTCGACAAAGATATTTATAAACCCAAACAGGTTTTCAGTCGCATTTCATCTTATAAAAACTCACTGATAACCGTAAAAGCCTATTTCAATAATCCCGAATTGCAGGAACAAGATGCCATGAGCAAAAAACCGCGAATTGGTGAAATCTACAATAATTATGTGGAACGTTGCTTCAAATCGGGAGCAATGGATTTTGATGATTTATTATTAAAAACCAATGAATTATTGAATCGTTTTCCGGATGTGTTGGCCAAATACCAAGACCGTTTTCGCTACATTTTGGTGGATGAGTACCAAGATACGAACCATTCGCAGTATTTGATTGTTCGTGCCTTGTCCGATCGTTTTCAGAATATTTGTGTGGTAGGTGATGATGCCCAAAGTATTTATGCATTTCGTGGAGCGAACATCAATAATATCTTGAATTTTCAGAAAGATTATGCGGATGTACAGATGTTTCGCTTGGAACAAAATTATCGTTCTACGAAAAATATTGTACAAGCGGCCAATTCCATCATCGATAAAAACAAAACCAAGTTAGAGAAAGTCGTTTGGACGCATAATCAGGACGGACCCAAAATAAAAGTGAACCGCAGCATCACCGACGGAGAAGAAGGTCGATTTGTAGCTTCTACCATTTTTGAAGAAAAGATGCGTAACCAAATGAAAAATGGCGAGTTTGCTATTTTGTATCGCACCAATGCTCAGTCCCGTGCCATGGAAGATGCGTTGCGAAAACGCGACATTCCGTATCGTATTTACGGTGGACTATCGTTTTACCAACGCAAAGAAATTAAGGATGTGTTGTGTTATTTGCGTTTGGTCATCAATCCAAAAGATGAAGAAGCATTAGTCCGTGTCATCAATTATCCGGCTCGTGGAATTGGTGATAGTACGGTGGAGAAATTAACCGTTGCAGCCAATCATTACAAGCGTTCCATTTTTGAAGTCATGGAAAATATTGACAAGATTGACCTCAAACTCAATTCAGGAACCAAACGAAAGTTGGAAGATTTTGTGATGATGATTAAAAGTTTTCAAGTCATCAACGAAAATCAAGATGCCTTTTTTCTTGCCGAACATGTGTCTAAGAAAACAGGTTTGATTCAAGAATTAAAAAAAGACGGCACACCGGAAGGAATTGCCCGAATTGAAAATATCGAAGAATTATTAAACGGTATCAAAGACTTCACCGAAGGTCAAAAAGAAATTGACGGAGCTCGAGGAGCCTTATCGGAATTCTTGGAAGATGTAGCTCTGGCAACCGATTTGGATAAAGATACCGGCGATGATGATCGCGTGGCTTTAATGACCATTCACTTGGCAAAAGGGTTGGAATTCCCCACTGTTTTTGTAGTAGGAATGGAAGAAGATTTGTTTCCGAGTGCCATGAGTTTAAACACCCGTAGTGAGTTGGAAGAAGAACGCCGTTTGTTTTATGTCGCACTAACCAGAGCCGAACACCAAGCCTATTTGACTTATGCTCAATCGCGTTACCGTTGGGGAAAATTAATGGACAGTGAACCTTCTCGCTTTATTGAAGAAATTGACGACCAGTATTTGGAATACATCAGTCACACCGAAACGGGTTATCGCTACAAACCAATGATGGATATGGATATTTTTGGTGATGTAGACAAATCCAAATTGCGATTAGCAAAACCGACTAACGGAACTCCACCGAAACGTTATGGCGAAGAACCGTCTTCCACCATTCGTAAACTAAAACCCGTGACAGGAAATGCTCCGACAAGTGCAAATTTGTTTGATTCAAAGTTAGTCCCCGGCAACATCGTCATGCACGAACGTTTCGGAAAAGGCGAAGTGTTAAACTTAGAAGGAGTAGGAGCCGACAAAAAAGCAGAGATTAAATTTGATGTGGGTGGGATTAAGAAGTTGTTGTTGCGGTTTGCGAAACTTGACGTTATTGGTTAAAGTTTTTAATTTCTCACAAAGTTGAAGATTTGATTTCTCGCAAAGTCGCAAAGACGCAAAATTTTAGAGCCGCAAAGATTAGGAAATTTAAATATGTTTACAAAGAAGAACAACATGTTTAAATTAATTTATAAAGTTAATTTTTTTGCGTCTTTGCGAGAAACAATAGAAGCGAGAAACAAAAAAGAGAAAAACAAAAAAGAGAAAAACAAAAAAGAGAAAAACAAAAATGGGCGAGAAATAAAAGAAGAAATATGTCAGAAAACGAAATAGCCACAATAATTGTAGATTTATGTTACAAAATACATAAAAAGCTTGGTCCTGGTTTGTTAGAAAGTGTTTACGAAGAGATACTATATTATGAGTTAACGAAATTAAGTTTAAAAGTTGAAAGACAGAAAGCACTACCTGTTTATTGGGATGAGTTAGTTATGGATATTGGATTTCGAGCTGATTTAATTGTAGAAGATAAAGTAATAGTTGAATTGAAATCTGTTGAACAAATCTCTAATGTAGCTCCAAAGCAACTTTTGACTTATTTAAAAATAACACATTGTAAATTAGGTTTACTTGCTAATTTCAATGAACCATTAATAAAAAATGGAATCAGAAGAATAGTAAATGGGCTTTAAAATAGAAAATAGTAACAAAAAAATTATGACTCTGCGGGATTGCGAGAAACAAAAAGCGAGAAATAAAAAATAGTTAAGTATAATGAACACAAAGCCTTTGCGTCTTTGTGAGAAACAAAATCAGCGAGAGACAAAAACCGCGAGAAACAAAAACGTAAAAAAAAAACAGTTTAAGTAAAATAAACACTAAGCCTTTGCGTCCCTGCGAGAGACAAAAACCGCGAGAAACAAAAATAGACGCTAGAAAAAAAGCGAGAAATAAAATGAAATATTCAAGACTAACCAAAGAACAATTCGAAGCCCTCCACCAAGAATTCGCTAATTTTTTAGCCACCCAATCCATTGACAAAAAAGAATGGGATGATATTAAAACCAACAAACACGAAGTAGCGGAACAAGAATTAGATGTTTTCTCTGATTTAATTTGGGAAGGTGTTTTGAGTCAGACCAATTATTTAGAACATTTTTCAAAGAACCATATCTTCTTGTTTCATTGTTTGGAAACCGAAGTACAATCGATTGTTCTAAAAACACTAGAACCCGAAGTTGATTTCATGACTTCCAAAGGATTGGAATGGATGGTCAATAATTTGTTTACCGATGCTATCGACATTCATGTGGGACGAAAAGAATACCAAGGCGAACGCAATGCCGCTATTTTTGACATCATCCAACAAGGAGCGATTTTAAGTGACGGCCAATTGTACCAGCAAATTGATAAAATAGTCAACGCAAAGTAAAAAACTCAGCATCTCAGTAACTCAGAACCTCAGCAACTCAGTATGGATATCCAATCAAAAATTCAATCCCTTCGTGACGAACTTAACCAACACAACCACAACTATTATGTGTTGGACAAACCCACCATTTCCGATTTTGAATTTGATCAATTATTGAAACAATTACAAGAGTTGGAAACGCAACATCCTGAGTTTTTTGATGAAAATTCACCCACGCAACGCGTAGGAGGAAGCATCACTAAGAATTTCAATACGGTGGCTCACGAACATCGAATGTATTCGTTGGATAATTCGTATTCCACAGAAGATTTGATGGATTGGGAAGTTCGAATTCAAAAAATATTAGGAAATGTTGATTTGGACTATACGTGTGAATTAAAATACGACGGAGCTTCCATCAGCATCACGTATGAAAACGGAAAGTTAAAAAAAGCCGTGACGCGTGGCGATGGTTTTCAAGGGGATGAAGTGACGAATAATATTAAAACCATACGTTCCATACCATTGCAATTAAAAGGAAATTATCCACCGAAGTTCGATATTCGAGGTGAAATAATTCTTCCATTTGCCGGATTTGAAAAGATGAATCAGGAGTTGATAGAAATTGGTGAAACACCTTATTCCAATCCAAGAAACACAGCTTCCGGAAGTTTAAAATTACAAGATAGTGCTGAGGTTGCCAAACGACCTTTAGATTGTTTGTTGTATTTTATTGTGGGAAATAATCTTCCTTTCAAAACACAATTTGAAGGTTTGGAAACGGCTAGAAACTGGGGTTTCAAAGTACCAAGTCAAGCAAAACTGGCGAAGAATATGCAAGAAGTGTTGGAATTCATCACCTATTGGGATGTACATCGCCACGATTTACCTTATGAAACCGATGGTGTAGTAATCAAAGTCAACAGTTTGCAACACCAAGACGAATTAGGTTATACGGCCAAATCGCCTCGTTGGGCAATGGCATATAAATTCAAATCGGAACAAGTTTCCACCCGATTAAATTCCATTTCGTATCAAGTGGGAAGAACAGGAGCAATTACGCCTGTTGCCAATTTAGAACCGGTACAATTGGCTGGAACGATTGTGAAAAGAGCTTCGTTGCACAACGCCGATCAAATTGAAAAATTAGATATTCGCATCGGCGATAAAGTTTTTGTAGAAAAAGGCGGCGAAATTATTCCGAAAATTATTGCGGTGGCTGAAAGAGGAAATGAATCGTTTCCAACAGTTTACATTACAAATTGTCCCGAATGCCAAACCGCTTTAGAGCGAAAAGAAGGCGAAGCCAATCATTATTGTCCGAATTTTTATGGTTGTCCGCCACAGATTGTTGGTCGCATTCAGCACTACATTACCCGAAAAGCAATGGATATTGAAGGTTTGGGTGGTGAAACAGTGGCGTTGCTTTATCAAAATGGATTAGTGAAAAATTATGCGGATTTATATGATTTAAAGATCGAACAAATTCTTCCGTTGGAACGAATGGCTCAAAAAAGTGCAGAGAATTTAATCAACGGCATTGAAAAGTCAAAAGAAGTTCCGTTTGAACGGGTTTTGTATGCGTTGGGAATTCGGTATGTTGGCGAAACTGTCGCTAAAAAATTAGCCAAACATTATAAAAATATAGATGCTATTGCGAATGCCAGTTTAATGGATTTGATTTTGGTAGATGAAATTGGCGATAAAATTGCTCAAAGTGTGATTGAGTTTTTTGAGAATCCTGAAAATAGAATCACTGTGGAGCGACTTAAAAATGTTGGGGTTCAATTAACTTTAGATGAATCCAAATCAACAGTTGTAAGTGATGTATTAGAAGGAAAAACGTTTGTAGTTTCCGGTGTGTTTGAAAAATTCTCACGTGATGAATTGAAAAAAGCCATTGAAGATCATGGAGGAAAAGTAGGCAGTTCCATTTCAGCAAAAACGAATTTTGTAATTGCAGGTGATAATATGGGACCGGCAAAATTGGAAAAAGCATCACAATTGAAAGTTCCGATTATTAGTGAAGATGATTTTTTGGGGATGCTTTCTAATGATAAAAGTTTTTAAAAATGCAATTCAAAAGTTTTTTTTAACTCCAAAAAAATCTTAAAAATACTTGCTTTAAATACCAAAACTTGGTATTTTAGCAATAAAAAAAATTATGGCTCGAAATACTTCAATATTGTTGGGTGATTACTTTGAGAATTTCATTAACGAAAAAATAGCCTCCGGTGAATATAGCTCTGTTAGTGAAGTTGTTAGAACTGCGTTGCGGTTTTTTGAAGAGGAGGAAAACAAAAAAAAATCGCTAATAAACGAGCTTAAAATTGGAGAAAAAAGCGGTCGGGTTAAAAATTTTGACCGAAATAAAAACCTTGAACAACTTAAAGCTACTTTTCAAAAATAATGGCTGAATATATTATCAGCGAAAAAGCTATTGAAGATATCAATAAAATTTGGGTGTTCACAGCCGAGAATTGGTCTGTTGAACAAGCAGATCGTTACTATAATTTAATTTTAGACGAGATTGAATTTATTGCTCAAAACTTTCAAATGGCAAGAGATTTTGAATCTATTAGAAAATCATATCGGTATTCTAAAGTAAAATCTCATTTAGTATTCTTCAAAAAAAATAAGTTTAACGAGATTGAGGTTATTAGAGTTCTTCATGAAAAAATGGATATTGAAAGTAGATTAAAAGAATAAATGCTTAAAATCTTCAGTAAAATATCAAGCACATCATATTAAAACAGATTGAAAGAAAAACAAACTAAATTATTTAGTTTTTTAAATGCGAGGTCTTTAAAATTGGAGAAAGCCTCACAATTAAAAGTTCCGATTATTAGTGAAGATGATTTTTTGAGGATGTTAAATAAATAATTTAAATCTATGAATGTTACAAAAAATATAACCATATCAACTCTCGAAGAATTCAAAGAGAAAAATTATGGAAAGTTAGGAACTAAAGAACGTGATGAACTTGAATTAGGATATAAAAAATTCAAGATTGAAGAATTGAATCGTAATTCTTCCTTGGAAAAAGAAATATCTGAAGAATAGTAATTTAAAAGCACAATTCCCTAGCCCGTATTGCAGCGGAAATCTTTGTGCAGTTGCGGTTTAGTTTTTTCTTAAAAGCGGGAAGCGACTAATGGAAGGCCTCCCGATTTTTTAGAAAAACAACCCAAAACAAACAAATTCACGACATAAAACCTTGCTCTTCAATCGTCTCCAGACCTCGAAGAAATTGACTTTATCTTTGTAAGCGATATATTTAATTTTTACCGAAGTTCCAAAAATCGAATCTTAATTTTAAATAACCAAAAATTTTAAGTAACTTTGTATCCAACTAGATACAATGTGTATGTTTTTGATTGAAAAAACACAAGAATTTGACAAATGGTTGCAAAAGCTAAAAGATTTGAAAGCTAAAGCAAAAATTTTGTTTCGAATTCAGAAATAAAATTGGACGAACACTTTGGAGATTGTGAACCGGTTGGAGATGGCATTCGCGAATTGAAAGTGAATTTTTCCAAAGGTTATCGAATTTATTTTAAAGAAATCGACGGAAAAATAATTGTTCTCTTAATTGGTGGTGATAAATCGACCCAACAAAATGACATTAAGAAAGCTAAGGAATTAAGCAAAGCGTATCACGAACACCAAAAAAAGATTAAAACGCGTGAGTAAATTTGGAAAAAATTAAATAATTAAAAAATGAACACTACTAAATTTGATATTGCAGACTATTTAGATAACAAAGAAATGATTGCAGAATATCTCAATATTGTTCTTGAAGAAGGAAACGATGCTGATATTATTAATGCAATTGGTCATGTGGCAAAAGCGATTGGAATGACGAAAATTGCAGAAGAAACAGGAATGAGTAGACCGAGTTTGTACAAAGCCTTATCTGATGGAGCAAAACCACAATTTGCGACAATAATGAAAGTTTTAAAAGCAATTGGCGGACAAATTCAAGTGAATCCTATTTCTGCTTAAAAAATGTAATCTTACTAAGTTATGAAGACATTCAATTGCAGCAATTCAAAAAAAAGCGTATATTTGCACGCAATTTAACTACAAATTGCAACCATGAAAGCACATGAAACAAAAATCGTTGGAGAGGGTTTGACCTATGACGATGTTCTGTTGATTCCCAACTACTCAGAAGTTTTACCACGCGACGTAAGCATTCAATCTAAATTTTCTCGAAATATCACGTTAAACGTTCCAATTATTTCGGCTGCGATGGATACTGTTACCGAAAGTTCGATGGCAATTGCCATGGCTCAAGAAGGCGGCATTGGTGTTTTGCACAAAAACATGACCATTGAACAACAAGCCGCTAAAGTTCGTAAAGTAAAACGAGCGGAAGCCGGAATGATTTTGGATCCTGTAACTTTACCTTTAACAGCAACTGTTGGTGATGCAAAAGCAGCGATGCGTGAATTTAGTATTGGTGGAATTCCTGTGGTGGATGAAAACGGTATTCTAAAAGGTATTGTAACCAATCGTGATTTGCGTTTTGAGAAAATAAATTCCCGTTCGATTTTAGAAGTCATGACGGCCGAAAATTTAATTACGGCTGAAGAAGGGACAACCTTGCAACAAGCAGAAGGAATTTTGCAAAAAAACAAAATTGAAAAACTTCCGGTTATTGATAAAAACTACAAATTGGTTGGGTTAATTACCTTCAGAGATATTACAAAACTGACTCAAAAACCAATAGCCAACAAAGATAAATTTGGTCGTTTGCGTGTTGCTGCTGCTTTGGGAGTTACTCCTGATGCGTTAGAAAGAGCAACGGCTTTAGTAAATGCAGGTGTTGATGCAGTGATTATTGATACGGCTCACGGTCATACCAAAGGAGTAGTAACTGTTTTAAAAGAAGTGAAAGCCAAATTCCCTCATTTGGATGTAGTAGTTGGAAATATTGCCACAGCCGAAGCTGCTAAATATTTAGTTGAAAATGGAGCTGATGCGGTGAAAGTAGGAATCGGACCCGGTTCAATTTGTACTACTCGTGTGGTTGCCGGAGTTGGTTTTCCACAATTTTCTGCGGTGTTGGAAGTTGCTGCTGCTATTAAAGGTAGTGGTGTTCCGGTAATTGCTGATGGTGGTATTCGATATACAGGTGATATTCCAAAAGCAATTGCTGCAGGAGCGGATTGTGTCATGTTAGGTTCGCTTTTAGCTGGAACAAAAGAATCTCCGGGTGAGACGATTATTTTTGAAGGAAGAAAATTCAAATCCTATCGTGGAATGGGTTCTGTGGAAGCCATGCAAGAAGGTTCAAAAGATCGTTATTTTCAAGATGTGGAAGACGATGTGAAGAAACTAGTTCCGGAAGGAATAGTAGGTCGTGTTCCTTACAAAGGTGAATTGAATGAAAGTATGCAACAATTCATTGGCGGTTTAAGAGCCGGAATGGGTTATTGCGGTGCAAAAGATATTCCAACATTACAAGAAACCGGACGTTTTGTTCGAATTACAGCCAGTGGCATTGGCGAAAGTCATCCACATAATGTAACGATTACCAAAGAAGCTCCGAATTATTCAAGATAAGTTTTAAAACTAAATAAGTAGAAAAGGCGTCAAATTTGACGTCTTTTTTATTTGTCATCGTTGTTGATTTCTCTTTTCAAAAAGGCACTATCCCAGGCATGATCTTTAGCTTCGAAATTGGTGTACAAGTCATTTTTTAAAATTTGTTCCTGTAATTCAATTTGTTCTTGAGCTGTTACTAAATAAGCCATTTTATCATGACGTTTGGCAGCCAATTCTCTTATGGAGGCTTCGTCATATTTTATAAAACGTTGGCCTTGTCTTGTGGCAGAATATTTTCTGTGTCCCAATTGAGTTAACGCATCAACACCCAAATGAACCGCCGTATATAAGGTCTCACGATAAATGTTTTCCACTCCGTGGTCAATGAGTTCATAGGCATCAATTCTGTTTCGAGCTCGGGTAAGAATTTTGAGGTTTGGAAAGTTCTTACGGATGATTTCAACCACATTTAAATTCACCGAAGGATTATCAATGGCTGCAATAAAAAGTTTGGCGTCTTCTGCACCTGCTGCTTTTAATAACTCCAATCGGGTGGCATCACCATAATATACTTTAAATCCCATTTTACGAAGTAAATCAACCCGTTCTGAATCGTGATCAAGAATGGTGGCTTTCACTCCATTTGCTTTCAGAAGTCGACCAATGGTGCTGCCAAAATGGCCAAAACCCGCAATAATGACTTCGTGTTGTTCTTCTATATCATCTGCTTTCTTCTTTACTTTTTCTTTTACTCCAAAATAAGGGTCAATCCATCTTTCATTGATTAACAACAGAAAAGGTGTAGAGAGCATACTCAATGCAATTATGGCTAATATTTGATTGGCCAACATATTTGGAATGATGTTTAATTGCATGGAAAAACTCATGATGACAAATCCAAATTCCCCGGCTTGACTAAGTCCAAAAGAAAACAGAAAATTTTGGTCGGATTGTTTTTTATAAAGTATTCCAATAGTAAATAACACTAAAAATTTAATAATTAGTAATGTCAAACCAAAAACTAAAATAAAAAAAGGATTATCAATAATTAATTGAAAATTGATGGAGGCCCCAACGCCAATAAAAAACAAACCTAAAAGCAATCCTTTGAAAGGGGCAATATCTCCCTCGAGTTCATGACGAAATTCAGAATTGGCTAAAACGACTCCAGCCATAAATGCTCCAAGAGCAGGGCTCAAACCTACCAGTTGCATTAAGTAAGAAACCGCAACAACCAATAACAAAGCAGAGGCTGTAAAAAGTTCTTGAAGTCTTGTTTTAGCCACCACATGCAATAGTGGAACAAAAATATACCGCCCAGCAAAATAAACAGCCAGAATGGCTCCAACAACTATTAATGTTTGAATCCAAGCAGCAAAATCAGCTATAATGGATTGATTTATATCTTCGAGAGGTACGCTGGTATTGGCAGACACCAAAAGCGGAATTATAGCTAATATAGGAATTACGGCTATATCTTGAAATAACAATACTGCAAAAGAAGCCCGACCCATTGATGTTTGTGATAAACTTTTTTCTTTCAAAGTTTGCAATACAATTGCGGTTGATGATAAGGCTAAAGCCATTGCAATTATCAATGCTACTTGCCAAGACCATTCATAAAAAATTACACCTAAAAGAAATAATAAAAAGGAAGTGCTAATTACTTGGAGTGAACCCATTCCAAGAATAAACTTTCGCATTTTCCAGAACTTATGAGGGTCTAATTCAAGACCAATAAGGAAAAGCATCATTACTACTCCAAATTCAGCAAAGTGCATAATATCTTCACCTCTTTGACCAATAAGTCCTAACACAAACGGACCAATAATGATACCGGCAAAAAGATATCCCAAAATAGAACTCAGACCTATTTTTTTGGCAATAGGAACAAATACCACTGCTGCGGCTAAATAAATTATGGCTTGAACAAAGAATCCGTTATCCATGTTTTATTGTTTTGTTTGAATCCATTGGTTTAAATAAGGATAGTTTTCAAAAGTTTCCTTTCCAATTCCATTTTCAATTAAATGTTGAAGTAATTTATTGTACATTCTGCTCATATCAAGAGCTTCTTTGGAATTCATTTTATGCGTTCCGTGAATAACAAATGGAGGTAGGTAAATCATTTTACAAACCATCGCCGTTTGATTGAAAGGTTCCAGAAGTTGAGGAATGGTGAAACGATCTTTACCTTCTGAACAATAATTTTCCTCGCTTCCTCCCGTAGTAATTGTTTGGAAGATGATTTTGTCTTTTAAAGCATTTCCTGATTTGCCATACGCCCAATTGTATTCTAAAACTAAATCAATCCATTGTTTTAATAAAGGCGGACAACTGTACCAATAAAAAGGGTGGTGCCAAATAATGATATCATGCTCCATCAGTAAATCTTGTTCTCTTTTGATGTCGATATCAAATTCAGGATATTCTTCGTATAAATCGTGTAAAGTAACGTTGGGAGAATCCAGCAAATACTCAATTAAAATCCTATTTATCATGGATTTCTCAAACAAAGGATGAGCAAATAAGATTAAAATTTTATTTGTAGTCATAAAGTAACGATACAGCGTTAGTTGTCATCAATTGGATAATTTTTCAATTGAGACAAGGTACTAAATTCCGATTTAAAAAGCAATTCCTTTCGGATTTAAAAAAAGCAATTATATTCCTAAATAATTGGAAGGGGTTATTGCCAGTAGTTCCGTTTTGATTTCGTCTGAAACAGTTAAAGAATGAATGAACGTATGAATAGCCTTTTTATCAATAGCCTCATTGGTTCTTGTTAAGCCTTTTAATGCTTCATACGGATTTGGATACCCTTCACGTCTCAAAATAGTTTGAATAGCCTCTGCAACTACAGCCCAATTTTTTTCTAAATCTTCAGCAAATTTTGGTTCGTTGATCAATAGTTTGTGCAACCCTTTTAAAGTGGCTTCAAAACCAATTAAGGTATGTCCGATTGGCACACCAATGTTTCTTAAAACCGTACTATCTGTTAAATCTCTTTGAAGTCGAGATAATGGCAATTTGGCAGCTAAATGCTCAAAAATGGCGTTGGCAATTCCTAAATTTCCTTCAGAATTTTCAAAGTCAATAGGGTTAACTTTGTGCGGCATGGCACTTGAACCAATTTCTCCGGCTTTTATTTTTTGTTTAAAATAATCCATCGAAACATATGTCCAAATATCTCTGTCTAAATCGATTATGATTGTATTTATACGTTTTAATGCATCGAAAAATGCAGCAAAATGATCGTAATGCTCTATTTGTGTTGTTGGAAAAGAGTGGTGTAAACCTAACGTATCTTCAACAAATTCATTACCAAATTTTTTCCAGTCAATGTTTGGATACGCCACATGATGGGCATTGTAATTGCCTGTTGCTCCACCAAATTTAGCAGCAAAAGGCGTATTGAATAACAAACGCATTTGTTCTTCTAAACGTTCTACAAAAACTCCAATTTCTTTTCCTAATCGGGTAGGAGAGGCAGGTTGACCGTGCGTTCTGGCCAACATTGGGATGTTTGCCCATTCCTGACTTAAATCTTTTAATTTGGAAATTACACCAATTAAAAGTGGTAGGTAAACATTTTCAAAAGCTTCTTTTGTAGAAAGCGGAATGGCTGTGTTATTAATATCTTGAGAAGTTAATCCGAAATGAATGAACTCTTTGTAAGCTTCTAATCCCAATGCATCAAAAGCATTTTTGATAAAATACTCCACCGCTTTTACATCGTGATTGGTTGTTTTTTCAATTTCTTTGATAGCAAGAGCATCTTCTGAGGTGAAATTTTTATAGCAATTTCTCAACGCTTCAAACTTGCTTGAAGGAACTTCTTTTAATTGGGGTAACGGAATTTGACATAACGAAATAAAATATTCAATCTCAATCAACACGCGGTAGCGTATTAAGGCTTCTTCAGAAAAGTAAGGTGCAAGTGAAACTGTTTTAGATCGGTATCTTCCATCTATTGGAGATATGGCATTTAATTCGTTTAAAAATGTCATGAGTTGTGTGTTTGTGTCGAAGTGCAAAGATAGCTTTAAACTTCAAAAAGTAAAAGTAAATTTATTTTGTATTTTATGGTTTTATCCAAAAAATGTAGTACTATTGCAATTTAGAATTAATATAAATAACAAAATAGTATGAAACGTTTTTTCCAAGTAGCAATTGTAGTTTTGAGTATCGCTTTGGGGTTGTTTTTTATTTATAAAGGCATCAACAAGCACTTTTTATCGCCATGTAAAGTGTATGGACCGGAAAGTACCATTCCGTTGGAATACCAACAAGTTATTTCAGGAATGTGTAATTCAGGAATGTTGGTTGTGATTGGATTCTTTCAGGTTTTGTCTGGGATTTTATTAGTCATTCCGAGAACTCGTTTGATAGGAGCGATCGTTTTATTACCCATTATTTTAAATATCTTTTTATTGCATTATTTCTTGGATAACCGACCACATGAATTGGTTGAAACGGGAATTCCTTTAGCTATCACAATTTTAATCATCGTTTTTTATTATCCAAAATGGAAGACTATTTTCATTTTAAAATAGCCAACAATTTATCTTTTAACAAAGCCACTCCTTCTGAAGCTCCTTTTGGAATAACTTCCAAAGGATGACTGAGTTGATAAATTGTTGCCGGTTTTGGGTCGATGTAAAAAATAGGACAGTTAGGTTTTGCATAATGCACCAATCCAGCAGCAGGATACACTTGCATGGAAGTTCCGATAATGGCTATAGAGTCAGCTTTTTCAACAATTGTAATGGCTTCTTCAATAGCGGGAACGGCTTCACCAAACCAAACAATGTGTGGTCGAAGTTGATTGCCATCTTCATCTGTGTCACCCCAATTCAAATCGGATGTCCAGTCTAAGATGTAGTTTTCATTTTTGGTGCTTCTCACTTTTGTCAACTCACCATGAAGGTGAAGAATCGATGAGCTACCAGCTTTTTCATGCAAATTGTCAACATTTTGAGTGATAATGGAAACGTTGAAAAACGCTTCTAATTCAGCCAATAGAAAATGACCATGGTTGGGTGTTACTTCGTGCAATTGTTTTCTACGTTTGTTATAAAAATCGAGAACAAGTTCCGGGTTTTTATGCCAACCTTCGGGAGAGGCTACTTCCATAACATTGTGACCTTCCCAAAGACCGTCAGCATCTCTGAAGGTTTTTATGCCACTTTCTGCACTCATTCCGGCTCCTGTAAGTACAACTAAGTTTTTCATGGTATAAAAAAAATCCTTTCAATCGCAATGAGGAAAGGATTTTTAAAATTTGATTATTTTTTACACTTTTCCTAAAGTGAACAACTGTTCTAGTGTTGGTGTCGGACTTCCGCCGGCAGGTTCTAAAGTGATTCCAAATGCTTCAGAATCATAAGAAGCATTCATCTCAAAGAAACGTTTTTTGGAAGTACCAAAGTTGTCAATTAATCCAATACTTTCAGGAGTTAAAGGATTTAATTTTAACGACCATACTTGATACACCATTCCTTCCGGTGGATTTGGCAATCCTAAACCGTCAACATATACTTTTTTGGTGTCCTGATTCCAGTAAATTTTAGCATACGATTTTGGTGCAACGTCTTGGCCAAGCAATGGTACCACAATGTTTTTCGGGTCACGAATAATGGCGATTAACTCTTGATTTTCAGCGTTGGTTAATTCTAAATTAACAATGTCTTTTTGCAATTCAGATTTTTCATTTTCAATCGTAACAATTTGATTTGTAGCTTCTTCTTGTTTTTGCATGTGGTAATAATACCCACCTACTAGGAAAACAAGTGCAGCAGCCCATCCTAAATAGTTGGACCAACTTGATTTTGGTTTAATTTCAACCACTTTAGGAGCTACGGCTCCTTCAAAAATTTGTTTTTTAATGTTTTCATAGTTTTTGCCTGATAATCTGGGTGAAACACTACTGGACAAAAACAATACGGCACGTTCAATGGCAATAATTTCTTCTTTGATTTCAGTATGCTCTTCGGCCATTTTGAAAACTTCTTCCATTTCAGGTTCCGAAAGTTTACCGTAAACATACAGTTCTAAAATGCCTGATTCTATGTATTCTTGTGTGCTCATGCTACTTGTAATAAGTTTCTTAAATCAGTGATGCAATTTCTGTTTTGGGTTTTTACGGTTCCTAGTGGAATTTCGAGTTCATCCGAAGCCTCTTGTTGCGTGTAGCCTTTGAAAAACAGCAGGTCAATTAATTTAATACATTTGGGTTTTAGTTTTTTAACAAATTCCTGAATTCCAATAGCATCGATTCTGTTTGTCATTCTTGAACTGTCTTCCAACAGATGTACGAAATTGTCGGCCGAAAGGTTTTTTTGACTGTTGTTGAATCCTTTTGAACGCAGTTTGTCAATGGCTGTATTTCGGGCTATGTTAACTATCCAAGTATAAAAACGTCCTTTGTTTTCAGAATAGGTATCTATATTTTTCCATATTTTTACAAAAACATCTTGAAGGACATCTTCAGCTTCTTCTCTATCTTTTATTAAATTAGAAATAACGCCAAATAAACTTTTAGAATACATGTCATACAAAATAGTGAAAGCACCTTCTTCTTTTTTATAAATTAGCGGTAACAATTCTTCTTGTGTCATAGTTATTTTTTAGTGTTGCCAAGATATGAATTTACTGAAATAAAACCAATTTTGATGAATGAATTATTACAAACCAAAGAATACTTAAATTTCTTAGAAAACTTTCTAACCGAAAACAGAAGAAAACGCATTCATGACGTGTTGCAATCACGAACAAAACATTTTACTGTTGTGGTGGAAGATGTGTACCAATTGCACAACACTAGTGCCGTTATGCGAAGTTGTGAAGTGTTTGGAATTCAAGAGATTCAAGTGATTGAACAAAAGTTTGGAAAGCAAATTGATTCTGAAATTGCTTTAGGTGCACAAAAATGGGTGGATATCTATCGATTTGAAAATTCCATTTCCTGCATCAGAGCCATGCGAAAGAAAGGCTATCAAATTATTGCGACAACCCCTCATGATCAATCTACTGATTTAACTTCTTTTGATATTACTAAGCCTGCTGCACTTTTTTTTGGCACCGAAAAAGACGGACTTTCGGAAGCGGTTTTGCAAGAAGCTGACGGAATGATTCATATCCCGATGGTTGGATTTACAGAAAGTTTGAATATTTCCGTTTCTGCAGCAATTTTGTTACAACAATTATCTGATCGATTGCGAAAATCAAACATAGAATGGCGATTGACGCCTCAGGAAATTCTTTTAAAGAAAATTGATTGGGCACAAAAATCTATAAAAGATTATGTGAAAATCACGGAACGATTTATTGAAGAAAATTCAAATTAGAACTACGATTTCTTTTTTAGAATTTTATATTCTTCGTAGCAATCGCTAATGGCATCAAGCACTTGTAAGTCGTTTGCCGTTTTGATAAAAGTCTCAGAATAATTACAACGATGCAAGATTTCAGGAATTTCTTTTTTATCAACACCCAACATGATAGAAATTGTTTCTCGGTCAAACTTGTTTTCAAGCATAGTTCTTACCGTATCATCTTTTTTCATTTCTTTCAATTTTTTCAGCTCGTTTGGTTTTTTTCCAAAGAAATTATAGAGCAAATCTGCGGGGTTAAAGAGCGAACTTACCACGCGGCTGATTGCGTTTGGCGATTTGCTTCCCGCTTCATAACCATAGGAAAGTCCGGAAATACCATAACGATAATTCTCAGGAATAGGAATTATTTTGGCATCAATTTCCAAATAACCGGTAAGGGTGTAAGGTGTAACAATCACTTCTTCTAAGGCGTAGGCTTTTTCAGTAAGTTTTATTTCTGTAGATTTTGAATTGATCCAATCATTGGTCACTCGAACTCGGATGGATTGATAACCTAGTATAGAAATGTGAAGTGTGTCGTTTACTTGTGCATCAATTTCAAAGTAACCTTTTTCATTTGTAATGGTTCCTTTTACGGTATTAAAATTGATAATGTGAACATTATTTAAAGGTTTTAAAGAATTATCGTCTTTAATAACGCCATTCACTTTAACCAAATCGGGGAAAGTCTTTTGCGAAAAGGAGGCAAAAGAAACTAAAATAAATAGTAAAACTGTAAAAAATCTCATAAACTGATTTAACGGTTTAAAAGTAAGCATTCGCTTTGAGATTTTTTACAGTTTTTGGTCTATTATCAGAAAATTAACAATTTAAAACCCAAAATAGGGTATTCAAATGAATTAACTTCTTCTAGGTCTTCTGTTTTTTGCAGCTTCAAATGAACGGCCAGCCGGTCTTTCACTACGAGAATCATCAGAACGTCTAGCTGGTCTTTCTGAGGAACCACTTTCGGTTCTTGGTCTAAATCCGCCTTCTCTTCTGTCGCTTCTTGGAGCTCCACCTTCTTTTCTTGGTCCGAAACTTCCGCCTCCTCTTGGGCCTGAGCTTCTTTCGCCTCTAAAACCGCCAGAACTTCTACCATTATGGTCACGTCTACCGCCACCGTCATTTTTAGAGATTTCTACGTTGATTTTACGACCTTCCAATTGCATGCCATTTAATACATCCATTACTTTGTCTGTATGTTCAATATCGGTGTTGAAGAAAGAGAAACCTTCTTTAACATCTACTTTGTAAACGTCTTCGCGACCTAATTCTAACGTATCACGTAGAAAGTCTTTCAACTGCATCCAATCAAAATTATCTCTTGAACCAATGTTTACAAAGAAACGAGTTGCTCCGCTGGTATTTTCTCTTGGTTCTCTGTCGTCACGTCTTTCAGAACCTGATGATTGTGATGATAAATCTCTTGTTTTTTTATAGTAATTGATGAATCGGTTGAATTCTACCGATACCATTTTCTTAATCAATTCTTCTTTACTTAAACCTTCTAAAACCTCGTTGATAGCCGGAAGGTAATTGTCAATTTCGTGATCTACTTCGGTATCTTTAATTTTAGTAGCTAAGTGCAATAATTGGATTTCACAGATTTCAATTCCTGAAGGGATTGTTTTCTCTTCAAATTTCTGCTTGATGATTCTTTCAATAGCCGAAATTTTACGCAATTCACTTTTTGTAACAATTACAATGGAAGTTCCTAATTTACCTGCACGACCGGTACGGCCAGAACGGTGGTTGTAGGTTTCGATTTCATCCGGTAATTGGTAGTTTACCACGTGTGTGATGTTGTCTACGTCAATTCCACGAGCGGCAACATCTGTAGCTACCAACATTTGAATTTGACGGCCTCTAAATGATTTCATTACAGAATCACGTTGGGCTTGCGATAAATCACCGTGCAACGCTGCTGCATTATAACCGTCTTCAATTAACTTTTCAGCTACTGCTTGTGTGTCTCTTTTTGTTCTGCAAAACACTACGGAGAAGATGTCCGGATTGGCATCAGCTAAACGTTTCAACGCTTCGTAACGATCACGAGCATTTACTAAATAAAATTCATGAGAAACTGTGGCTGAACCTGAGTTTTTTGCCCCCACAGTAATTTCCTGTGGTTCATGCATGAATTTTTTAGCAATACGAGCTACTTCTTGCGGCATGGTTGCCGAGAATAACCAAGTGCTTTTTTCATCAGGTGTGGTAGATAAAATACTAACGATGTCTTCATAGAATCCCATGTTTAACATTTCATCGGCTTCATCAAGAATACAATAGTTGATTTCAGAGATGTTTACAAAACCTCTGTTAATCATGTCTTGCATTCTTCCCGGGGTAGCTACAATGATTTGAGCACCTCTTTTTACTTCACGAGCTTGTTCGGAGATGCTGGCACCACCATAAACAGCCACAACGTTAATTCCTTTTTCGTACTTGGAGTACAATTTAATTTCATTTGTAATCTGCAAACACAGTTCGCGAGTAGGAGATAAAATTAAGGCCTGCGTATTTCTATTGTTCGCATCAATTTTTTGGATAAGCGGGAAACCAAATGCTGCCGTTTTCCCTGTCCCTGTTTGAGCCAACGCAACTAAATCTGTTTCTTGTTCCAATAATAGGGGAATCGCTTTTTCCTGTACTTCGGTCGGATTTTCAAATCCTAGATCGATAATCGCACGCTGTAGCGATTCACTCAATCCTAATTGTTCAAATTTGTTCATATATAATTTTAAATTGGGTGCAAAGGTACGGTTTAAAAATCACATAAACTAATGGTGTTAGTTATTGATTTTTAAATAGTTGGAGTTGACGGGATGGAAGATGGAAGAGGGGAGATGGTAGAGACGACAGAAAATGAGTTTGAAATGTAAATTATTCATTTAAAAACGCAACTAATTTTTCTACTGCCAAACCGCGATGACTGATGATTGATTTCTCTTGAATTGTCATCTCAGCAAAGGTTTTATCGTATCCATCAGGTATAAAAATGGGGTCGTAACCAAAGCCTTGATTGCCTTTTTTTTCTTTGGTAATTGTTCCTTTAATGATCCCTTCAAAAAGGTGTTGTTGCCCCTCAATGTTAAGGCAAATGGTGGTTTTAAATTGTGCTTTTCGGTTGGTTTTATCGGATAGATTTAACAAAAGTTTATCCATATTGTCATTGGCGTTTCTTTGATTTCCGGCATATCGAGCGGAGTAAACACCGGGTTCGCCGTTGAGAGCTTCCACCTCAAGTCCGGTATCATCAGCAAAACAATTTAGATTGTAGTTTTGGGTAATGTAATTGGCTTTTAGAATGGCGTTGCCTTCAATGGTTTGGGCTGTTTCAGGTATGTCTTTGATACAACCAATAGCTTCTAAGCTAAGAAGCGTTATCGTTTTGGGTAAAAGCAGTTGTATTTCTTTTACTTTATTGGGGTTGTTTGAGGCGAAGACGATTTGCATAATTAAAATGTTTTTTTTAACCCGTTGGGTGTAATTATTTAATTCAATAGTATTCTGGATATTTTTGCCACGAATTCACAAATTATAAATTTAGTAAATGCAATAATTTGTTCATCTTTGATGAAAATTCGAATTTAATCGAATAATTAGTCAAAAAAATTGGTGAATTAGTGGTAAAATTATTTGAAAATTTAATTACACCCAACGGGTTTTTTTTAATAATATTATATAATATCTTAAAAACTTGAATTTATTTCAACAAAAAATAATAAATTACAGCCCAAATAGTAATAAAAAATAATCCTGGGAATACTATGGTTTTAAGTTTCTTTATATCTTTTTTAATCAGTAAAAGATAAAAGATGTAAAAAAAGAACAATGTGACAAGCACTATTGGAATTATTGGATACAACATGGTGTTTTTTTAGATTCTAAAATTACAAAATATTTTAATAGCTTAAATAGGACAACTAATCGGAAGTAGTTTTTTGATTTTTTGAGTTAATCGTATCAGTTTATACCTTAAACAACTCTCAAAATTTTATCCATTTTTTTGCCTTTGGCTAACTCATCAACTAGTTTATCAAGGTATCTCACTTGTTTGGTTAGTGGATTGTCAATTTCTTCAATTCGATAACCGCAGATAACACCTTTAATTGAATTGGCCAAAGGGTTTAGATTTGCTCTGTTGAAGAAATTTTCAAAGGTGACTTTCTCTTTAATCAATTCAGATATTTTTTTATCATCAAAACCGGTTAACCAAGTTATAACCTGATGTAATTCTTCTTTTGTTCTGCCTTTGCTTTCCACTTTGGTAACGTAATGCGGATAAACGGATGCAAACGTCATTTTTGCCATTCGTTCGTTATGTTCGGGAGTTATTTTCATAGTATAAGATACTTATTGTTGTGTTCGCTTATTTTACTTTTTTTAGACAAGTTTTGGTTTTTCAACGGCTATAATTTTAAAACAAAATTAACGAAATAAGAATATATAATCCACTTACTTTATCATTTAAATAGTTTAAATTTGTAGGAAGTGTCCAAATGATAAAGTCTCTTAATTTCAAAAATCAGTGACCATGAGAAAGTCTAAATTAGATCTTTTTTTTCTGAAGCCCATCCAAAATTTTATTGAGAAAAAAACATCCGTCGGAATTGTTCTGTTCCTCGCAGCTATGTTGGCAATGGTGGTGGCAAATTCAAGTTTATCCGGCTATTATTTTTCATTTTTAGATAAGTATATTTCTTTTGGAGTGCATAATTTCCAAATTAAAAAGAACATTTTGCATTGGATTAACGACGGACTCATGTCCATGTTTTTCTTTCTGGTTGGATTAGAGTTAAAACGTGAAATTTTAGAAGGTGAACTTTCCTCTTTTCGTGATTCTATTTTGCCAGCCTTTGCTGCCCTCGGTGGTATGCTGGTTCCGGCATTAATCTATACGTTAATCAATCATGGTACTCCCGGTGCTAATGGTTGGGGTATTCCGATGGCAACGGATATTGCTTTTGCTTTGGGGATATTGTACTTACTTGGAGACAA
Source organism: Flavobacterium sp. UBA6135 (assembly GCF_002428305.1). Lineage (GTDB taxonomy): Bacteria > Bacteroidota > Bacteroidia > Flavobacteriales > Flavobacteriaceae > Flavobacterium. The sequence goes on along the minus strand of NZ_DIVJ01000015.1, from coordinate 6,906 downwards.
AGTCCCCTTGTCGTTAAAAGTATTTTTAACAGCTGTGGCTATTGTTGACGATATAGGAGCTATACTGGTCATTGCTCTGTTTTATACCGAGGAAATTGCTGTTCAAAACCTGTACTTAGGAGCCTCATTCATGCTTTTTCTAATCATAGGAAATATATTGGGAATACGAAACACGTTGTACTATGCTCTTTTTGGCATCGGTGGGGTATGGTTGGCCATATTGCTTTCAGGAGTACATGCCACGATTGCTGCTGTAGTAGTAGCCTTTACAATACCGGCCAATCGTAAAGTACACACCGGACTCTTTCTTAGAAAAATCAGATTGATGGCCTTTAAAATTGGACATCAACACGATACCATGCCACTTAATAAAAGTAGACTCAGCTCAGAAATTGAAAAAATTACCTTGTTGACCTACGATGCTTCTCCGCCGTTACATCGTTTGGAACACAGCTTTAATAGCTTTGTAAGTTTTGTGGTGTTACCCGTTTTTGCCTTTGCCAACGCCGGTGTTGTTTTAGGTTCTGATGTCTTTCAACAACTCATGAGCTCAGTGACTTTGGGAGTGGTTAGCGGACTCATCGTTGGAAAAGTGGTAGGAATCACCCTGTTTACTTTCATTATGGTCAAGTTGCGCATTTGCCATTTGCCTCACGGCGTTGACTGGCCTAAGATCATGGGTGTGGGATTGCTTGCTGCTATCGGGTTTACCATGTCAGTGTTCATCACCGATTTAGCATTCAAAGACGAACAACTTATCAAACAAGCCAAACTCGGTATTTTGGCGGCCTCTACTGTTGCGGGTGTACTTGGCTATTATTTATTGAAAGGAAACGGCAAGAAAGAAGTGGGGAGCTTGGAGTAGGGAATAGGGAGTTTGGAGAGGGCATTGGTAGTTTGTTTGACTTGCATCCGTAGAATGCATCTGAAAAGTTTTTCAAATAGTAAAAAAATACTTGTGTTATAAAGCTATTGAAAAAAAAGGGATTTGTTTCATTAACAGAAGTCTACATTCAACTCCACCCATCTCTTTGCGAACCGCCGAGTTTAGCCTGTCCCGATTTTTATCGGGATAATCCGCTTGGTTTATGCTGAGTTTAACGAAGTACTCGGTGATTTGAGAGGTTTTCCTTGTTAGTATATGGCAGGGCAGTTTTCTAGCTTTTGCCTTCGCCCTTGTTTTTTGTAGTGTTTGTTGTTCATTATATAAGTCCTGCACCCAATGCAAGTGAAATGAGTATCAGCATTATCGCTATCGTTACTTGTAAAAATCTAAGGGTCACTTTCTTTAGAAGTTTGTTGCCTATATAGGCTCCTGCAATTCCTGCAAGCGTTGCACAAATCACCAAAGTCAAGTTTTCGGTCAATCCCGATTTTGTAAATCGTGTTGCATAAATACTTAGTCGTGTGAAATCAACAAAAGTTGAAACAACAACTGCTGTTGCCACAAATGCTTCTTTAGAAAGTCCTGCTTTGATTAAAAAGGCACTTCTTAAAGCACCTTGATTTCCGGAAAGTCCACCAAAAAATCCGCTTAATACCCCGCCAATTGGCAGTTTGTCCTTTCCGAATTGCAAGGTGTTGAAATAGGGAATAAGGTCAATACTTGCAAAAATGATAAGCAAAATGGAAATGATAAATTTAACAGGATAAACTTCAAAATGCTTCCCGAATGCGTCATAAGAAAACAAAGGTTGCAAGTTGGTTATGTTTAATAAAATCCAAGAGCCAATGATTGCAGCAATAACTGCTGGAATACCAAAACGCATCAATACTTCTTTGTTTGCATTGCGGCCAACTAAAAACAGTTTAAAAATGTTATTGAAAAAATGAACAACTCCTGTCAGAGCGATTGCTAACTCCACAGGAAAGAATATCATAAATACAGGTGTCAAAATGGTGCCAAGCCCAAAACCTGAAAAGAAGGTAAGAATGGCAACTACAAATGCCGCTAATGATATGACTACAATTTCCATTTAACTTTTGATTTTATTTAGTTCATTATCAAGTGACCAATAGCCACCGCCTTTAATGAGTAGAAAAACATTACCTAATAGCATTGACCAATCTGTTCTGCTTCCGTGCATCATTTCCCAAAATCCTTTGTCGGCTAAAACTTCTGATTTTGTGGTGGCAATGGCAACAAGCATAATGACAATGAGCGGAATACTTGCCAAGCGTGTAAATAAGCCAAGTAAAATGAATGCTCCGCAAAGGATTTCAAAAGTGCCTACAAAACTTCCTAAAAATTCAGGAAAAGGCAAACCAATTTTTTCAAATCGTCCTGCACCACGAATGGCAGGGAACAAGAACTTTTGTATTCCTTCCGATAAAAATACTGCTCCAACAATCAAACGGATTATGATTGTAGTTTTTGAATGGTCTGTTTGAATAATTTTCTGAAACATATTATTTTCTAATTGGTGATTGTCTAACTGTTGGAATTTGAACACTGAAAAAAGGCACTTTTTCCATTGCATGACAACTGTTACAGTTGATAGTCAATGTTTGAAAGTTTTTATTGAAAACTACAGTGTCTTTTTCTTCTAATGCTTTTTTCATTTCGGGCAAAATAGAAGTCAAAAAGTGTTCGGCAGGTTTTGCTCTTTTGGGTCTTCGTTCCAACCCGTTTTCAATTGCGATTTTGATTTTTTCTAATTGATAGTCGGCATATTCCCAATTCTCGTCTTGCCCTGCCCAATACAACTCTTGGTAACGATAACCTGTTTCAACCATTGCATTGTCAAAGCCCCGAAATTGTTTTTCTATGGTTTGTATTTTTTCTTGTTCCGTTCCTTTAATCCACGCTCCTTCTGAATTTGAAGGTTCTGTCTGTTGATGGCATCCAAAACAAAGAAGAAGGATAAATGTGTAAATGGTAATCTTCATGATCAACTAACTTGTATTTTCCTGAAACTGCAAAAAACAAAATTTTGATTAGTGTCAAAGGGTGTCTTGTGGTCTACCGTGAGACACTCTATTTTTTCAAAAAAGTTTTTTAGTCGTTCAGTCATTGTAGTTTCCGAATACTGTTTGATTTCAATTCCGCTACATTTTTTTGGTCCTAATTCAGAAAATGTACCAATTACTAGAACACCTGTTGGCTTAATATTTTGTTGGGCAGTTTCCAAATAGTTTGAAATTTCTTTTTCGTCTGTCAAAAAATGAAATGCGGCTCGGTCGTGCCAAAAGTTATATTGCTCTGTCGGCTTGAATGTTGCTGCGTCTGCAACTATCCATTTTACGTTTTTTGCTCTATAACCAAGTCGTTGTTTTGCTCTGTCAATGGCAGCCGCTGAAATGTCGAGAACTGAAAGGTCTTGATAGCCCAAGTCGAGCAAATGGTCAACTAAAAAACTGTCGCCACCGCCAATGTCAATTATTTTTGCTGTTGTTGGCACATGAAACTGTTTAAAGAAGGCCAAGGAAGTCTCTGGCGTCGGTTGAAACCAACTTACGTCTTTCAATTCTTTTGTCTGATAGATATTTTCCCAATGTTTTTTGCGGTCAAAATTTTCCATTCTTCTATTTCGTTTTTATATTTTGGTGTCGCCTTTAGGGTGAGGCATTACGCTTTGCCTTTAGATGAAGGCAGATTTTTCAACACTAAATTTCATTAGAAGCACAAGGCTTGAACTTAGCACTTCACTGTCATAGAAGCACGAAACCCCTGCTTTTGCAAAACGGCTGTGTGTGCCCTGCATCCGCAGGACACACCCCGAAAGCTTTTCAAATAGTTCAAAAATACAAATTTCGACTACAAAAACTAATTTTCGGGGTGCTATTTTTCCAGAGGGTGTGAGTCCCTTAACCGCGAGAGTAACGTCTCGAAGGTTTAGTACGTGACAAGGTGGTTTACCGCGAGGTATGCACTGAAGGAAGTCAAACGGCAAAAGTCTGTACTGACGAACAGAAAGTACATAAGAGGCATAGCAGTAAGGATGAGTATCCACAGCAATACGAAGTCCAAAACAGTGTTCTGAACATGCTACTAAATCAGATTACTGTCATGTAAATGTACCAGGAATAGACGGAAGGAAAAAGCGGTTACCAGGGGAGGTCTCTTAATCCACGAGTTGGTTAGAAAGAGAAGTCAGCAGAGGTCATAGTACTTGAAAGCAACGAGGTGCGAATAGATACCGCATAGGTCTCACAAACAAGGAAGGACTGAACGTAAAGAGGTTTTCAATAAGTAACGGAATCAAAAGATAGCCCTACTTAACGAAAACAGGTTAACAAAGAATCTGAAACAAGTTCAGATTAAACAAAAATGATTGAAAAAGTAGTACATTCTTACAACCTCCAAAAAGCATTGGAACACGTCATTGCCAACAAAGGCAGTGCGGGTGTTGATGGCGTTTCTGTACGTGAACTCCGCAAGGTGTTTACAGAAAAGAAACTACAACTTATTGAAGAAATCAAACAAGGAAACTATCAAATTCAACCCATTTTAGGAATCGAGATTCCCAAAGGAAACGGAAAAACCCGATTATTGGGCGTTCCCACAACAAGCGAAAGAGTGTTGCAACAAGCGGTTTCACAAAGCATCGCACCTTTATTTGAACCCGAATTCAAACCCAGCAGTTTTGGATTTAGACCCAACAAAAATGCCCGACAAGCCGTTGGACAAGCACGGGACTACATTCATTCAGGACTGAACCACATTGTGGATATTGACCTGAAAAACTTCTTTGATGAAGTTGACCATTGTTTAGTGTTGAATCTGGTGTTTCAAAAAGTGAAATGCAAAACCACAATGCAACTCATTCGCAAATGGCTTCGAGCACCGATTAAAATCAACGGAAAGCTACGCAAACGAAGAAAAGGCGTTCCGCAAGGAAGCCCATTGAGTCCACTATTGTCTAACATCTTACTCCATCAATTGGATAAAGAAATGACCCGAAGAGGACATAAATTCGTTCGTTACGCTGATGATTTTAGTATCTACTGCAAAAGCCACAATCAAGCAAAAGCTACGAGCGTAGTGATTGAAAAGTTCCTTAAGAACAAGCTCAAACTAACCATCAACAAGGAAAAGAGTGGGATTAGAAAACCTTCGAACTTTACGTTACTTGGCTTTGGATTTGTGCCCGTTTACAATAAAGGAAGCAAGAATCAATACCAACTCGTAGTAGCCGAAAAGGCATGGAAAAACCTAAAGATGCGTCTCAAAAGCATTACCCGAAAAACCACTCCAGCCAAACTAGAAGAACGTATAACCAAGATAAAGGAAATCCAACAAGGATGGTTAAACTATTTTCGAGGAACCAATATCATAGGAAAATTACGAGATATCGATGGTTGGCTACGGAATCGCATCCGTTACTGTATTTGGAAGGATTGGAAGAAACCTGAAAGGAAAAGGAAAAACCTGATTCGATTGGGGGTTGACCAAGACCACGCCTATGCATGGAGCAGAACTCGAAATGCTCTGCATTCACGAACACCAAAAAAACAATAATAAAGCGTGAGTAAAAGGTGGTTGGGCGATTGCTCAAAGTCCCATTTTAGGAACAACCATTACCTTGAAACGCTTGAAACAGAAGGGATATGAATCCTTAACGGAAATCTACATTCAACTCAACCCATCTCTTTGCGAACCGCCGAGTACGTGACCCGTATGCTCGGTGGTGTGAGAGGCTCTCCCTGTCAGTTTCTGGCAGGGCAGTCTACTCGATTAGTGGCAGGACTTTTAATTAGTTTTCCCGATCACAAGTAAGATTATTTTTAGAAATTAAACTAAATTTATTTTCACCAATTTTTGAAATATAATATCCGGACGTACAATAATAAGTATAATATGTTGTTTTACTCCGATAGGTTGCTCCACTTCCGAAATTATCTTTTTCATCTTTCGTTAGTTCAAAATACTTATGAACATCTAAAGTGTCTAGTTGTTTACTAGCATTTGAGTTTTTATTTATTTCTACCTTTACTTCGTAGGTCTTCATTTTCAATGTATTTAAATAATACAGATAACCTCTTGAATGTCCATAAGTATGGGTTGTGCCAACATAAATAAAATAATCATTTTTATTTTTGAAAGTTGAAACTTCATCTACATAATAATCACCCAGCGGTAAATTTAAAAGTACCTTTTTAGCATTATTTTTTTTATAATAAATTGTTATGCCTTCAGATACTGTTTGTCTACAACCTATGCAATCATAGACTAACTCAAATCCATTAATTTTGCCTATTGGAATATCTAAAGTATCTGTTTTTTTTGCATTAAGTTGATTTTCATTTTGCTGAATCTTGAGTAAAGTTGGTTTTGTAGTTTCTTTTTTAGTTTTTTCCACAATTACTGCTTTTTTATCGTCTTTTAAATTGCAAGATAAAAACAGGAAAACAAGAAATAGAAAATAGATGTTATTCATAAAAATATGTTTTCGAAATTAATTTTCCCTCTTCATTATAAGACTTTGACCAAATAACTTTTCCTTTTTTATAATTGGCTATTTGTTTTACTTTTTTGTTTCTGTAATTCCAAATAGATTTTCCGTTAAGAATTCCTTTATTTAATTTGTAAATTACAGTTAACTCGCCATCATTATTATATTCCTTCCAAAATCCTTCTTTCTGTGAGTTTTTTATTAATCCATTGCTTCGTATTTTATTGTTAACAAAGACTTGATAATTTCCATCGGGAATATTTTTCTTAAACTCAAAGTAGAATCCATACCAAGCTCCCATGTCTTCTTTGTGTCCAACATTGAGATAAGTGCTGTCGCTGGTTTTTTTGAAGATATAATCTTTATTATTTTCAGTGGATTTTGTTAACTCAATTTTTATTTGAGAAAAACAATTAAAACTTGAAAAGTAGATTAAAAAGCAAATTATGTATTTCATACTTTAGTTCTTTTTTGCAGATTTTAGGTCTTGCCACTAATCGGGTCAGACAGG
>NZ_DIVJ01000028.1 GCF_002428305.1 Flavobacterium sp. UBA6135 | reverse complement strand
GTTACCTGCAAGCGTAAAACAACGTTCGTGCTAAAAAACGACATTTCGGGAAAATCAAAAAATAACGAAACAATTTTTACCTAACTTTGTAAAATGAAATTTATATCTTTAATATTAGCCGTTTATGTATTGCTGTTATCAGCCGTACCGTCTTTTATTGAGGATAAATGTATGCAGGAACATACCACCGAGCAAGGACAAAACGAACAAGACGAAGATTGCAGTTGCTGTTCGCCTTTTTTTAACTGCAACACCTGTACGGGATTTGTTTTAACCAACTTTCATTTTTCGATTGAACATTCAGTAAAAGAACCCCAAAGAAAATTAGGCACAATGCCAACACCGCCTATTTCAGACTTTCCTTATTCTATTTGGCATCCTCCACAATTGGCTTAATATATGGTGCTTTCCGCCCAAACTGATTTGTTACGGTGCTTTCCACCGTTATTACTTATTTATTAAATATTAAGCATTATTTTTCAATGAAAAAAATACTCTTTGTGTCATTTTTTATGACACTCAACCTTTGTGTATATGCACAAAATACGTTCAAAGCTGTAATTAAAGACAGCGAAAAAAAAGAGCCTTTAATGGGCGTAACCGCACAGGTAACAGGCACTACAATCGCCACAATTTCCGATGAAAACGGACATATTATATTAACAGGTATTGCAAACGGTTTGCAAGAAATTCAATTTAGTTATATCGGTTTTGCCCAACGTACCGACAGCTTTAACTTTCCATTAGAAGATACAACCCCGATTGAGATTTTACTCTATGAAAGTTCAACAGAGTTAGACGGTATTGTTATTTCATCTACAAGAAGTACAAGAACTATCCAAAATATCCCTACACGCATTGAGTTTATCGGAAGAGAGGAATTAGACGAAAAAGGCAATATGAAAGCAGGGGATATTCGTATGCTTTTGAGTGAAAGTACAGGTATTCACGTACAAACCACATCGCCCACAAGTGCCAATGCAAGTATTCGTATTCAAGGGCTTGACGGACGATATACGCAAATTCTAAAAGACGGTTTTCCTATTTATTCGGGTGCTTCGAGCGGATTGGGTTTGTTGCAAATTCCACCGCTTGACTTAAAGCAGGTTGAAGTTATTAAAGGTTCAACATCTACGCTGTACGGTGGTGGAGCAATAGCAGGTTTGGTAAATCTGATTTCCAAGACACCAACGGAAGAAAGGGATTTGCGTTTTCATTTAAACGGAACATCGGGCAGGGGTTTAGACATCAATGGTTTTTACGGACAGAAGTTTAAGAAAATCGGAACGACAATATTTGCTTCGCATAATCGCAACGGAGCTTACGACCCTGCACAAATCGGGCTTTCTGCCATTCCCCAATTTGAAAGGTATGTACTGAACCCTAAATTATTTGTTTACTTCAATGATAAAACAAAAATGAACTTCGGCATTAACACCACCATTGAAAACCGTTTGGGTGGCGATATGCTTTACATCAAAGGCAAAGGCGATAACACACACCAATATTTTGAAGAAAACAAAACACAACGCTATTCTACCCAATTTGTTTTTGACCATACGGTAAACGAAAACAGTTTTGTACAGATAAAGAACAGCGTAAGTTATTTTAACCGCAATACAGCTATTCCCAATTACGAGTTTGAGGGAAGGCAAACAGCCACTTTTACGGAAGCAAGCTATACCCACAGCAAAGAAAAGTCAGAATGGGTAACAGGCGTTAATATTTGGACGGACAATTTTAAAGAAAAGCAGATGACCGCATTTCCGTTAAGAGATTACAACCAAACCACATTCGGGGCTTTCGTTCAAAATTCTTTTAAGGCTACGGATTGGCTTCAATTGGAAACAGGTTTAAGAACGGATTACGTGATAGATTACGGAGCTGTTTTTTTGCCAAGAATATCGGCATTGTTTCAGATTGCTAACGGATTGACTTCACGTATCGGAGGCGGATTTGGCTACAAAACACCAACCATTTTTACGGAAGAAAGCGAACGCATACAATATCAAAATGTAATGCCTATTGACGATAATACCAATAAATTAGAAAAGAGCTACGGAGCAAATGCAGACATCAATTACCGTACTAATATTGGCGATGATTGGACATTCAGCATAAATCATTTATTCTTTTACACCTATTTGGATAATCCTTTGTTGCTTCAAAATATAGCTACAAATACATATCAGTTCATCAATTCATCGGGCTACATTCATACCAAAGGAACAGAAACCAATATCAAAATCGGTTATGATGATTTTAAATTGTTTTTGGGCTACACCTTTACCGATACCCGATTGATTGAAAACGGAATAAATACCGAAAATCCATTAACACCAAAACACCGCATTAACTCTGTACTGATGTATGAAATAGAGGATAAATGGAAGATTGGTTTGGAAGCCTATTATTTTAGTCCGCAAAAGCTCAATGACGGAACAACAGGTAAAGACTATGTGATGTGTGGCTTTATGGCTGAAAAAATTTGGGAAAGATTTTCTTTGTACATCAACTTTGAAAATTTCCTTGATACAAGGCAGACCCGTTTTGACAACATTTATACAGGCACAATAACCAACCCTGTTTTTAAAGACATCTATGCACCATTGGACGGATTTGTAATTAACGGGGGAATAAAATTTAGACTTTAAGAAGATGAATAAAACCATATTTAATATAACAAAAATGGATTGCCCAAGTGAGGAGCAATTAATCCGTATGAAACTGCAAAACTTTGATACGGTAAAGTCATTGGAATTTGATATTCCCAATAGAAAACTAAATGTTTACCATAGTGGAAACCCAGAGCCGATTTTTTCGGCTTTGGAAACCTTGAACCTAAATACAACGCTGATTTCAACCGAAGAAACTAACGCAGTTGTTGAAACAGATACAAGCAATAGCCAACGGAAACTACTATGGACGGTATTGATTATCAATTTCGTTTTCTTTGGATTGGAAATGTTGTTCGGTATTTTTTCCAACTCAATGGGATTGGTAGCGGATAGCTTGGATATGCTTGCCGATAGCATCGTTTACGCATTGGCTTTGTTTGCTGTTGGGGGTACGATTGCAAGAAAAAACAATATCGCCAAATTTGCAGGTTACTTTCAAATCCTGTTAGCCGTTATCGGTTTTGTTGAAGTTATCAGACGTTTTATCGGAATAGAAGCGATGCCCGATTTCAAAACAATGATTATTGTTTCTGTTTTGGCATTGATAGCAAACGTACTTTGTCTTTACCTGTTGCAAAAGAACAAAAGCAAAGAAGCACATATGCAGGCTTCGATGATTTTCACGTCAAACGATGTTATAATCAATTCGGGAGTTATCGTTGCGGGAATTTTGGTCAATTGGTTAAACTCGAGTTATCCCGATTTGATTATCGGAGCTATTGTATTTGTAGTTGTGGCAAGAGGAGCGTATAGAATATTGAAATTGGCGAAATGAAACCGAAAGAACGCCAGCAGGTAATAGCTAGAGTTTCGTTGGGCTTGAAAAGCCAACAATGAAACCCCCCGACAACTATGGTTTTACCAAAATAAAATTTTTCTATCTTTGAAGGGTGAGTGGAAAATACAAATTTTGGGAAACAATCGGAGTTTGTTTTATATTCACTAAATTGGAACTGTATGAGTGCCAGAAATTACGGGAATGATGATCAAACTATTTTAGAGATTGATTTGAATTAGATTTTGGGCACGAGCGGGACGCTCGCGCAAGCGGGGGATTGGAATTCTTATTTGACTGCATTGGCACCAAAAGGAAGATTTCATACAGTGGGAGCCGTTTTGGAGCCGATGGAAATCCCAGCATTTAGTTTAATTATGGGAGAAAAATCAGTAGGAGGAAGCCCCATAGGAAGTCCGGCTTTAACTAAAACTATGCTGGATTTCTGTGTAAGACACTCTATCTATCCCGATGTTGAAGAATTTCCGATGGCAAAGGTAAATGAAGCAATTGAACATCTAGAAAATGGTAAAGCTAGATTTAGGATAGTATTGAAAAATGAATAGCTATTCAAAATAGCTATTGTTTTTATACATGATGAGTCAACAGTGATTCTTAAAGATTGGGATTGTTGAACTCTTCTTTGTCTGGAAGGCGAAAACTAATTACAAGTACGTCTTCTGTAGAAATTTTATTAAGAGGTAGCTACTATTTCAAGAGGACGAGATGTCCTCTTTTTTTTTTTGTAATGTTCAAACTATCTGAATGTTTACTTTTTTATGTCAACTAAACAATACTAATTTACTCTTTATTTAAGTTTAATCGATAAACTTTGTTTAATGTTTTGTTAATTATGCTAAACAAAATTTATTAACCTCTATCTTTACATGAATTAATATAAAAAAAATAAAAATGAAATTAATCAAATCCTTAACCATGTTATCATTAGTAGGAGCTATGGTGGCTTCTTGTGGTGAAAAGAAAAATGAAGAAACTGTAGTGACAGAAGAAGTAGTAGAAGAAGCTGTAGTTGTAGAAGAAACGCCTAATATTGTTGGTGTTGCTTCAGGCAATGCTGATTTTAGTACGTTAGTTGCGGCTGTAGGAGCTGCAGATTTAGTAGGAACATTGAGTGGCGAAGGTCCATTTACGGTTTTTGCTCCAACGAATGCTGCGTTTGACAAACTTCCTGCGGGAACTGTGGAATCGCTTTTGAAACCGGAAAGCAAAGACAAATTGACTGCGGTTTTGACTTATCATGTTGTAGCCGGGAAATTTGAAGCGGCTGCTGTAATTGATGCTATCAATGCAAACAATGGAAAATTTGAAGTAACGACTGTTCAAGGTGGAAAAATCACGTTGAGTTTAGTTGGTGGAAATGTAGTTTTAACAGATGCAAATGGTGGTACAGCTACCGTTGTTATTGCAGATGTTGCTGCTTCAAATGGCGTTATTCACGCGATTGATACGGTTGTTATGCCAAAATAAATAGTGTTATTTGTTAATTCTAGAAAAGTCGTTACAGTGATGTAACGGCTTTTTTTTGTTGATTGAGGTTGAATGGCGACTTTGATTATGAGAACCTCTTCTGTCGGGATGACATACGGTTTGTTAATAGCCTATGGGATAATTCGTGAGCTATTTTAATTAAAAAAAAATCCTGCCCACAAGGACAGGATTTGAAATGAATATGTAATTTATTTTACGCTAAAACAATTTTGGAAAAGTCTTCGCTTTTCAAAGCGGCACCTCCAATGAGTCCGCCGTCAACATCGGGTTTTGAGAATATTTCTGCGGCATTATCCGGTTTTACGCTTCCTCCATAAAGAATGCTTACATCTTCTGAAACGCTATTTCCATATTTTTTTTGAATCGTATCTCTAATGAAATCATGCATTTCTTGTGCTTGATCGGGTGAAGCCGTTTCTCCGGTTCCAATGGCCCAAACGGGTTCATAGGCTAAAATGATATTCTTCCATGCTGCTGCATCTAAGTGAAATAAGCCGTCTTTTAATTGGTTTTCTACAACATTAAAATGGTTGCCGTTTAAGCGGTCTTTTAATTCTTCACCAAAACAAAAAATGACTTCCATGTCATGTTTTAAAGCGGTATCTACTTTGTTGGCTAACAATGCGTCGGTTTCATGAAAATAGGCCCGTCTTTCTGAGTGACCTAAAATGACAATATTCACACCTACACTTTGCAACATGTTTGCAGAAATCTCACCCGTAAAAGCTCCGCCTTCTGCTTGGTGCATGTTTTGTGCGGCTACTTCAATGTTGGTAAACTCTAAATGATCTGCCGCAGCTGCCAGATTAATAAAAGTGGGAGCCACAATGACTCTTGTTTCACAATCTGTTGGAATGGCTTGTATCAATTCATTGAGTAAATCTTCTGTTTCTTCGGCGTTTTTGTGCATTTTCCAATTTCCGGCTACGATACGTTGTCTCATTAGTTTAGGTTTTTAAGGGTTTCAATCAATTTTTCATCATCGGCTTCAATGGCACGGTATAAGGCTATTTTACCTGTTGGATCTACGACCATGTATCTCGGAATCCAATCAATGTCAATTGCATCTTTAAAGCCACCGCCTTTCCAGTTGGAGCGAATTAAATAATGTTCGCCTTTTACGTTGTATTTTTCAATACCTGTTGCCCAGGTATCCGGGGTTTTGTCATACGATAAGAATACATAAACTACTTCGGGAAAACGCTCTTGTAAGCTTTCTACTTTAGGCATGCCTTTGATACAATCAGGACACCAGGAAGCCCAAATGTCGATGACGATGGTTTTTCCTTGGTATTTTTTTAATATTTCTTGAAAGGAAATGTCTTCTCCGGTTTGCGTTTGCATGATTTCGGCTAAGGCTTCAGGGGAGAATTCTGTTTTTTGGGCTTTTGTGCAGGAGGTAAATCCGAATAAAAGACAAAGTGCGAAGATTATTTTTTTCATGTTTTTTATTTACAAATTTAATTAAAGTTCGATTACAATAGTATAAAGAAAATATAAATTAATGGGTTTTTTACAACGAAAATGTAGATTTTTTTGCCACGAAGAAAAGAAGACACTAAGATTATGATTTTTGAAATGGTTACATCATAATGGTGGGTTTGACAAGAAACAACGATTTTTATGTGGTTAGAAAATAAACAAACAACAAAAAAATTAAGCCACATAGATACATAGGAAAAAAGGACATAGAACCAATGCTTGGTTTCGCATAGCTGGTTTATCTGTAACTGAGCGAAGCGTCTTCAATAACTATGAAAAACTATGTTTCTAGGTGGTTAAAGAAAAAACAAACAACAAAAAAATTAAGCCACATAGCTACATAGGAAAAAAGGACATAGAACCAATTGCTTCGCCTGTTCGCTACCGCTCGGGCAATGTCATTAAGTTAAGCTTATTTTTTTTCTCGCAAAGTCGCAAAGTCGCAGAAAAACGTATTAAAATTTAGGTTTAGCGTATCCTTCTCAAGACCTTCTTTCTTTTTCAAATTACAAAATCCTTAACTCAATGATATTGTGCTCGAACGAGCTGGGGATAAGCTTTGTGTTACTTGGATTATGGGATCCTTCCTTCGTCAGGATGACAAACTGGGGGTGATTTGCTTTGTGTGACTTTTTCAAATTACAAAATCCTTAACTTAATGACATTGACCGCTCGGGTCTTGGTTTCGCACAGCTGGTTTATCTGTAACTGAGCGAAGTGTCTTCGATAGCTATGAAAAACTATGTCTCTATGTGGTAAAAAAAAATTAAAACAGCCTAATTTTAGGGTCAAGGTAAGCATAGATCATGTCAACAAGGATGTTGATGACAACAAAGGTTGTGGCAATAACAATCACAGAGCCCATGATAACAGGTAAATCCAAATTGTTTAAGGCTTCTACAATTTCTTTTCCTAAACCGTTCCAACCGAAGATGTATTCTACAAAAACAGCACCGGCTAACATAGAGGCAAACCAGCCTGAAATGGCAGTCACAACAGGGTTTAGTGAATTTTTTAAAGCGTGAGTTTTGATAATTTGGTATAAGTTTAACCCTTTGGCTTTGGCAGTTCTGATATAATCCTGACTGAACGTTTCCAGAAGTGAATTTCGCATCAATTGGATGACAACTGCTAGGGGTCTTATTCCTAAAACAATTCCCGGTAGGAGGATGTTTTTCCATTGGATGGTGCTGCCTTCGCCAAAATCATCGACTTCGTATAAACTTCCGGTCATGTTGAGTCCCGTGTACTGGTGCCACACAAAACCAAACAACCACGCAAAAAGAATGGCACTGAAAAAGGAGGGAATACTCATGCCTAGGGTACTCAATAAAGCAATCATTCTGTCTAATAGGGTGTCTTTGTAAAGTGCAGAGATGATGCCGAGAAAAATACCAACAACTATAGCAATGACAATGGCAAAAACCGCTAGTACAAACGTGTTGGGTAAGGTGTTGCCGATAACGGCGGTTACTTTTTTGCCGCTTTTTTGAAAGCTTTCTCTCAAGTAAGGGGTTTTTATTGCTAAGGTGGTAGCACTGATGGTTACTAGCTTTTGGGCGTTGTATTTTCCTTCAGCTAAAAAGGTATAATCGGATTCGTTTTTACTGTGAAAGGAAAGGGGCGACAAGTCGTTGAGGTAATATAAATATTGTGTCATCACGGGTTTGTCGAAACCGTATTTCTTTTTTACTAACGCCAATTGTTCGGAGTTTTCGTTTTGGTCCAGCATCATTCGAGCCGGATCGCCGGGTAACACGGTAAACAGAAAAAAGATTACGGTAATCACCCCAAAAAGGGTGAGTAACGCATAACCGATTTTATGAAACAAATAACGAATCAAGGTTGTTTGTCTTTTTTAAAATGATTTACTGTTCGTGCAATCAAACCTCCAATCGCTAAAAATAAAATAAGAACCCCTAAAATAATGGTAACATATTTAGGTAAAAAGTCGCTTTGCTCGTGAATGGTCAGCAATCGAATGCCAATGTATATCATGAACAAGGAAGCAATGATGTTTCCTAGTGTGAAAATGGGTTTCATCTTATTTTAAATTTACTTTGTCAATGTCGTTGAAATGTCTTTTTTCCACTATGGTTCCTTTTTCTAAAACCACAATACTCGGATTAGCTCTTTCAATGGTTTTTAGTGTTGTAGCATCACAGAAATAGTAATCAAACGTAAGGTTGTGTTGCTTTTGAGCTTTTTCAATCAACGGCTGGTCAGAAGCAGTCATACCAATTACTTTGTAGCCTTTTTTCAAGGCCTTTTGATGGAACTCTTCCAATAAGGCCATTCCCGATGCTTCCGCTTTTGCTAAATCGTAGGAGATCAAAAGGATAAGCTTTGGTTCTTCCAATAACTCTTCGGTATAATCAGAGCCATCAAGTTCCATAGTGTAATCGTGGATTGGAGGAACGTATCCTTGTTTGATTAACTTGTCTTTTCGGTCAACGAACTCAGCATTTTCAGGAACATTTCCTGCCATTACTTCGTCATAACTGATTTCGGTGTCCACGCCATCGATTTTGTAAATGAATACCATTTCAAATTCGGATTTTTCCGCACCTTCGGGAATTTCCATTCCTTTTTTGATATTTGTACCCACTTTGTATGCTCTGAAATCTTTCACAGGAAGGTGCATCAACACATGGTAAGCAAAGAACAAACATCCTGCATAAGCTAAGAAAACGATTCCGTTTTGAGTTAATTTATTGAAAAGTGGTTGGATGTATTTTTGATTGAAAAATAAAATTAAAATCAGTACCAGCAAGACAATGTCTTTGGTGAACGATTCCCAAGGGGTTAGTTTTAAGGCATCGCCAAAACAACCACAATCGGTAACCTTATTGAAATAAGCGGAGTAGAAGGTAAGGAACGTGAAAAACACAATCATTAACAGCAAACTCCAAACCGTGAATTTGGTTTTGAAACCAATTAACAACATGATTCCCAGTACTACTTCAAAGATGACCACCACAACGGCAATCAATAAGGCATAGGGAATAAAAAACGGTACATTCAGTACGTTTTCTGCAAAATATTCTTCCAGTTTAAACGAAAAACCAACGGGGTCGTTTAACTTAATTAATCCGGAGATGATGAATAAAACACCAACGAGTATTCGGGAAATTTGTGTAAGTAACTTCATTTTTTATGTGTCAATTAGTTAATTTGTCAATGCGACAATTCCAAACGTGTTTTTATTTATTGTGAAAACCCAAATGAATCAAAGCAAATACCGCATAGTTAATCATGTCTTGGTAATTGGCGTCAATGCCTTCCGATACGAGGGTTTTTCCTTTGTTGTCTTCAATTTGTTTTACGCGTAATAGTTTTTGCAGAATCAAATCGGTTAAAGAACTTACCCGCATGTCACGCCAAGCTTCCCCATAATCATGGTTTTTGTCTTCCATTAATTGTTTGGTTAATTTGATTTTTGCGTCGTAAAGCGAAAGAGCTTCTTCGCGGTTTAAATCGGGTTGGTCCACCACCCCTAACTCCAATTGAATCAAAGCCATAATGGAATAATTGATGATGCCGATAAATTCTCCGGTTTCGTCTTCTTGAATTTTTCGGGAGCTGTTTTCCTGAAGACTTCTGATGCGTTGTGCTTTTATAAAAATTTGGTCGGTTAGTGAAGGCAATCGCAATATACGCCAAGCACTTCCGTAATCTTTTAGTTTGTTGCTGTATAAATCTCTGCAAATGGCTATGACTTTGTCGTATTCTTGTGCCGTGTTACTCATTATTGATTGTATATTTGTAATAGTTTTTCAAAAATACAATTTTAAGTAAAAGAACGAGCTACTTTTTAAATCCTTTTTTCAAACGAGATGTTAATAAACTGTCGCGGTAAACTTATCGATTTGGCCACCCCAAAAGTAATGGGTATTTTGAACGTTACACCTGATTCTTTTTATGATGGTGGATGGTATTCTAACGAAAAAGCCATTCTGAATCATGTAGAAAAAATGGTGACTGATGGAGCTGATTTTATAGACATTGGTGTTTATTCCAGCAAACCGAATGCAGCTTTGATTTCAGAAAAAGAAGAAATTGAACGCTTGTTGCCTGTTTTGGTATTGCTACAAAAGCATTTTCCGGAAACGCTACTTTCCATCGACACCTTTAGAAGTGAAGTTGCCAAAATAGCTTTGGAAAACGGAGCGGCTTTGATTAATGATATATCTGCAGGAATGTTGGATGTCAACATGATGCAAGTGGTGGCTCATTATCAAGTTCCGTATATCATGATGCACATGAAAGGCACGCCACAAAACATGACTACTTTAACGCAGTATGATGATTTAATGAAAGACGTACTTTTTTATTTTTCAGAACGCATTTTGGAAGCTCGAAAATTGGGGATTAACGATTTACTTATTGACCCGGGATTCGGATTTGCAAAAACAGTGGAACAGAATTTTGAGCTACTGAAAATGCTGGAGCTGTTTGCCGCTTTTGAATTGCCCCTGTTAATTGGCGTTTCCCGAAAATCAATGATATATAAAACCTTGGCAACCACACCCGAGTTGGCTTTGAACGGCACCTCTGTTTTAAATACAGCTGCTTTGTTGAAAGGAGCCAAAATACTTAGGGTTCACGATGTAAAAGAAGCCGTTGAATGTGTCAAATTAGTTACTTTATTACAATAAATTATGCGAATTAGTTTTTTAGTTATTCTTGCTTTTGCAATGATGGGTTGCAAAAAAGATGTTCAGTTAGCCAAAGCCAATCGAACTATTGATTCTACGATGGTGGATCACACACCGGTGTATCTGTTTTTTGAAGTGAAAGACAAAGATACGATGGTGCAGGTGAATCGAAACAATACCATTAGTACTACCAACTGGGTTTTTAATGTGGATAAGCGATTGCCGTTGCGATTGGCAATTCCGCAAATAATCAAACTACAAAACAAACGCAAAAACGATGATGTTCATACGGAAGATATTGCGGGCAATTATTATTCCTATACCGATAGTATTCAGCGGTCGTTAGCTTTTATTTCGTTTAAATCGATTAGTTATACCTATGATTCTTATTTTTCAAGTATTTATGTGAAAGAAAATCCGGAATACCACATGCATTTTCAAACGTATTACATCAACTTTAAGCAAGATAAGACCATTACTGTTGACGGAAATGAAGTGAGCCAAAGCGAATTGTTAGCTTTTCTAAAAGACTATATTGCATTTTCGGGGGAAGGAAAACGGAATTTGATATACTTGAATTTTGATGAGGAAGTATCTTTTGATACCTATTTGTCCAATGTGGTGTTGCTAACGGAATTGGAAAATGAAACGACACAAATTGCCACAACCCATTTTATTTACAATAAAAAGAAGTTACCGGATTGCAATTGTTATTGATGGTGGTAGGGCTCGTTTTTAAGAATGGTAAAAGCTCGGTATACTTGTTCAATAAAAAATAAACGCACCATTTGGTGGGAGAACGTCATGGCTGATAATGAAATTTTTTGATTGGCTTTTTGATACACTTTTTCAGAGAAACCATAGGGACCACCAATTACATAAACTAACGTTTTGATACCGGCATTCATTTTCTTTTGTAATTCGGCAGAAAACGCCATGCTGCTGAAGGATTTTCCATTTTCATCCAATAGTATTAAATAGTCAGTAGGAGTGAGCTTGCTTAAAATCAGTTCGCCTTCCTTTTCTTTTTGCTGGTCTTCCGAAAGGTTTTTTGCATTTTTCAAATCGGGTATAACTTCCAATTCAAACTTGATGTAGAAGGACAACCGTTTTTGGTATTCCTCCATTAAAGTTTGTAAATTCTTATTGTCGGTTTTACCTATGGCGATTAATTTGATGTTCATTGCTGATTTTTTTCAAAAGTACAAAGTATTTTTTTTTACTTTAGAGAAAAAATTTAAACCCATGCCTTGTAGAAATTGTCAAAGTGAGATGCAAGTCAATGAAAAGTTTTGTTCTACTTGTGGTGCAAAAGTCATTGTAAACAGAATTACAATAAAACAAATAGTTTCTGATTTGTCACTGACGTATTTTAGTTTTGACAATAAGTTTTTTGTCACCTTTAAAACTATTTTTACCGATCCGTCCGATGTGGTAAATGGTTACATCAATGGACTGCGAATGCGGTATGTAAATCCGATTTCCTATTTTATTATTGCGGTTGCCATGGGTGGAATTTTTTCATTGTTAATGGTTAGAGGACATTTGGTTGAAATTGACTACGGACAATTTTCTGATACAAATTCCCCCATTAAAATGGAAGAAATTATGAGAAAGGTGGCAGATTATAACAATTTGGTTTATCTGATTTCCTTACCGTTTATGGCGTTAATGTCTAAAATTGTTTTTTATAATTTGAAGCAGTATAATTACGCCGAACACTTAGTGGTTTATGGTTATACGTATTCTCAATGTGCCATTTTATCCTTTTTGTTTATTCCGGTTTTGTATGTGGTTAAACCGCCAATGAATTATTATTCCCTATTTTCCATAGTACTTTACACGATTTTACATGTTTATTTTCTCAAGAAAATTTTCAATTTAACGACAAAGCAAATGTTTTTAAAAACATTACTTTTTATTCCGGTGTTTTTGGTTTTTTATATTGGTATTTCAGTAGTTACAGCTATTGCTTTTTTTGTTTATTTATACCTTACTAATCAATTTCCAATTCCTTAAAAAGAAGTATCTTTGCCCCGCAGACCGCCTTATCGCTTTCGCCTTGGCGAAGGAGGAAAGTCCGGACACCAGAGAGTAGCATAACGGGTAACTCCCGTCCGTTCGCTTCGGCGAATGAGGACCAGTGCAACAGAAAGTATGTACAGTTCGGCTGTAGTGAAACCAGGTAAACTCTATGCGGTGCAATGCCATGTATATCAACGCTCCGTTTCGGCGGATAAGAGCTACTCGTTCGATGTTGAAGGGTAGGCAGCTAGATCAAGTCAGTAATGGCTTGGCAAGATAAATGATAAGGGTTCGTTTCGGCGAATACAGAATCCGGCTTATAGGTCTGCTTTTTTTAAGGATATAGTTTGAAAGTACACTTTCTCAATTCTTCTATTCCATTATTTCTTTTACTCTTTCTATGCTAAAGACTTATTTTTAGCTACAATTTTTCTGTAAATGATACTTTACTAATTCTCTCATTTTATGGTAGAATTAGTACAGTATCACATTTTTTTTGCCATAAAAAAAATTAATATCATAAAAAATGTTGCTAATTAAAATATTTTATTAAATTTACGTAATCGATTACAATTACTATTTAAAATGATATCTTGAAAATTAATTGTAGTTGTTTTTTAATGCTTCTTAAAGTCAATAAAGAAAAAGTATTTTTTATAGAAGTATTTAATTAATTACTAATAGTAAGAAAGTAAACGAGAAGACTATTTCAAAATACAGTTTATATCCATCAAATGAACTTGAAGAATCATATGGTTTTTTGAAATAATCTGTCTTAATTAATGAAAAGTGTAGTATAATGAAGCATCAAACTATGTTATTTAAAAAAACAATATGCATCCTTATTTTGTTCTTATTCAACTCCATGTTGACTCATGCGAATTTCATTTCATTTGATGTGAATACATACAGTACGAGAAATAATTTATTAAATACACCTGCACCAACGGGGGAGGGTTTTCAAGTTATCTGTTATACAATTTCCCCAACCGTAGAAGATTTGGAAGCCACGGGTTCCCAAATTTTGTGGTATACCACTGCTGTTGGTGGTGTTCCTTTGCCATCCACTACAACACTTTTGAATTGTCAGGTTTATTTTGCTTCCCAAACAATTGGTGGGATTGAAAGTAGTCAAAGACTTGCTGTAACAGTATTTTTGATACAATCTGTAATTACTGCAAGTGAAACAGTTGTTTGTCCTAATGCAACGGTACAACTAGCTGTTACGGAAAACAACTTTTCATTTGAACCCTTTACTATTTTGGATTTTTCATCGAGTTTTAATTCAAATCCTTCTAGTTCGTCATTCAATGGTAATACCTTGTTAACCCAAGCTCAAGCCGGAAATTTTGTATTTAATGGCGTTCCATTTTTTATACAACCCTGGGCTACAACGCTTAATGCATGGAGTGCTCGTTATGCTTCCGGTTCGAATCCAAGATCCTTGGTGCTTCCAACAACTTGCCGGATTATTACCGACTTTAGTTTGTTTGCAAATACCTATTGGGGTTTTTCAGGAACACCTGCTTTATTAAATGTTGAATTTTATAATAACAATCAGTTAGTCTATGTTAAAGATTTAGTTGGGGATGATGACATACGCGATTTTAATAATAGTGCTTCCTATACAAGTACAATTAATAATGTAAACACTGTTAACTATTGGACAAGTGCAAATTTGAATCGTAGATTGGACAGAATCAATATCCCTTTACCAACTCCAACAGCGGTGGATAAGATAGTGATAAACGATTTTGGTGCTACTTCGGTACAGCGTGTTTTTGTGCTTGCTACCACGCTTCATAACTTTCAATACAGTGTTTCCTATTTATGGTCAACAGGTGCTACCACACCAACTATTTCGGTTAATCCATCTACGACTACAGAATATTGGGTAGATACCACAGTAAATGGTCAAACTTGTAGAAAATATATAACCATAACGGTGTCTGATATAGTGCCAACGTTCAATCAAGTGTCACCCATTTGTTTAGGATCTCCTTTATCACCCTTGCCCGAAATTTCCACAAACAACATTAGTGGCAGTTGGTCTCCTCCAATCAATAACTCGGCAACTACAACCTATACTTTTACTCCTAATGCGGGGCAATGTGCTTCTATAACTACAATGACCATTGATGTGAGTGCTTCAATCACACCCGATTTTTTGACTAATTTAACGTTATGCAACAATGCTACTCCACCAGCTTTAAACACGACGTCTCCCAATGGTATTACAGGAATCTGGAATCCAAGTGTAATTAATGCGACGACAAGCGGTAATTATGTTTTTACACCTGATACGGGTCAATGTGGTATTCCAATAACTTTAAATGTAATTGTTACGGATAGTAGTATTCCTGATTTTCCTGAGAATTTAAGTCTGTGTCTTGGTGGTACTCCACCTTTATTAAACAACATTTCACCAAATGGCATTTCGGGAAGTTGGAGTCCAAGTGTCATCAATAACACAACCGGAGGGAGTTATATATTTACACCAATTCCGGGACAATGTGCGACTAATGCAACTTTAGTTGTAACAATAAATAATATAGTAGTACCTGATTTTCCTACCACTTTAGATTTATGTAGTGGAGTTATTCCACCTATTTTGAGTACTATTTCTCCTAACGGTATTTCCGGAAGTTGGAATCCGAGTGTTATTAATACTAACTCTAGTGGCTCATATTTATTCACACCTTCTAGTGGTCAATGTGCTTCAACAGTAACTTTAGATGTCACAATTCAGGCAGTAAACGGAACTATTATAGGTACAAATGAATTATGTGAAGGAGCTACTTCTCTCATGACGTCGGATGTACCGGGAGGTGTATGGTCTTCTGATAACGCAACGATTTTATCAATTGATCAAAATGGTACTGTCACCGGAATTCAACCGGGAACAACTACCATTAAATATGTTGTGCAAAGTTCTTGTACCTTAATTTTAACAAAAAGTGTTAGCGTGCACGCCTTACCCGAACCACAACTTGGTGACCTATTTATCTGTGTTGATCCGTTAAGCAATAATAATTTGAGCTCAGTGATTTTGAATAGTGGATTAAATAGTGCCACCAACAGTTTTGAATGGAGTTTAAACGGACAGCCATTATCTACAACGGCATCTTTTCATAATGCAACACAAGAGGGAATTTACAGTGTTACGGCAACGAACCTGATTACAGGTTGTGTGGGAACTACATCTGCTGTAGTACAATCATCCTCACAGGCAATAGCTACTTCAGCTGTAGGTATGGATTTTCAAGATAACCAAACCATAACTGTTACAGTTTCGGGTGGGAGCGGAGCTTATATTTATATTTTAAATGACGGTCCGCAACAAAACAGTCCCATTTTTACCAATATCCCTTCAGGAGAAAACACAATTATAGTAAGAGATCTTAACGGATGTGATGATTTGATACTCACCTTATTTTCTTGGCAGTATCCAAAGTTTTTTACTCCAAATGGAGATAATGTTAATGATATATGGGATATTAGCGGTTTAGAAAATCAAACCGATTCGAGTTTATTTATATTTGACCGTTATGGAAAACTAGTAAAAAGTTTGAGACCGTCTTTAGGAAATGGATGGGATGGCACATATTTAGGAAAGCCTTTGCCCGCCACAGATTATTGGTTTGTATTGCACTATAGAGATCGTCAGGGAAATCAAAAAAAGTTTAACGCACACTTTAGTTTGAAAAGATAGATATTATCCATTTTTGAACTTTGTTTTAACGATTTTCTTTTTATTATCATAAAAAAAAATAATATCATAAAAATTCATGTAAATAAAATTATTTTATTAAATTTACGTAATCGATTACCTTTAAAAATTAAATATTATGAATAAAAAATTACTTTTTAGTGTATTAACACTTTTATGTGTGGTGACTTCAGACGCTCAAACAAAAGTTTGGAATTTTTTAACAAACATGACTATTTTACCGGATAATTTTCCCGGAGTACCTGGTGGAACGGAAGATATTGTGGATCATTTAGGAAGATTTGGTCACATTACATCAAACAATTTTTCTTCTCAATCTACAGGGACTTCTACTTTTTCAGATGGATTTCAATCCGGCAGAAGAGCAAATATGAATGGCGGTTCTGTTGCAGATGGAGCTTTGCCAACCATGCGGTTTTTCTTTTTTGACGTTTCAGGTAATTGTACCATAAAAGTTTGGGCTAGAGAACAAAGCACATCCAATAGAACACTTGTTATCAGTGATGGAGAAAATGTGCTTGCAAGTGCACCAAATTCCAGCAATCCGGGAGCATTTATCTTAGAAGCAAACAATACAAATGGTGCAAAAAGAATATTTGTGTATTGTGACACAAATGGTTTTGGAATTTATAAAATTGAAGTTAATGGTGCGACAGTTAACACAACAATGTCAATGGCTGATTGGTTATTGTTATTAAATGTGAAAGACACAACATTGTCCAACATTAATTATTATGTAAAAGACAAAACAGTTTACTTAAATAATATTGATAGAGAATCAACTATTTTAGTCTATTCTGTTGCAGGAGCTTTAGTGAAATCAATAAACACTACTTCCTCTGAAGTGTCTTTTGATATAAATCAAACAGGACTTTATATTCTTAAATTGAGTAATAATTATGGGCAAAAAACAATTAAATTGCTTGTAAATTAAAATGTAAAGTTTTTTTTAATCTTGAAAATCATCACGGTGGTTGTAAGTGGAGCGGTAATAAACTTCTTTATTTGCAACCACCACTTTTTTTGAATTGTTTCATGCCCTTTTCCAAACATTTTTTCAAAATAGTTTGGGCTGATTTTCCAAAAAGTACATCTTCTCGATTATTTTCTACTACAATTTCCCCTGAAGTGGTTTGAGAATAAATCATTTTTTCAGTCGCCACTTCATACACTTTGAACGTGATTGAAGCAGTTGATTTTTCTGCATTTTTCATCGGTTTAAAGGTAATACCGCCGATGTCGTTATCACCAATAGAACCGGTAATTTGAATTACATAATCAATTGTATTAGTGGCTCTTAAAAGTGATAAACTTTGATTGGAATTTTTAGCTGTTAAAATCGGCACATTATAAATGGATTTTCTCTTTCCGTAGCTTAAGTAAAGTGAATCGTACAAACAATTTTGTAACTCTTTTTCTGAATAGTCCGAGAAATCTGAAAAAGGTTTACCGTTAATGGTAACATAGTTTAAAAACCATTTCCCTTCCGTAAAAGAAATATCATATAAACTAGTTTCTGCAACAGTTCTATATGCCGGAAAATAGCACGCATTTAAACTAAAAAGAAGGACTAAAATCGGGAGGATAAAAATTTTATTCTTCGCTGTCATCATCGTATTCGTCAATTTCAGTGTCATTGTCATTTTCATATTCAAAAAAAGAAAATACAGAACCTCCATAGTTTTTTTGAAATGAAAAGTGTTGCAAATGATTGAGTTTTGTATGCTTGGAATGTTCAATAATCAACATACCTTCTTCATTCATTAATTCATTTTGAAAGACCAATTCGCTTATTTTTTCAAACTTCGCTTGGTCTAAATCATAAGGAGGATCAGCAAAAATGATATCGAAATCTCCTTTGGTTTTTTCTAAGAATTGAAATACATCACTTTTGATGGCAGTGATATTAAATTCATATTCGTCTGTCGTTTTTTTTATGAAGGAAACGCAACCAAAATTTGCATCAACAGCAATAATGGGTTCGCTGCCTCTAGAAGCAAACTCATAACTTATGTTTCCGGTTCCGGCAAAAAGATCCAGTACTTTTAACTCAGATAAATTGAAATGATTATTGAGAATATTGAACAAAGCTTCTTTGCTCATGTCGGTTGTAGGTCGTACCGGAAGATTTTTGGGTGCGGAAATTCTTCGGCCTTTATATTTGCCGGAAATTATTCTCATGAGTGAAACAAAATAAAATTTTTTTGCTTGTCATATGAGGTGAACGGGTGGCTTTCTTCAAGTTCTGTTTCATATAATGAAACATTTCTGATGTAACGATACGCTTTTTTAAACAACTCACTTTCCTCTTGAATGTCACCTAATAAAAATAATTTTAAGGATTCCGGATTTAAATGGAGTTGTTCTGCGGTAAACAGCAGATAATAAATGAAATCATCCGGTGTATTGTATTCAAAGGAATTAAACAACAATAGCTTTTGATTTTGAATGACTACAATTTCAAAATGGTTGTGTTTGAAATGAATAAACATTTTGACAGTTTCATCATTTTTGGAATTCTCTAATAGTTTTGAAACTAAAATACTTGAGGAATGCATGTATTCAAACGTGCCTATTTGATCAATCAGATAGTTGTTTATGTTTACGTAAGGCACATAAACATTTACCATGTCATAATTTTTAATGGGATCAAATGTAAAATAATCGGTTTCAAAAACTTTAGTGTTATACTGCAAGTAACTTCCTTTGTATTCCTCATCAAATAGGGGAAGAGGGACAAAAGTGTTTAGAGTATTATCATGAAGCACCACCACCTCATCATAGGTTTTTGTTAAATCCTTTTCATCTAAAAAAGTTTTCCATAAACAATTCTCTATGGAATACGTCTTTGGATATTTTTTAAAATCAATTTCTTTATAGTTAGAAATCGTGTTGTTTAATAGGTCACGGCAACAAAAAGAAAGCCCATTCAGTGAAATCTGAATGGACAGCCTTTTATAATTTTTTTCTGTAATTGTATTATTCGTTATTACCATATTTTTTTGGCCAGTTTCCTGACATACTAACTTCTTCTAATGAACCTAACATAATAAATTCACCATTAATACCATCCACTGAAACTACATTTTTTTCTCTTTTTACTAAACTTTGATCTTGGTCTTTCAATAAATCAGCTTTGTTAAGTTTTGCTTCAAATACCGGAACTTTAGTGTCATTTCTATCTATGAAACCTGATTTTAATTCAATTTTAGCTTCAATACCGTCAACACGTACCAAGTTTAATCTTTTGTAGCGATCTGAATCTTTAAATAAAGAATCTTTAATACTCACTTTACCGATTTCTCTAACTTTTACAACATCTTTAAAATAACCTCCTACACCATCTGCACCTACACTTAAACCAAAGGCTTTATTTTTATCGGTATCTATCACAGAAGTATCTTTACGTTCAAGGATAACAAATTTTTCATTTTCGATAAAGGTAATTAAAGTGTCTAAATTGTCAGTATACTTACCGTTAATTGATTTGTAAGCCAATTGAACCGCTTTAATATCAATCATTTTGTTTACTGCAGCTTGAAATCTTTTTTCTTTAAGTTTATCAAACTCAATAGGAGCTTGAATGGATTGATAAATTAAATAAGCAAAAACTGCTGAGATTAGCCAAAGAGCAATAGAAATTACAGGCTTTAATTTTGAATTTACCTTTTTGTCGATAAATTTTACCAACCCAAAAATGGCAAGTACAAGAACAACTACAATAATAATGAATGTTATCATTTTTTTAGAAAATTTATTTAGTCTATATGGCAAATCTACAATTTTTTTTTTTTCTCAAAAGCATTTGCCGCAAATTTCATATGTATATTTGAATTTTAATAATTTCTTAAAATTAGATAAAATGGATTCATCCTTGTTTTACAGTATTTTACATAAAAATTTCCCTTTTCAAACTACTTTAAAGCAAGATATTTTTTTTCAAAAAATTGCAATTTTTGCTACAAACGAGTCAAAAAACGAATTATTTCTCCTTAAAGGTTTTGCCGGAACTGGAAAAACAACTTTAATTTCAACCTTAGTAAACCAATTGCAATTTATAAATAGAAAATTTGTTTTGTTGGCTCCAACAGGAAGAGCAGCAAAGGTTATTGCTAATTATTCCGAAAAGCCGGCATTTACTATTCACAAAAAGATTTACTTCCCAAAAAAGAATCCATCAGGTGGGATTAGTTTTACGCTACAACAAAATAAACACAAAAACACGCTATTTATTGTAGATGAAAGCTCAATGATTTCGGATGCACCACAAGATTCGAAAAACAGTCAGAGCAATTCGCTGTTGGACGATTTACTTTCTTATGTGTATTCGGGTGATAATTGTAAATTGATCTTGATAGGGGATACCGCTCAGCTTCCTCCTGTGAATTTAACCATTAGTCCGGCTTTGGCAGAAGATACCTTGCGGATGTATTATAATAAAGAAGTACATCATTTAGAATTAGATGAAGTCATGCGTCAGGAAGTAAACTCCGGTATTTTATTTAATGCAACTAATTTAAGGGAAGTGTTGGAGGGTTTTGAAATTAATTCGTTTGCGTTCAATTTGAAAGGATTCAAAGATATTGTTCGTTTGACGGACGGTTATGAAATTCAAGATGCGATTCATTCTTCCTACAGTAATAATGGTTTGGAAGAAACAACGTTTATTGTTCGTTCCAACAAAAGAGCCAATCAATACAACCAACAAATTCGAACGCAAATTCTTCTTAGGGATTCTGAACTTTCAACCGGAGATTTAATGATGGTGGTAAAAAACAATTATTTCTGGTTGAAAGATTCCGATGAAGCTATTTTTATTGCCAATGGTGATATTGTTGAAATTTTAGAAATTCACAAAATTCAAGAATTGTATGGATTCAATTTTGCCAAAGTAAAAATCAGAATGGTGGATTATCCGAATCAAAAACCGTTTGAAACCATTTTATTGTTGGATACTATTAGCAGCGAGTCACCATCATTAACCCAAGAACAATCCAATAGATTGTATCAGGAGGTGTTGAAAGATTATGAAGACGAAGGGGCGATGTATAAAAAATTGAAAAAAGTAAAAGAGAATGAGTATTTCAATGCATTGCAAGTAAAGTTTTCCTATGCAATAACATGTCACAAATCACAAGGAGGTCAATGGACTAATGTTTTTGTGGAACAGCCCTATTTGCCGGATGGAATTGATAGGGAATACATCAGATGGTTGTATACTGCGATTACTCGGGCTAAAGAAAAACTCTATCTTATAGGATTTAAGGATGAAATCTTTGAGTAAAGTTAAGCTAGTGTACCATGGAAATTATCTAAGAGTTTATTATAAATTAACTGCTAGATTCTAGATTTTTTTATTTAATGTCTAATTAAATTGGATTCTGGTAAATGATTCTTGTTATTTTTTAGAAGAAATATCTGCCTTAATTTGGAGTATTCAAAAAACTATGTTATTTATTCATTATATTCCAGTGCTGTTTTTTTTGAAGATGACCACTGATTCCTTGAAATAGTCAAAAGCAATCACTAACTTTTTATCCCTCTAAAACGTATTACCTGCATTCATCAAGGTAATTGTTAATATATAGGGTCTTTGGTTTCCAGGAAAATAGTGATGCCTTACGTATAATGTAGTACTGTATTAGTAGAATTCCCTTTTCAAAATAGAAATCGGTAATTGATATAATCACGTCACCCATACCGATTGTAAAATTCATCCGCTTACTGTAGTTCAAGCTCTTTAGTAGGTTTCCAACGCCAAATATCTCCATTGTTTCAATGTGCATAGTTCTTTTGTTGGTAGTCACTATGAACATAGTCAAATAATTAATCAGTAAAAGTTTTTTTAATAATTAGTTTTTAAATACATCTTTGGATCCCGATTGGTTTCTTTTTCGGTAATAGTCCTTAGCAACTCCAATTTATTGGCTTTATTGGTCTCAAAAATAGTTAAAACCATGTTTAACAGTGTGTTTTCTTTTCTGGCTCTAAAAATATTAACCACAAATTCACAATTTTTTTACTTTCAAAATTTTAATTATGCGAATTTGTGGTTAATTTTGAACTGTTTTTTAAGTATAAATGACCTTACAATTATCATCAAGTCCGTTAGACCTGTCCATTTATAAATCAACAAGAATAAGGAAAGACAGTACTATTTAAAAAACTTTTTACAGTGCTTATATGATTCATTTATTTACAACTTCGTAACTTCCCATTGTATTTTTTTCCTACGATTAAAGGTTCACCCTTTTTTATATATTTCAATAGCACCACTTCCATGAGATATAAGTTTAACGGATGTGGTAAAAGCGTTTTATCTCCCAGTAGAAGGCACCTATAATAAATTATTGGAGGCTATCACCTTTTATTTCCACACCGTCTTATGAATTCAAACCAATGTTGCCATCCAACTTTGTAAATAATAATATCGCTGGGATTCATCAATGTCGTAATGTCATCCCCGATTGTGCTCCTCGGAATCTTTTAGTTTAATTTGGTTAGAGTTTCCTGTATTACTTACAAAAATGTTAATTGTTGACATGATTTTAAAAATTTAAATATTAGTATTCTTTATTGTTTACCAGGTATACCATATAGTAAGTAGCTAGCTGACGGCTGTTATAGTTTTAAAATTGAAAATAGATGAATTGCTCTCCACTGCCTTGTGCTATCAAAATCAAGAAGAAGAGTAGCCCCCAAACAACACCCAACAACCAAGGTGACGTTTTCAACGAAACTTCTTTCATTGACGTATTTCTCATGAACCAATGGCAGAAGAACATCACAGTAACCACTACAAACACCTTGAGCACATCAAAAGTGGCTACTATTTTTTCGCCTTCACCATTCAGAAAGCTCATGGAAGTAATCATGTTCCAAGCCGTACCAAACTCTCGGGATCTAAAAAACACCCATGTGATGTTGACACAGGTAAAAGTTAGTAACGCCAAGAAGATGCCATTAGCCGCCGTAATCTGAAACGGAAGGTACCTACGTTGCAGGCGTTCTAAAATAAGATATACCCCATGCAAGCCACCCCAAACCACAAAGGTCCATGCAGCTCCATGCCACAAACCACCTAACAGCATGGTGATGACTAATGCGGCATACATACGAGCTACTCCAAACTGATTGCCACCCAACGGAATATATAAGTAATCACGCAACCAACTGGACAATGAGATGTGCCAACGCTTCCACAAGTCTGAAAACCCTAACGCCGCATACGGATATCGGAAGTTGTCGGGTAATACTATACCTAACAACAATGCAATCCCGATAGCACAAGTGGAATACCCTGCAAAATCAAAGAATATCTGTCCGGAGAATGCAAGGGTACCAGTCCAAGCATCCACACCATGAAGTAGTTTATTGGAACCGAATACCTCATCGGCAGTGTTAGCTAGTAGTGTATCGGCCAATACAATCTTTTGAAACAAACCCACGGTGAGTAAGAACAACCCCCAAATGAATTGATTGGCGGTGGCTTTCTTCTCTTCATAAAACTGCG
Organism: Flavobacterium sp. UBA6135; assembly: GCF_002428305.1. Taxonomy (GTDB): domain Bacteria; phylum Bacteroidota; class Bacteroidia; order Flavobacteriales; family Flavobacteriaceae; genus Flavobacterium. Next base: position 84,701 of record NZ_DIVJ01000028.1, on the reverse strand, counting down.
AAATCAGGTCTTTGGCTCTAACAATAGGTCCGGCAACCAATTGCGGGAAAAAGGTCACATACAAAGCAAAGTCAAGAAACGTTCTTGCCGGTTCGATTTTGCGTTTGTACATATCAATGGTATATGACATGGTTTGAAAAGTATAAAACGAAATCCCCATAGGCAGAATGATATCCATCGGTTGAGCTTGATAACCATAGCCATAGGTATTGACTACAGAGGTAAAGTTATCAAGTAAGAAGTCTCTGTATTTGAAGAAGGCAAGAAAGCCCAAGTTGACTACCATACTCAATATTAACCACCCTTTTCGCTTGCGTTCGTTTTCTTCTACAGCCAGTTTTTGACCAGCGGTCCAGTCAACCATCGTAGAAATCCAGAGCAACAGCACAAGAGGTGGGTTCCACAACCCGTAAAATACATAACTCGCTAAGAGGAGCATCCGCTTTTTGGATGTCCAATTGAAAATAGGCGAATAGTAGAGTGCTAAAACCAGCACTAAGAAGACGATGAAACTTAAAGAATTAAACAGCATGGTTAGTTGGTTTTAGAGGTTGGAATGACATTTTCTTTTAGTAGAATGTTTACGAATCGTTCTGTAAACACCGAGGCATCTGGACCTGACAAGTGAGACCATTCGGGAGTGTCAAATCCGGTTAGAGGTTCATAATCGGTATAGTGGTAAGCAGGAACCCCTGCTTGCGACACCAATACATCCCAATAGTCTTTTCGGGAAAAGACATTTGTTTCTAAATCATGGAAAAAACCGGAAGAGGGTAAACGCACAAGAATTACTTTTCCACCGCGAGCTTGAAACTTCTCTAGGTCTTTGAGGAAAAAGGCAATCGTACCGTCTTTATCCGGTGGCGGCATGTCTGCCATCATAAAGAATTTCCACACCTTTTTAATCGAACCGGCAAAGGCTGTATCGGTGACCACTCGTTGCTTCATGCGAACATTTCTATCGCTATCAATATCCTGAAAGCGATAAAAAGGTGGCATATCGGGTTGGGTGGTACGTTTTTCCATTTTGATAGTTTTCAACAAAGCCTTCAAGTTGATGTCGTCATACCAACCTTCTTCATCGTCACTGAGAAAAGCAAAGGTGTTTTGAAGCGGAACAGACAAACTGTAATTCCACCGTTGGGCATAAGTTCGGTCATGAAAAAATTTTGTACGCGAACTTGCTCTTGACCAAGGCGGAGCTTGCGGATAGGTAGTAGAAAAAAAGAGGGGAGGAGTAACCCCAACAATGACGGTCCCATTAAAGTTGCTGTTTTCCACAATGTCATTAAAAACAGGCAGCGGTGAGGCACCGGCATTGGCTAATTGAATGGGTTGGATGCCTGTTAACGCTTTCCATTCTTTCAATTGGATGTCAAATAATACGCGGGAAGAACCCACTAACACCACATCGTTTGAAATGGCTTTGTCTACTTTGGCTCGGTTGCGAGCCCACAAGTGTTTGTCATCATCCAAATCAGGGAAATACCCCTTTGAACGCCAAAAGAGTTCCCAACTTCCAATGGCAACGAATCCTACGCAAAGGGCAATGATTACTGTTTTTTTTAAATCCATGTTTTATTGGTTTAGGTTAGTAAATAATTTATAATTTTTATTTTTTATAGGTTAATTTTCGCCAGAGACCCTCGAAGGGTCCTTGTTTAAATCGTTGCAACCACAAGTTGCTCCCGATGATTTGCACCGTGTAGATTAGCAACGCAATACCAAAGATGGCAATGGCTCCGAACTTTCCGGCAAAGCCGAGTCCAATTCCGTAGAAGAAGCCAATCGCCAAGAAGGATTGCATGATATAATTGGTCAACGCCATTTTCCCCACGGGTTCAAACCAACGGAATAGCGTAGCTTTCTTTTGATGCAGTAACGCAAGAACGGCAGCATAACCCAAGGCCAGCGGTACGGTGCCGAGAGCATAAGTCAGTGTTTTTAACGTACTTGCATAGGGTAGCTCATAACCAAAGAAGTCGATGTAGGTGCGAAGAAAACAAATCGGCAAACCGATTGTAATGCCGAGTAACGCAATTTTACGTAACAACTTGGTATTGGTTAGGAGGTTGTTGTGTAGAATGGCTCTTCCGGACCACAGCCCGATCAGAAAGATGCCCAGTACTTTGAAAGGACGTCCTTCTTCCAAAAGATAGCCGATACGAATGAACACGTTGCTGAGGTTGGCTTTAAAGAACACGCCCCAATCCTCGTTCTTGAGGTAATGGTTCATGTTGGTGGTTTTTACTTCACCAAACTCCCGCATCGGAATGTCGAAATAGGTTGCTACTGCCTGGTTCATTTTGAAAAAGTGCTTGGGGTAGTTCCACCCGATGTGGTTGATTACAAAATCATTCACCAGCGGTAACAACAATAGTATGATGGCATACTTTAGGAGGTTTTTGTTAGTGGTATGAACAAAATGCATCAATACAAACCCCAGTACAGCATACAACGTAAGAATGTCACCCAACCAAATAAACGTCAGATGACACATCCCAATCACGAACAACCAAAACATCCTTCGGGTAAAGAAAGGCACAAAAGGATGTTCGAGCTTCTGCAAACTATGGTATTGAATGGCACATCCAATGCCAAACAGCAACGAGAAGATGGAATAGAACTTTCCGTCCACCAAGGTGTACAACACAAAATCAAAAGGCATGTCCCAAGAAGATGCCGCCCATGGATATTGTTCCGCAGGGTCCATAAAGAACAAGCCCGAGAAATAATAAATGTTGGCCACTAAAATGCCTAAAATAGCAATACCACGTAAGGCGTCGAGAAATTGGATGCGGTCTTTTTGTGGGGTTATAAGTTTTACCATCGTATAACTAATATTTTATTTAAATTGTTGGTTATTAACATCTTTAATAAATTTAACTAAACCTGAAAAGTAGGTCTTTTGGTCGTCATAAAAAGCCAAGTGACTTCCGTTTTCACAGAGCAGTAAGCGACCGTTTGGGAGCTCGTTGGCCACCCATTCCATGTGTTTCGGGTCCATCGTGTCATGGGTACCTGAGATGACTAATGTGGGTGTTTTAATCGATTTAAGACGATCGGTAACGTCCCAATTTTTGAGCGTAGCGTTTCCTGTCATCCCAAACTCACTGTGCCCTTGCATATAGACATAAATGTTGGGGTTTAAATGGTTGAACATCCGATTAATCGGTTCCGGCCACGCTTCTAGCGGTAGACGTAGTATGTGTTTGGTATAATAATGATTCATCAATAATTCGGCATACCTCGGGTTACCGAAATCACCGGCCGCTTCTAACGCTTTGATTTCCTTTAATATTTCGGGGTCCAATTTCGGCCCCAATACTTCATTGGCATATTTGCCATAGTCGGGAGCACTCATCATCATATTGGAAATGATCAATCCTTTTAAATTCTGTTGGTATTTTAAGGCATATTCCGCAGCGAGTATGCCACCCCAGGAATGCCCCAATAGATAAAAATTGTCTTTGGTGAGGTTTAAAGCCACACGAACTTGTTCCACTTCTTCTACAAAACGTTCGGTAGTCCACAAAGTGGAATCATTGGGTTTATCACTGTAATAGGAATCCAATTGGTCATAGTAGATGTATTCAATTGCTTCGTTGGGCAGGTAGCCATCAAACGCAGCAAAACATTCGTGCGTACCGCCCGGACCGCCATGTAATAACAGCACCCTCATTTTGGGGTTGTTTCCCACGCGTTTGGTAAAGACGTTAAACGTTCCTTTGTCGGTGGTAATGGGAATCATTTTGATACCGCCAGTTAGTTGGTCCTCGCTGTTGGAATAATCCAAATAGGAGGAAGGTGGGTTTTCCTCAGCGGAGTTCGCTTGTTTTTCGTTACAAGCCATTACGGTAATAACAAGTAAGAGTGTTACAAATTTTGTTTTCATATGCAAAGTGTGGTTTGGTTACAACTTTAGGCTTTCACGCCGTCCCAATCGGATAAATAAAAGGCTTCTAACACCCCTTTTCGCAGCGGTTCGACGGCGTCATTGATATGTCGGGTACCAAAATCCAATCCTGCGACATTTCGCAACGGTCGTGAACCTGCGGGAGCATTGATAAGAGCTTCAAAGAGTTGCACCACAATCATTGGGTCGGTTGGTGCTTCTTCATCGGCAAAAGCAGCTTGTGTTTTAGTTCCGAATTCGGCACTAAAAGCCCCCACATGTTCGTAGGCTTTTACAATTTCATCGTCTTTAGCCGTTATCAGACTTGGAAAAAAGTTGGTGGAAAAGGGACCGGGTTCAACAACAGCCACATCAATACCCAGCGGAGCAAGTTCATACCGCATGGCTTCACTTAAACCTTCCACGCCCCACTTACTGGCATGGTAAATACCAAACCCGGGAACAGCTAAGCGTCCCGCAATAGAACTGAGTTGAATGATTAGTCCTGATTTTTTGGCACGCATGCCGGGAAGCACTGCTTTTGCCATTCGAATAGTGCCCACGATGTTTAGGTCCAATTGAGCCAGACATTCCGCTGCCGAAAACGCTTCTACGGGTCCGCCAAATCCACGACCTGCGTTGTTGATTAAAACATCCACGGTGGGTATTTGGGTCATAGCAACGCTGACACTTTCATCAGAGGTGACATCTAAGTCGATTACGTCGATTTTTAAATCATGGGTTGTAGCAAAATGCTGTAATGCCACTGCTGCATTCGCATTAGAACCGGCTGCATTCCGCATGGTAGCATACACTTGATGGCCTTTTTCGGCGAGGTATTTAGCGGCTTCAAATCCGAAACCGCTACTGCACCCTGTAATAAGTATTTTTTTCATACCGCGTTTATTTAGCTAAAGCATCATTGAGTTTTTTTGTATCTACATACTGTTGAAAAGCGGTGACTTTCCCGTCTTTTAGCGTCCATAAATGAGCCACTTGAGCGTTGTAAGCCTTCCCGTTTTTATATTTTCCTTTATAGCGTAACGTAGCCAGTACTTTATTATATGACATTTCGTGTAGCGTGATTTCATCTAACAAGAAAGAATCGTGCTCTGCATCAATTCGGGCAAAGACCCCATTGAGCACGGCATCCGGACCTTTGTAAGGGTTGCCGTCCGCGTATTTGTTGCCCTCGGCTTCATTCCAAACAACATTCGTATCCAAACCACCCAGAACGGTGGGAATATCACCTTTAGCAAAAGCTTTGTAGAGTTTGTCAATCACGCTCACATTTGCAGGATCAGAAAGCAAACCCAGTTGTTGCATAAAAGGCAGGCTGTCCATAAAGTCGAGTTCGTAAGCAATCTTTCCGTTTTTCATTTTAGCAATGGTGACACCTTCCACATCTACCGCTTTACCCGTGGGTGGCACACCAAAAAAGACGCCGGTATGTTTTCCTTTAAATTGCCAATGCTTGACAATTTTATCACCTTGACCAAAGATTTCCACGATGGTAAAATGGATATCTGAAAAGCCCGTCAGGTAATTTTGGTAGTGGGCTTTGAAATTTTCAAGGCCTACCACGTTTTGTGGACTGGCTACCATGGTGATGTTGGTGTCAAAGTGGGTGGCATTAATTTGGTCAATTTGTCTTTTGTTGACAATTTCATCCCAAACTTTAGCGTACATTTTGATGTTGTTTTCGGTGGTGTTTTGTTGGGCAAATAGACTGGTGCTACTCCATAGGAGGAGTATAATAATACTATTGTAATTTTTCATTATAAGAGGGTTTAGATTACTGCATAAAGTCCGTTTGAAATCAAACGGACTTGGTAATGGTGTGGTATTATTCGTTGGCCACCGATGGTGTCGCTACAGCCGTTGTATCCGCCTGCTTCATTAAAACCATGGTTATGGCACTGTTGTCCCAATAGCCGTGCTCCTTCACAATTTTACCGTTACTGAAACGAGCGGTTAGGTGCACGGGTATTTCGTAGAGTTCGTTGTTCAATTTTAAGCGGCCTTGCCATAGCCCCCAGTAGTTCACCCAGGTTTCCCCTTTGTCGGTAACTACCATTTCATATTCCGATTCTTCGGGAACAAACCCATAAGAAATAAACAAGGTTTGGTCTTGTTTATTAGCTTCAATCATTTGAGCTACTGTTTTTGCATTTTTCTTCGTGACATTCATCATTACTTTGGCCGTATCGGCATAGTGTGAGGCCAGTTCTTCCCAGTTGGCCATTTCATAATCTTTCAGAGCTTTTTTATAGGTCTCAATTTCAGGAGCCGTTTGTGTATAACGGTCTTTTTTGGTTTCGCAGGCTATCAGTATAAGTACAGCAAGCAAAAGGATGTTTAGTTTTTTCATTGTACTGTTTTAGGTTATTATTTTATATAGGATAAATCGCGTCGGATGGTGCCTCTACGTGTTTCCATTTTAAAGGTATTTGCGTTTAAGGCATCGTTGAGTTTTACCCGTTCTTCTCCAAGGAGTTTGTTGTTTTCTTCTACCATTTTTTTAAGTTCCTCCTCGTTTGATGCGGCATAGGAAATCAGTATATAGGCTTCCGGATTTCCAAAACCACTAAGGTAGATACGGTAGTGCAATTTTGATTTTTTCTTTTCGTTCAACGTTTTGAATTGTTCGGCCGTTTTTAAAACGGCATCAAAATCCTTTGGTTCATAGTAATAGAGGTAATTGGTTCTGAAATCTTTACCGTCTATCATATTCACTAAGCCATACGGCATATAGGATAGGGTAGTACTCAAATTGAGAATGTAATCGCCATGACTGGGATAACATTCATCAAAACTTTCAAACATTTTGATGAACGCTTCACCCCCCATTTTTTCTAAGGTATTCGAATAAGGATTGATTCCTATTTCCGTCATGCTGTTAAGAGGAGAAATTGCATGGTATTTGAAATCATCAGAAACAAACATGACCCATTCTTTTTCCTCTTTATTTTCTGCCGCTAAATCTGCTAACTTTTTAGCCAAGACTTCATAAACTTCCACTTTGCCGGGATAGACATTGTCTACATGCACACGGTAGCGAATTGAATTTTGAGCCACAGCTGTTGAGAAAAAAAACAGCAACAGGATAGTTAAAAAAAAAACAGCATTTTTCATAACGTTACTTTTTAATTTACTTTATTTACTTAATTCATCGTGCAGTATATAGAGATACGACCATTCTTTTTCAATGAGTTTGGCGTTGGTTTCTCTCATTTGGTTGGCTACTTTTAAGCCTTTTTCTTTTTCAATCAATTTCCATATGTTGTCGCGTTGGATGTCCATATCCGCAAAACTTTTGAATGGGGTAGAGAAAAGATAGGAGGGAGAATCCGGATGTCCGCCCATAAAGCGGTAGATATAACTACGTGGGCTACCTTCTACTCTTCTTATGAACGCCTGACGTTCTTTAATCCCTTCTTCAAAGGCTGCAGCATTGTTGACTTTAACCGAATAAACCACTACCATTTTGGTTCCTTCCAACGGAGCTCTACTCAAGTCCGGTAAGTTTCGAGCGGTAGAATAACTGATTTTTTCCACGTGAGGCATGATGTGGGTAGTTACAAACGATTGACAATCGTCGCCCGCTTTGTCTTCTTTGTCAAACGCAGCCCAATTGTCCAACATACTGGTCAATACATACACGGTGCCTTCTCCCTGAAAGCGTTGCCATAGATTCCAGCCTTCGGTGCCGTTGTTTTTTTCGTAGCATTCTTTATATAATTTCACTGCTGCTTTGAACTGGCTGTTGTGGCCGCTTTTGACTGTAATTTCAGTCATGTTCAAAATCTTACCCGGGTTTTGAGCTACTAACATTAGTGGAAAGAGTAGCAACAAATACATTACATTTTTCATTTTTTGGTTATTTAATTGGTTATTAATAATCCAAAATTAACTACATGGCGGTAGAATAAGTTGTATAAATCTTGCAACAATAGGTACTTTTATAGCATTGGTACTCGCATTCATAATTCTTGTTTATATTCATAGAAGTTCCTTTCATTTTACTGTTTTTTTATAAGATGATGGGGAACAACCAAACTGATTTTTAAACGCACGTGAAAAGTACGTTTGGTCACTGAACCCTGTTTGATAGCATATTTCAGCAATATTTCCGGCATTTTGAATTAGTAAATCGGCTGAATGTTCCAAACGAATACTGCGTATCAGTTGTCCCGGAGCCTGATCGAGTAATGCCACCATTTTTTGATGGAGTTGCGAAGGACTCAAGCACATTTTTTGAGCCAACAGCTCTACACTAAAATTGGCATTATCCATGTTGTCTTTGATGTAGTGTATCGTTTTTTCTAAAAACAGTTGGTCTACCGAAGACACGGCTACCTGACTTTTTTCTACTTTAAAGCTTTTTTGAAATTTGAGGCGGAGTTGTTCCCGTTGATCCATTAAGTTGGCCATCGTGATTTTAAGTTCTTTACTGTTAAACGGTTTAGTGAGGTAGGCATCCACGCCATATTCAAGCCCTTTTAGTTTATCATCCAACGTGGCTTTTCCTGTCAATAGGATAATGGGGATATGACTAGTCAATTCGTCGTTTCGCAATTGCTCTACCATGGTATAGCCATCCATTTCCGGCATCATGATATCGGCAATGATCAGATCTGGTATGTGTTTTTGCGATTTTAGAATACCTTTTTTATCATTTTCGGCTTCAATGATTTTGTATTTGTCTTTCAGTTGTTGTTTTAGAAACAAACGAATGTGTGGGTTGTCATCCACCAAAACAATTATTTTTTTAGGTACCTCTTTGGCATTTTTAATTGCTGCTACTTTTAAATCAGGTACAGCGTCATGAAATATCATTTCTTTTTTTATTGGTTGTTTCAATGGTATATCAACCACTATTCCGATGGGCAGTTCGATTATAAAGGTGGTTCCTTTATCATTATTACTATCTTCATTTCTAATTACATGTACTTTACCCTTATGGAGTTCAATTAATTCTTTCACTAAGGTAAGTCCAATACCCGTACCTGCAAATGGTTTCGTATCGGAGTTGTCTGCCTGATAAAAGCGATTGAAGATAAAGGGTAAGGCGGTAGGTTCAATACCAACACCATCATCTTTTACAGTAATGTAGACGGTGTTGTTGTTTGTAGTAACGCTCACCACGATGGTGCCGTTGTCATTTGTGAACTTTAACGCATTGGACAACAAATTCAGGATGACTTTTTCCATTTTTTCTTCGTCATAGTTGATATGAATCGTTTGACTTTCTGTGGTAAAGCTCAAGGTGATGCCTCTATTTTGACAAACCGCTTCAAGCGAATACACCAAGTGTTCGATAAAAGGAACGATGTTGTACGTCTTACTGTTGAGTTGCGTGGCTCCCGCTTCTAATTTGGAAATGTCCAGGAGTTGGTTGATTAATTTCAACAACTGCTGCGTGTTTTGATCGATTTGATGTAATTGGTTTTTAATTTTTGAGGCGTTGTGGTCTTCCATCAGTTGTTCAATATTTCCACGAATTAGTGTGAGCGGTGTTCTGAATTCGTGCGAGATATTTGTAAAGAAACGAGTTTTCAGTTGGTCAAGATTACGCAGTGTTTCATTTTCATTTTTATCTTTTTCAATTTTGGCTTTCCATTTTAATCGTTTCATTTCATAGTTTCTTATGCGGTATAACACCGCTAAGAGGATGAGGAAATAACCCAAGTAAGCCCACCAGGTACCGCTCCAATGGGGTAACACTTGAAAAGAGACGGTGGTCACTTTTTGATTCCAAACACCATCGTTATTGCTTCCTTTTACTTTAAAGGTGTAGTTTCCGGGCGGTAAGTTGGTGAACGTGGCAGATCGGCTTTTGTCGATATAAATCCAATTGTCGTTAAAGTTCTCCAGTTGGTAAGCAAACTTATTTTTTGCAATGGCTGAAAAATCAAGAGCTGCAAATTCAAAAATCAAGATGTTGTCCCGATGAGAGAATTGGAGCTTTTCCTCGTAAATGGAATGAATTTCACGGGTTTCTGTATAGTCTTTTTTGGATTTGTTCTCACTGTAAATTTTGATTCCTGTGATGGCGACTGAAGGCAAATAAGGGTTGTCTTGAATCTGTTCGGGGAAAAAGTAATTGACGCCTGAAATACCTCCAAAGAACAGTTCCCCTTTAGCACTTTTATAAAAAGCTCCCGTATTGAATTCATTACTTTGTAAACCGTCATGCACATCATAGTTTCTGAAGGTCTTGTCTTTCGGATTGAATTTAGAAATCCCTTTGTTGGTGCTCAACCACAGGAAGTTTTGACTGTCGGGAAGAATGCCATATACCACATTGTTGGGGAGTCCGTCTTTTTGGGAGAAGTGGGTAAAAGTTTGGTGTTTTTTATCAAATAAATTTAAACCCCCGGTGGTACCAATCCATAAAAAGCGAGACGGATGATAGGGATCGGGACAAATCACATTCACATTATTGTTGCTTAAACTCTTTTCATTTTCGGGGTTGTTCAAATAGGTGTGAAAACTTTCTTTTACGGGATTGAAGGCCATCATTCCATTTTTGGACGCAATCCATAAGATGTTGTTTTCATCTTCATAAATGAAGGACTGCACGATGAAGTTTTCGGCACTGTTATTTTTAATAGTATAATTTTTAAAAATACCTTTGTTGCGGTCAATTATTTTAGATAAGTGGTTTTCGGTAATCACCCAAATCGTCCCATTTTGCGATTCAAAAATAAAGGAAGCTCCTTTTTTGGGTAAACTATTGGGATTATTAGGGTCATTTGCAAATAAAACCGTTTCTTCTGTTTTGGGGTTGTAGCGAAACAAACCTTCTGTGGAACCTATCCACAACGCATTGTCTTTTGATTTGAGTAAAGAAGACACACTGGTGTTGCCAAAATGCTTAAGATTTTTGGAACTGCTTTCAAAAGTTTTGAGTTGGTTTGTTTTCCTGTCCCAACGGTATAGTACTTCGGCACCAATCCAAACATACCTGTCGTTTTCTTCCACAATGGAGCGGATACTGAAACCGGGAATTCTGGAATTTAAGAAGTCTTTTCGATTTAATTTTCCAAACCGGTTGGCTTTGGGGTCGTAGTAGTTGATACCCATTCCCGTGGTACCCACCCACAGCATATTGGAATGGTCGATAAACAGACTGGATATGCTGTTGTAATTTAGCGATTCCGGCAATAAAGGGTCGTTTTTAAAACTTTCGTATTTTTTGGTTGTCTTGTCAAACCGCATCAATTCAGCTGCTGTAGCTAGCCAAAGGTTACCTTTTTTATCTTCGACAATTTCTTTTATATTGCCCCAGCCGTATCGAAAGATGTTTAAATGATGGGGGTAGAATTCATAGGAAAAGTCAAGGGTGTTAAAGAGCACCAAGCCCGATCGAGTACCTAACCATAATTTATTTTTATCCGCTTCGGCTATGGAACCAATTCCAAAATCTTTGTCGAGGCCGAAGGTGCTTTTGTGTTGTACCTCAAAATAAAAGGTGGCCATTGCTTCGTTTTTCATGTGCATTCGCGTTAAGCCATTGGCAGTCGCAATCCATAGCATACCTGAATCGTCTACATGGAGTTTTGAAATGTTGTTGTCGCTAAGATTGAAATTACTTTTTGGGTTTTTGTAAATCTGGGTAATTTGATTCAGCTTGTAGTGCTCCTCGTCAAAAGGGATTTTAAAGATTCCGTTAGATTTTGTGCCCACCCAAATCGTGGCGTTTTTATCTTGAGTGATGTTGGTGATTTCGGCGGTATTTTTACTCATCGCATGAGCCAAGGGTAAATAAATACGTTGAAAGTTGTTGGTTTTTTTATTGTAGTTGTGCAAAACGCCATTTTCTGTACCAATCCACAGTGTTCCATTTCTGTCATTAAATAAGGTAGTAATGTAATTGGAAGCCAAGGAGTTTTTATCGGAAGGGCTGTGTTGGTAAATCGTAAACGTGTAGCCATCGTAGCGATTCAGGCCATCTTTGGTAGCAAACCACATAAAACCATCGCTGTCTTGTGTGATAGAAAATACTACATTTTGGGACAAGCCTTCATTGATGGTTAATTTTTGAAAACGCACGTCTTGAGCGGACACTACCCACGAAAAAAGAAAGAAACACGAAAGCAATCCAAGTGTTTTGTTTTGTAAAAGATTCATCGATGCTGTATTATTCTATAAGTAAGCGTATGAATCGATTTGAGGGAGTGTTGTGCGAAATAAAAAATAAATGTAATAAAATTAACGATATGATTTTTAAATTATTAGTTTATTTTGTTAAAATTATGATTAATAATTACTATTAAGTTTGATATTCCCTCGATTGTAATTAAATAAATTTGATTTTTGATATGGTTAATTTATCTGTAAAAGCTAAATTTATTGGTAAATTATGCTATAGTTATAAGTGTTATTTTTGCTGAAAATTTGATTTTGGAACCATAATAAAATTTGAGTAATCCCTTTTAACCATTAGTTGGTTTTATAATTGAGAAAATTAAAGTTGTTATTCTTTTTCTTCATTTTCTAAAAAATGTATGGCTGTAACTTATATTTTTTTTATTTATTTTCATTGAGGTTTCAAATTTTATATTTACTGATTGAATTGAATCTAATAGAATAAAGTCTAATAAATAACCTTTATTTACAAGTAGTACATAATCAGGTATTTGTTTTTTTATGTTTCACAAAAAATGAATTTCGTGAACTCTTACTCTTATAATATCCAAAGAATGGAAAACTCCAGCTAAATAAGAAACTCGATACAATTTATACCTATAAAGCTAATAGTTTTGTGTTAGGCACAAAATCCTTTTGATGGAGTACTTTCAAATTCCTCTTTACTGATTCATACTCTACCATGATAAGAAGATTAAAATATTTCAAGTGGCATGCTAGCAATAATATAATTATCTTCAAATTTCAAAAAATATCTATCTAATTTATTTCTAACTTTTTCTGAAAATAAAACAATTTTCTCCTTCCTTTATTGAGCTGATTTTGCTCAATTAAATTTGTAATTTCAACTTGATTCATCTATTTGAGTAATGAATTTTCATTGTCAATGGGCATAGTTTTGTAGTCAATCATTTTTTAATCAGATATCTTTTTTTTCAAACACCTGATTTATTCGTTAATTCATATTTCAAAGAACTTTTAATTATATTTGTCATAATTATTGTTTTTTTATGTAATTATAAGGATGTGAAAAAAAGTATATTAATTTATGATATTTTTTTAATTTTAAATAATTATACCTAACGGATTTTAATATTTTATTTTTAAATATGGAAATTATAAAAGATTACTTTTTTTGGATTATCTTCTTTGGAAGTATTCTTATCATATTTATTATTAGAATAGTTATTCGTAAACCAAATTTCATGCGTTCGATGTATGAACAAACAGTAGAAATTTCATTAAATGAAAATAGTGTAAGTTTATTACAAGAAGCAATGAAAAGAGCTGGTTTTAAAGACGTGGATTTCAATTTGGAAGACAAAAAATTTTATGCAACTACATCTTTTTCAATGAGTTCTTGGTTTGAATATATCGAAGTTAAGATAATTCCTTTGGATAATAAACTTCAATTACATTTTAGTTCAATATGTGGTTATCCTTATCAAATTTATGACTGGGGAAAAAACAAAGAAAACTTTGAACGTTTTCAAAAAGAGTTGATGAAAATGACCCAAATAAAAAGCCTCGATTAAATTTTTGAGGCTTTTACTTTTTTATAATGGCGAATTGTCAATGACCACTTTATAAGTTGGATCTTCCATGATGTTGACATCAATAATTGCTTCCGCATTTTTTAAGAGATTGATACAATCTTTACTCAAATGCCTTAAATGCACTTCTTTACCTTGTTTGGCATAGCGATGTGTAATAACGTTAACCGCTTCGATAGCCGACATATCCGCAATTCTACTTTCTTTAAAATCGATGATAACCACTTTTGGATCTTCTAAAATATCAAATTTTTCAGAAAAAGCTTTAGTTGAACCAAAGAATAACGGACCGAAAATTTCATAATGTTTTACCCCATTTTCATCCACATATTTTCTGGCACGGATTCGTTTTGCATTTTCCCAAGCATAAGCTAAAGCGGCTAATATTACACCAATTAAAACAGCAACCGCAAGATTGTGTGTGATGGCTGTTATTAAGGTAACTAAAACCATCACCACCACATCAGATGTTGGCATTTTTTTGAAGGTTTTTAAACTCGCCCATTCAAACGTTCCGATGGCAACCATAAACATCAATCCGACTAAAGCAGCCATTGGTAATTTTTCAATGAGACTAGAACCAAACATGATAAAAACCAAAAGCATTATTGCGGCTACAATTCCTGAAAGTCGAGCTCTGGCACCGGCAGATGTATTAATTAAACTTTGTCCAATCATCGCACATCCTCCCATTCCTGAAAGTAATCCGGAGAAAATATTAGCAGTACCTTGTGCCACACATTCGCGATTACTTCGTCCGCGAGTTTCTGTAATTTCGTCAATTAAGTTTAACGTCAACAAACTTTCAATTAAACCAACTCCCGCAACAATAGCAGCATAAGGAAGAATTAATAGAAAAGTTTCTGTTGTAAATAATGGAATAGTAAAATTGGAAAGAGGAGGAAATCCACCTTTAATGGTTTCACCTTCGTTCAAAGTATCTGCAACGGTCATTGTGTCAATTCCAAAACCGATTACGATGGCTGAAACTACAAGTATTGCAACTAAAGAAGAGGGCACTATTTTGGTTAATTTTGGTAACCCCCAAATGATAAACATGGTTACTAAAACCAGTCCGAGCATCAATAAAAAAGCACTTCCTTCCAATAAATTATCTGTTCCTTTTTGGTAGAAGTTTGGGAATTGAGCCATAAAAATAATGATAGCCAAACCATTCACAAAACCAAACATAACGGGATGTGGTACCAATCGAATGAATTTTCCCAGACGGAATAATCCAAACAAAATTTGAAGAACCCCACCTAAAATTACCGTTGCAAAGACATATTGTAAGATAGTTTCCTGTGTAATATCCGGAAACGTATTTTTAAGTTCAAGAATTAAACCAACAAAGATCACGGCAATAGCACCGGTTGCTCCGGAAATCATTCCGGGACGTCCACCAAAAACTGCGGTAACTAATCCCATTACAAAAGCAGCATATAATCCCGTTAGCGGTGAAAATCCCGCAATCATAGCAAAGGCAATTGCTTCGGGAACTAAGGCTAATGCTACGGTTGTACCGGAAAGTATTTCTGTTTTATAATTTACTTTTTGATTTAAATCAAATAGATTAAATAATTGTTTCATTTTAAAAATTTAAGGAGTGCAAAAATAGACTTATTAAAAAGGAATACCAAGCTAGTTTTTTGATTAATGAAAAAATGTCAGCTATTTATCTTGTAATCAGTTGGTTTAACTGATAAAATGACGTGATTTAGGGTGTTAAAATGCCATCTTGACCGAAAAAATGATTTGGTCTGTTTTTTGTCATTTTAGTAAGTGAAAACAATGTTTAATTTAAATATTTTAAACCATGACACTAGTTAAAACAAACAACCGATTTGCGTTTCCATCTCTAATTGATGAGTTTTTGAAACCCGACTGGATGGGTGGAATGGAACGCTTTAATGTGAATGTTCCGGCTGTGAACATCAAAGAAACCGAAACCAATTTTGTTGTAGAATTGGCCGCTCCAGGAAAGAAAAAAGAAGACTTCAACATTGAGTTAGATGACAATGTGTTGACCATTTCTTCTGAAGCAAGCGTTGAAAACGAAGAAAAAGACAAAGATGGAAAATATACTCGTAAAGAGTTTAGCTATTCTTCTTTCAAACGTTCTTTTACTTTACCGGATATTGTAAATGAATTTGACATAAACGCAACTTATGAAAACGGCGTTTTGCACATCACTTTACCAAAACGTGAAGAAGCATTGCCAAAACCTAAACGAATGATTGAAATTGGTTAACCGTTTTTTAAAATGAAAATGCACTCGTTGGAGTGCATTTTTTTTTGATTATGATTTTTGTTCTTTATTAAAATAAACCAAGTAGTAATACATTTGCTTTTCCTCATCCCAGCCTTTTTCTACAAATTTTTCTGCACTTTCAGGGTTGATGAAATCGAGTTTAATTTGAATGTTGGTATCTAAATTAATCACGTTTTTAATTTTCTTTCTTGCATCAGAAACAGCAGCATTAGCGATCGGGAAATTGGTTACATCTTCTATGCTGTATTTTTCGCCTTTATCCACTTTATAGCTTTTGAATTCAGGAATCAAATCGGGATTATCCATGACTTCATTCAAGAAATTGGTTTCTTCAAATTCATCATTCTTCGCAAAATAATTCACGGAGCGATTCATAAACATCACTTCTTGTTTTTTATCTTCGGCAGGAAAAACAACATCTTTGGCAAAATCCTGACAAAATTTCAAGTATTTTTTGGTGATGAAATTTTCATCTTGAAAAGCATCAACGCTTAAAAAATGTTCCAACCAATAACGAGCATCGTAGCGATTGCTGTCAACCGTTAGAATTTTATAACCTTCGTCTTTTTTGTAATTAAAAATCAAACAACCTTTATCCAATTTATTCAAATTGATGCCGTGTTGCAGCAACATTTCTAAATTTGTCCCTTTTTCTTCAAATTGTAAAAAGTCGGATTGTAACTCACTTTTGAATACACCAATCGCATCCACTTGATTGTTATCAATCGTTAAATGTGTAAAATGAACCACATAAACTTCACCATTTTTAATGTGCGGATGATTGGATTGTTCAAACAAATGTTTCGTAATTTTTTTTGAAACATCATGTATCGTTGATGGATTTTCAAAAACTTCCGAAGCCAATTTGAACATATCGTTATATTCTAAATCAACTTCGTGAGCAAATTGGTAATAGTTTTCCTCTTTCTCACGAAATGATTTCAGAAAAAACTCTTTTAACAATGGCGTAATTTCGTCATTGGTTTGATATGGATTTTCAGATAAAAAAATAGCTTCATTTCTACTTTTGTTTCCAACTCGGTGGATGGAAAGAGATTCGATGTGGGCGTTGAAAAGGTTGATCATGTTTTTTAGTTGCTGAGTTGCTGAGATACTGAGTTGCTAAGTTTTACTTTGATTCGTCAACTTTTTTGATGAATGAAACAAGCATAGCTTCTAGTTCTCTACTGAACTCGTATAGTTTGTTAAATTGATTTTCGTTTAAATAATTTATGTTTTTTGCAATCTCAATTTGGGTTTGATATTCAAAAAGTGAACTTAATGAAATTTTTAAAAATCTTAAAAATTCTTTATTTCCATCTCTTCCAAATCCTTCTGCAATGTTACTAGGGATCGAAATTGAACTTCTTCGAAT
Organism: Flavobacterium sp. UBA6135; assembly: GCF_002428305.1. Lineage (GTDB taxonomy): Bacteria > Bacteroidota > Bacteroidia > Flavobacteriales > Flavobacteriaceae > Flavobacterium. Next base: position 67,452 of record NZ_DIVJ01000028.1, on the reverse strand, counting down.
TTGTGATGTTAATCCAAAAATTTCTTCTTTTGGGAATTCTTTTGTGGATAAATAAGTTTCTGTAACCAATGACATTGATTTTTGCCAAATGAGTAAAGATCTGAAATTTTTCATGCTTATAATTGTTTTAAATGGTTTATATATTTTATTTTCAGCTTCTCAGCTTCTCAGCTACTCAGCTACTCAGCTACTTAATTCCAATTCTCTTCAAACCCAAAATCTTCAAAAGAGTCATCTCCGCCTTCAAACATATCCAAATCGTCTTCGTCTAAATCGTCTTCAAATTCGGAGAACAAAGAATCGTCATCGGCTTCAAAAGTTGGATCGTTTGAACCAATTGGCATTAATCCGTGCGAGTATAAAAGTTCAGGATATGTAGCACCAGCTTGTTTTTCTTCGATGGCGGCTAATTCCACCAAAAATGTCCACATGTTCAGGAAATCATACACATAAATAATTTTGGTTTGCTTTTCATAGAGCATGTCTTCCAGAGATAAATCGCTCATGATTCGCATTTCACCCGGAACATCGCCAGTATCAAAAAGCGGAATTTCATCTTCTTGATTCCAGTTGTCATCACAGGTGTAAAAGGAAGCCATTTCGCTTCCGTCAAAGCCAAAAGCATTCACAATAGCATTGTGTAAATCTTCTAAAGTATCGGTGTTTTCAATGGCTAAATCTCTAAAAACATCATCTTCGTTATCGAGTATTACTCGTAATTTGTAAATCATTGTCGTTGCATTTTTACGGAAGGCAAAAGTAACGATTATTTGCGATTTATGTGGGAGTTATTCTGAATTGTTGAAAAGATTTTTTTCCAATTTAATTGTCTCATTACGTAACAAATGTTACTTATTTTCTACTGTAAAGCAACTATTTTTGTAGTAATTTAAAGGTTTATTTTTTATGAAAAAGAAAAGTTTGATTACAATTTTAGGTGTTTTAGTTGGAGCTGTAGTGGGTTATTTATACTATCATTTTGTTGGATGCAATTCCGGAACATGTTCCATTACTTCAAACCCGATTAATAGTATATTATATGGTAGTTTGATGGGTGGATTATTTTTTAATCTTTTTGTGAAAGAAGAAAAAAGAGAATAATTGTGAGCATTATTTTTAAAACCTAAAAAATAATTACAAATCACGTTGAATAATTAAAAAAATTATGACATATCAATTTGAAGTTGAAAATATAAAATGTGGCGGTTGTATGAATAGTATTAAAACCGCATTACTCAAAATTGAAGGGGTTGAAAAGGTGGATATTATTCTCGACTCTGAAACAATTTTTGTAAACGGAAATGTAGATGCAGAATCAATCACATCAAAATTAAACGAATTGGGTTATCCGGAAAAAGGAAACAACAATTTGATTAGAAAGGCAAAATCATATGTGAATTGTGCTATTGGCAAGATGAGTAAAGAGGATTAAATATAATAATTTTAAAATTAAATTTTTTCTAAATGAAAATCATAACTCTATTTATTAGTTTACTTTTTTTGTTTTCTTGTACTAAGAAAAATAATGAAGTTTACCAATCTGTTTCAAATGATAAAGTGATAGGCACAGTTACCGACATATTGACAGTTAAAAAATTAATGGAAACCCATTGCTATTTATGTCATAGTCCAAATGCGGCAGAAAACCAAGGAAGAATTGCTCCGCCAATGGTTGCTATAAAAGCGAGATATATTGAAATTGAAGGATACAACAGAGATGAATTTATTGAAAATGTTGTGGCGTTTGTTGCCAATCCGACAGAAGATAAAGCATTGATGTTTGGAGCCATCAGAAAACACGGATTAATGCCAAAACAAGCATTTCCGGAGGGTACTGTAGCAAAAATTGCTGCTTTTATGTTTGATTATCAAATCGAAGAACCGGAATGGTTTAAAGCTCATTGGCAAGCTAATGGGAATAAAAGTTGGAAACAATCGGGTAAAAAATACGAAGAAATTGAAAATGAAAAAACCTATGCCGATGTCGGTTTAGAGTATGCTTTGGAAACCAAAAAAGTACTAGGCAAAAATTTGATGGAAGCGATTCAACAAAAAGGTACATTAGAAGCTTTGGTATTTTGTAATAGCCAAGCACTTTCGTTAACGGATAGTATGTCAATCAATTATAATGCTTCTATAAAACGTGTTTCAGACAAAAATAGAAATCCACATAATAGTGCCAACGCCGAAGAATTGAACTATATAGCTCAATTTAAAAAAGCATTGGCAGCAAATCAAGAAATAAAGCCGGTTGCCATTGAAAAAGGAAATAAAATTCAGTTTTATTATCCCATTGAAACAAATTCCATGTGCTTGCAATGCCACGGAAAACATATCAAACCCGAAATTTCAAAACAAATTTTAAAGTTTTATCCAAAAGATTTAGCTGTTGGATACGATGAAAATGAAGTTCGTGGTATTTGGAGTATAACTTTTGATAAGAAGTAATTTAGTATAAAGTTTAGCCAGAATTTAATGAATTTCAGTTGGTTCTTATTTTTAACAGTAAGTTTTTAATAAGTATAATTTTTTGAATTTAAATTTTGAAATCTACCCTTTGATATTTCCTTATCAAAGCCTTCTGTAACAATAGTTACACAGTAACATTTGTTACTTCCTATTGTTTTTTTGCGTTTTAAATTTGCCTCATAATTCAGTATAAATATTATGAGACAAATACAAAGAATAATTTTCACAGTAAGTTTTTTACTTTCATATTCGGTTTTCAGTCAAGATACTTTACAACTATCCAAAGCTGATTTAACAACCAAATTATCGGAACAAAATCTTCAATTGAAAATTTCTAAGCAAAGTTTTGAATTGGCTAGATCCGATTACCGTCAATCGAATGCTCTTTTTTTACCGAGTATTTCGGCTTCGCATACTGCCATTACAACAACCAATCCGTTGATGGCATTTGGTTCAAAATTGAATCAAGAAATTTTAACGCCATCCGATTTTAATCCGGCTTTGTTGAATGATCCAAGTCAAGTGCAAAATTATGCCACTCGAATTGAAGTGCTTCAACCGATTTTAAATGCAGATGGTTTATTTGAACGAAAAGCGGCCAAGTCAAAAATGGAAGCCTATCAATTGCAAACCGAGCGTACCAAAGAATATTTAGAATTGGAGGTAAACAAAGCCTTCATGCAATTGCAATTGGCTTATAAAGCGGTTGAGGTTTTAGAAAAAGCAAATTCTACTGCACAAGCCAATCTGAATTTAGTCAACAATTATTTCAAACAAGGCATGTTGCAAAAAACAGATGTGTTGGATGTGCAAGTTCGTGTAAATGAAATCACCAATCAATTATCATATGCCAAAAGTAATGTGCGAAACGCATCCGATTATTTGGCTTTTTTATTGAACGAAGATACCCAAGGCGGCATTTACAAACCAGTTGAAAATTTAGAAAACGAAATCAATCCTACGTTAGAAAATGCTCAATTATCAACATCAAGAAAAGATTTTTTAGCGATGGAAAAATCAACTGAAGCGTATAAAAATATAATGAAATCCGGCAAAATGAGCTTTCTACCACGTTTGAATGCATTTGGAACCTACGAATTATACGATACCCAAATCTTTCAATTTGGTGCAAACGGTTATACCATCGGAGCACAACTGTCTTGGAATGTATTTGACGGTTATAAATCCATAGGAAAATTTGAAAAATCAAAAGTAGAATTCCAAAAAGCACAAACTGAGGCAGAACAATACAAAAAACAAAGTCAGCTGGAATTAAACAAAACCAATCGCCAATTAGCCGATGCTCAAAATAAAGTGGCTCTTTCCAAATTGGCCTTTGAACAAACACAAGAAAGTTTTAGAATCCGACAAAATCGTTTCATTCAAGGCTTAGAAAAAACCTCGGATTTATTAATGACGGAAACACAAACGGCTCAAAAGGAATTGGAATACTTACAAGCGGTTTTTGAATACAATTTTACCAAAATGTATTTGGAATTTTTAACTAAATAATAGCATTCAACAAATCAATATACAAAATCACAACCTTATGAATATCAAAATAACATCTCTACTTATTTTTTCAGCAGCAATTTTATTTTCCTGCGGAAGCGACCAAAAAGAAGTTAAAACATTACCTGCTATTGCAGTTAAAGTAAATGGTTCAATAGAAAATTCTTCCAGTCCATTTGTGACGGCAAGTGGTAAAATTGAAGCTGAAAACAGTGCCAATGTCAGCACCCGAATGATGGGTTATGTAACCAAAGTCCATGTGAAAGTAGGTCAAAAAGTAGGAGCAGGTCAACTGTTAGTTAGCATCAACAATACCGATTTACAAGCCAAAAAAGCACAAGTTGATGCAGCCATTTTACAAGCAACTGCCGGTTATAACAATGCCAAAAAAGATTACGATCGTTTTGTAGCGTTGTTCAATCAACAAAGTGCTTCTCAAAAAGAATTAGACGATATGACCGCTCGTTTTGAAATGGCAAAAGCCGGTTTAGAAGGTGCCAAACAAATGCGTAACGAAGTTATGGCTCAATTTAATTATGCTAACATTACAGCTCCTTTTGGCGGAATTGTAACCAATACATTCATCAAAGAAGGCGACATGGCCAATCCGGGAATGCCGTTAGTAAGTGTAGAGGGTTCAGGTAAATTACAAGTTACAGCCATGGTTTCTGAAAGTGATATTTCAAAAATCAAACAAGGTATGACTGTTTCGGTTATCCTAAAATCATTAAATAAAAAAGTAGCCGGAAAAGTTTCGGAAGTGAGTCTATCAGCCAAAAACACCGGCGGACAATATCTAGTGAAAGTCAATTTAGATGAAATGGATAAAACTATCCTTTCCGGAATGTTTGTCAACGTGCAATTTCCAATTGAAAAATCATCAGATTCAAATGAAGGTTCAGAACAAGTTTTAGTTCCCGAATCGGCATTAGTAAAACAAGGTCAGCTCACCGGAATTTATACTGTTGCCAACAATACCGCCATTTTAAGATGGTTACGTATTGGGAAAACCTACGGCGATAAAGTTGAAATCCTCTCCGGATTATCTTCCAAAGAACCGTATATCGTTTCGGCAGAAGAGAAATTGTTTAACGGAGCAAAAGTGAGTGTTCAGTAAATAGTAAACAGTTTTCAGTCACAGTTTTCAGTTAATATTAACTTGAAACCTAAAACTTAAAACTTCAAACAAAAATAAAACAACATGCAAGAAGGTATCTCAGGCAAAATCGCCAATTTCTTTATCAATTCCAAACTAACCATTCTGTTGATGGTGGCCTTGATGGTGATTGGTATATACAGTTCGTTCTTAATTCCAAGAGAAGAAGAACCACAAATCAATGTTCCCATGGCCGATGTAATGATTGGTTATCCGGGAGCAACACCGGCAGAAGTAGAAAGCCGTGTCATTAAACCGTTAGAAAAAGTGTTATCAAACATCAAAGGTGTTGAACATTTGCACAGCATGGCAATGAACGGTCAGGCGATGATTATTGTTCAGTTTTATGTGGGTGAAGACATTGAGCGTTCTTATGTAAAATTGTATGACGAATTAGCCAAACACGAACATATTTTTCCGCAAGGCGTTTATAAACCGATGGTAAAAACGCGTTCAATCGATGATGTTCCGATGTTGGGATTAACGTTATGGAGTGAAAAATACGATGATTTTGAAATTCGACAACTGGCAGAAGAAGTTACTTCGGAAATTGAAAAAGTGAAAGATGTAGCTATTACCAAAGAAATTGGCGGACGAACCCGTGAGTTGAAAGTGGTTTTAGACAAAGACAAAATGGCCGAAAACAAGGTGGATGCGTTAGGAATTATGCAAATGATTCAAGCCAACAACGGTTCTTCGCAGTCGGGAAGCTTTGTGCAAAATGACACGGAATATTTAATCACTACCGGAAAATTTTTATCCAATGCCGAAGATGTAGAAAATTTGGTGGTGGGAATAAATCAAAATATGCCGGTTTATTTAAAACAGGTGGCTTCCATTCAAGATGGACCTTCTACAGCAAGAAGTTATGTTTCTTTTGGGTATGGAAAAGCGAACGAAAAGTTTGCCAATAAACCAAGCGAATATCCCGCGGTTACTATTTCTGTAGGAAAAGTAAAAGGTGCCGATGCAATGAAAATATCGGATAAGATTTTAGAAAGAGTAGAACAACTCAAAACCAATTTAATTCCCGATGATGTGCATGTGGAAGTTACTCGAAATTATGGGGAGACGGCTTCACACAAAGTAGGCGAGTTGTTATTGCATTTGGGTGTTGCCATCTTGGCTGTAACCATATTAGTGATGTTAGCCATGGGCTGGAGAGGCGGATTAGTAGTTTTCTTTTCCGTTCCGTTGACTTTTGCACTGACTTTATTCAGTTATTATTTATTAGGTTATACGTTGAATAGAATTACACTTTTTGCCCTTGTTTTTGTGGTGGGAATTGTGGTTGACGACAGTATCATCATCGCCGAAAACATGCACCGGCATTTCAAAATGAAGCGATTACCATTTAAACAAGCTGCCATTTATGCGATTAATGAAGTTGGGAATCCAACCATTTTAGCGACATTCACCGTAATTGCAGCGATTCTTCCGATGGCTTTTGTATCCGGAATGATGGGACCTTACATGAGTCCGATGCCGATTGGAGCTTCTATTGCGATGATTTTATCGTTGTTTGTTGCGTTAACCGTGACCCCTTATTTGGGTTATCATTTATTAAGAGAAAAAGACGAACAAGCACACAAAGAAGAACAAGGTTTAGAAACTTCTCGTATTTATAGAATTTACAACAAATTAGAACGACCGTTTTTAGAAAGTTCTAAGAAAAGAATGGTCATGTTGGGAATTACGACGGTATTGCTAATAGGTTCGGTATTGATGTTTTTTACCAAATCGGTGGCCGTGAAAATGTTACCGTTTGATAATAAAAATGAGTTTCAAGTAGTGATTGATATGCCGGAAGGCACAACATTAGAAAGAACAGCAGCGGTTACCAAAGAAATTGCTCAATACTTGTCAACCGTTCCGGAAGTGGTAGATTATCAAAATTATATAGGAGCTTCTGCACCGATAACATTCAACGGATTAGTGCGTCATTACGATTTGCGAGGAGGAAGCAACATGGCAGACATTCAAGTGAATTTATTACACAAAGAAGACCGTGATTTACAAAGTCATGACATTGCCAAAATCGTTCGTCCTGAAGTACAAAAAATTGCCAAAAAATATGGTGCGAATGTAAAGATCATTGAAGTTCCACCCGGACCACCGGTACTTTCTACTTTGGTTGCAGAAATTTACGGACCAAATTATGAAGAGCAAATTAAAGTAGCTCACCAAGTAAAAACCATTTTAGAAAACACTCCTGATATTGTAGATATTGATTGGATGGTGGAAGATGCTCAAATTGAATATAAATTGGAAGTGGACAAAGAAAAAGCCATGTTGAACGGAATAGCTCCGCAACAAGTGGTGGGTAATTTGACGTATTTGTTGCGAGAAATGCCTGTTTCCAATTTGTATGACGAACGTTCTAATAACCCGGTTGGAATTGTATTATCGCTTGACGATCAAGATAAAACGTCGTTGCAAGATATTCAAAACTTGAAAATTAAAGGTTCACAAGGAAATGTGATTCCCGTGAGTGATTTGGTGAAAGTAACGAAAAGTACCCTGCAAAACACCATTTACCGTAAAGACCAAAAACGGGTTGTTTATGTTACCGCAGACATGGCGGGAGATTTAGAAAGTCCGGTGTATGCCATTTTAGGAATGGAAGAAAAACTTAAAAAAATGAATTTGCCAAAAGGCTATTCTATCAATGAATTGTATATGGAACAACCATCCGATGAAAGTAATTTTACTGTAAAATGGTATGGAGAATGGCAAATTACCTTAGAAGTTTTCCGAGATTTAGGAGTGGCTTTCTTAGTTGTAATTTTAGTAATTTATATGTTAATTGTAGGTTGGTTTCAAAACTTCAAAACACCCATTGTGATGATGTTGGCCATTCCGCTTTCGTTGGTAGGAATTGTGCTAGGACACTGGTTGTTAGGAGCTTTCTTTACGGCAACTTCTTTCATCGGAATGATTGCTTTAGCCGGTGTGATGGTTCGAAACTCGGTTTTATTAATTGATTTTATAGAAATTAGATTAAACGACGGAATCGAATTAAAACAAGCCATCATTGAAGCCGGAGCCGTGCGAACCACTCCAATTTTATTAACCACCGGAGCCGTTGTAATTGGAGCTTCTATCATCTTATTTGACCCAATTTTTCAAGGATTAGCGATTTCGTTAGTTGCCGGAGCGATTGTATCGACACTCTTAACTTTAATTGTTGTTCCCTTGATTTATTATATCACCGAACGGAAGAAATGGGAACATAATGAAATCAAAAATACAGATGAAAACACTGAACAGGATAATAATCTAAATTAAGAGATAATGAAACTATTAATAATCACTGCCGTGCAAGAATTTGGACTTGAGGTAAAAAAGCAATTAAAGGAAAATGGAGTACAGACCTATTCCTATCGCGAAGTAACCGGATTCAGAGACAGTACCATGGATGCAGTAGAAACTAATTGGTTTGCCACAGAGATGAATGAAACCACATCCTTGTTGTTCTTTGCTTTTGTAACGGAACAACAAACGGAATCCATATTGTTAGAATTGAATCGATTTAATCTTACTTGCGAAGTACATTCAAAGATTCATGCTTCCATTGTTCCTATTGAAAAAACAACTAATTAAACAAAACTAATTTTATTATGAAAAATCGAATCGTGAGAGGTATAGCCGGAACGTTTATCTTGCTCAGTATTTTGCTGGCGATATATGTAAACATCAATTGGTTATGGTTTACCGCTTTTGTGGGGGCCAATTTATTACAATCATCCTTAACCAAATGGTGTTTGATGGATGATATTTTAACTAAAGTTTTTAAAATTAAAGATTGATTTTTTGGTTGATTGAAAATCGGACAGCTGTTTTTTTGTTGTCCGATTTTTTAGTTTAGAATGGATTGACTCTTAGCATGCAACAATAACATTATCGTCTTCGCATCTTTAATTTTTCCGTCATAAACCATTTTTAAAGCTTGGTTAAAATCGAGTTCTAAGACTTCAATATATTCGTGTTCTGTGGCTAAACCACCTCCCTCACTCACTTTCATTTCCGGTTGATATTCGGCTGTAAAAAAGTATAAAATTTCGGTTACAGCTCCGGGCGACATATAGGCTTCAAATACTTTTTTTACCTCTTGAATGCGGTAACCGGTTTCTTCCTCGGTTTCACGTTTGATGCAGTCTTCTGCATTATTTTCGTCTAAAAGTCCGGCACAAACTTCAATCATCATGCCGCTTTCGTTTCCGTTTAAGAATGTAGGTAATCGAAATTGACGGGTTAAAATGACGGTTTGTTTTTCTTTATTGTACAACAAAATTGCGGCTCCGTTTCCACGATCATAAACTTCTCTGCGTTGCATTTCGGGCTCGCCATTTTCGGGTGTAAATTCAAATGTGACTTTATTTAGTAGGTACCAATTATCAGAAAGTAATTCGGTTTTGGTGATTTGGATTTTTGGGTTCATTGATAATTATTTACAACCTTCTTTTAATTTAAATTTTTTTTGAGCAATAAATGAACTTAAAATATGACTACCAAAATCAGCAAAAGTTGTTTTGGTATTTGTATTATCTAAATTGCAAGTTTGTTGAAATGCATAAAAATTAGAAAAGGATTGAATGGGTTTAAAGTTAGTATGAGATACACTATATTTTAGGTGTTTTCCCGTAAAATTGTCATACATATAAAATGTTTTTGGCTTTTCTAAATTTAAATTCAGTGAAATTGAAGAATATTCATTTTTAGTAAAAGCATTCTCTTTTTCAAAATTTGGCAATAAAAAAGATGGAGATTTCAATTCAATTATACCATTTTCCGTTGTAAAATAAAATTTCGAAAAGTTAGATGTGACTATAATCTCTTGAGAAAAGATAATGGAAGAAATTGAAATAAAAAAACAAGATAAGATTATTTTCATGATAAAATCCTTTGAGCGAAGATACAAATTTCATTTCTAATTTCAATTCATCCTTTATTTTTAACAACTCAGTAACATTCAATTTTAAATCGATTTGGTTTGAAGCAACTTTGTCTCATCAAAATATAACCAAATGAGAACTATTTTTACATTACTACTTTTTGTTATTGGACTTCAAACTTATGCTCAAACAGAAATTTCCGGTAAAGTAGTGGATGAAAAAGGAATTGCCATTCCCGGAGCAAATATTTATTTAGAAGGAACATACGATGGTGCTTCTTCTGATGAAAATGGATTTTTTAAATTCAATACATCAGAAATTGGAACTAAAATTTTAATCGTCAGCTATCTTTCCTTCGAAACATTCAAAAAGCAAATTGATGTTGCTAATTTCAACAATCAAACAATCAAACTTAAAGAAAGTGTTAATGCATTAGATGCAGTTGTTGTAACAGCTGGAACTTTCGAAGCCGGAGATAAAGCCAGAGTTTCTGTTTTGAAACCGTTGGATATTGTTACAACAGCCGGAGCAGCCGGAGATATCATCGGAGCTTTGAATACATTACCAGGAACTCAAACCGTTGGTGAAAGTGGTCGTTTATTCGTTCGTGGTGGTGAAGCCGATGAAACTCAAACGTTTGTTGACGGACTTCGAGTGGCTCAACCGTATGGTGCAACGGCAGATAACTTGCCAACCCGCGGACGATTTTCACCGTTTTTATTTAATGGAATTTCGTTTTCAACTGGAGGTTATAGTGCTGAATTTGGCGAAGCTCTTTCGAGTGTGTTGACTTTAAATACCATCGATGAACCTATTCAAGAACAAACCGATATTTCGTTAATGACGGTTGGATTAGGAATCGGAAATACACAAAAATGGAATAAAAATTCGTTGACTTTTAATGCGGCTTATATCAATTTGGAACCGTATCAGAAACTGATTCCGCAAGCGGTTGATTGGAATAAACCCTATCAATCGTTAGCCGGAGAATTGGTTTATCGTTATCAATTTAGAAATGGTTTATTGAAAGTTTATGGTTCATTTGATGTGGCTCAATTTGATATCAATCAGGAAGATATCAATCAAACTGAGAAAGTTCGCTTTGATTTACAGAATAATAATTTTTATGGCAATGCATCTTATAAAGGAACTTTCGGTAATAATTGGAGCTTACATACAGGAATGAGTTATGGTTTGGGCATTAATAAGATTGGAATCAATGCTAACCAAATTGAAAATGATGAAAACGCTATTCATTTAAAAATTAAAGTGGGAAAGAAATTCACCGAACGAATTAAAATTACTGCCGGAACTGATTATTTTGTAACCGATTTTGATGAAAAATTTTCCGAATTTCAAGGAGAAAATTTTAAAGTTGGCTATCAAAATTCAATTGCTGCCGCTTATGCTGAAACGGATATTTTCTTTAGTAAAAAATTAGCAATGAAAGTGGGAGCAAGAGCTTCGCAAAACAATTTGTTGGATGAATTTCGACTTTCGCCTAGAGGTTCTTTTGCGTACAAAGTTTCAAAAAATGGACAGTTTTCGTTTGCTTATGGCGATTTTGTTCAAACTCCGAGAGCGGATTATATCAAATATTCTAATGATTTTGAATCGGAAAAAGCAAGTCATTATATCTTGAATTTTCAACATAATAAGGATGGACGTTTGTTTAGAGCGGAAGCATATTATAAAAAATATGACGATTTGGTTAAATTTGATACGAATATAGCTCAATTCAATTCCGTTTTCACCAATGAAGGTTCCGGTTTTGCTAAAGGGATAGATGTTTTTTGGCGAGATAATAAAACGTTCAAAAATACCGATTATTGGGTTTCGTATTCGTACATAGATACGGAACGTGATTATTTGAATTTTCCTAACCAAGTAACCCCCAGTTTTATTGCTGATCATACCTTGTCGATTGTTACTAAACATTGGATTGATGATTGGAAATCGCAAATTGGATTTTCGTACATTGTTAATTCCGGTCGACCTTACAACAATCCCAATGAAATGGATTTCATGAACGGAAAAACGAAAGCCTTTCAGAATTTGAGTTTCAACTGGGCGTATTTGCTTTCGCAACAAAAGATTTTGTATTTCTCGGTTTCTAACATCATTCGAACAGACAACGTGTTTGGTTATCAATATGCTAATTCACCTGATATGAATGGCCAATTTCAACGCAGAGCTATTGGTCAACCTGCAGATCGTTTTTTCTTTGTTGGTTTCTTTTGGACGATTAGTGATAATAAGAAGACGAATCAATTGGAGAATTTGTAGGAAAGAAGTTGATTTTTTTAAATAGTCAAAATTTTAAAGTTTTATCATTTTGACGGGTATCATATAAACGAAGTATATCAATTTTGGTGTCTGAAATTTTATAAAAAAGTGTATTATATTTTGTAACAACACATTTTCTGATACCAAGTTTTTTATTGAAAAAAGGAAATAAATTTGGATTTTTTTCGATTAAGTCAACACAAAAATCGAGTTTGTTTAAGAAAACTAGACAACTTTTTTTATTCCATTTAGCTTCTAAATAGTCGAGTAAGTTGGTTAAATCATTGTGTGCGAAAGATGACCACTTAATTGGTTTATTCATATTTACGCTTGAAATTATCCATCATAATTTTATGATCAATACCTTCAGAAGAATTCATTTCTTCAATGGCTTTTAGTAAACCTTCTTGTTTTGCAGGAGATAAAGAATCAAACTCATTTGTATCATTTTCATTATTGATAAAATTAAGAATAACACCGTAAACTCGTTCTAATTTAGAATTTTCAAGTGTATCGATTTCACGAAATAATTTCAATTTTAATTCTGCAGTACTCATAGCCAAACTTTTATCAAAAATACTAAAAAAAACAATTCATCCTCAAAAATCAACAGTTCAGTCAGACTCTTTTTTAAAACTTGATATTATGATGGAAATTTGAATCAGTAAATTATAGATCAGTATTAAAATTCAATATCAAAATTCAAAAAATCTAATAATCAAAAAATCTAATAATCTAATAATCAAAGAATATAACAATCCAAAAATCTAACAATTTAAAAATTAAAATTATGACAAAAATTATCATCACCCTCGCACTTTTAGTCGTTTCAATAGTAAACGGACAAAGTCAATTTGAACAAGGAATGGGAAAAGCTTTCGCACTTTGGGGTGAAGGAAAAAACACAGAATCTTCGGCTATGTTTGAACGTATTGCATCGGCAGAAAAAGACAATTGGTTACCAAATTATTATGTAGCTTTAGTTAATACAACTACCGCTTTTGCAACCAAAGACAAAGATCAAGTGAATGCTTTGCTGACTAAAGCTCAATCAGCATTGGATGTTGAGTTAAACAAATATCCAAATAATGTTGAATTGTTAGTGATGCAAGCCATGATTCACACCGCTTGGATTGCTTTTGACCCAATGACTAACGGAATGAAGTTATCAGGAAAAGTAATGGAAATCTATGCAAAGGCTGAACAAATAGAACCAAATAATCCTAGAGTAGTGTTCAGTAAAGCCGAATTTGAAATGGGATCTGCTCGATTTTTTGGAACTGATACCAAACCAATCTGTGTTCAAATTGAAAAAGCAATCGAACTTTTTGCTACTTTTAAACCTCAAACTGTTTTTCATCCTAAATGGGGATTAGACAGAGCTCAAGATGCTGCAAAAGCATGTAAATAATAACAAAATGGAAAAGTATATCAAAGAATTTCCCAGAGCAACCTGGATTAGTTTAAGTGTTTTTTTAGTGCTTATCTTAATTCAGTTTTTAATGGGCAGAAAAATAATTTTCGATAATAATTTGCTTGTGAATTTTGGTTACACAATGCTTTATGGTTATTCTTTATACTTTGCAAACAGTTTTGTTTTTCAAAAACTGGATACTGTTTTTAAGTCCAATCGATTTACAAAAAAACGACTTGTTATAGGTGCTTTTACCTCGTTCTTAATCAGTCTTTTGGTTATATTTTTATTACGAATTTTTGAAGATGTTGTGATGGAAAACCAATCTTTCACCGATTTTTTAGCCAACGAAAAGCCTTCAAATTATATTGTCGCTATCATTATTACGTTCATTGTAACTCTCGGAATTCATGCTTTTTATTTTTACAAAGCCTATCAGGAAAATAAAGTAAAAGAACAAAAAGTAATTGCCGGAACAGCTTCTGCACAATTTGAAAGTTTAAAGAATCAAATTGACCCGCATTTTTTGTTCAATAGTTTGAATGTCTTGAGTTCATTGATAGAAGAAAATCCGGAAAGTGCTCAAAAGTTTACCACTTCTTTATCTAAAATATATCGCTATGTTTTAGAACAAAAAGACAAAGAATTGGTATCGGTTCAGGAAGAATTAAACTTTGCTAAAACGTATATGAACTTGTTGAAAATGCGATTTGAAAAAAGCATCACTTATGAGTTACCGGAGAATTTTGATAATGAAGATGCCAAAGTGGTGCCATTGTCACTTCAATTGCTTTTAGAAAATTGTATCAAACATAATGTGGTGAGTGAAAGCAAGCCGTTACACATTAAAATTTATATAGAAAACAATCAACTTGTAGTTGAAAATAATTTACAAAAAAAAGAAGTTTTGTCCGAAAGAAAAGGTGTTGGATTGCAAAATATTGTAAACCGCTATGCTATTTTAACAGACAGAAAAGTTTTGGTAGATGAAAATGAGTCTACTTTCAAAGTATATCTACCCGTATTAACAAAACAAATAACAATTATGAAAACGCAAAATTATTATAATGAAAATATGGCTTATGCCAGAGCCAGAGATCGAGTGGAAAAAATAAAAGGGTTTTACGGAAATTTAATTTCGTATTGCTTGGTCATTCCAATTTTAATCATTGTAAATTTTAATACTTCAAAATTTCAATGGTTTTGGTTTCCAATGTTAGGCTGGGGAATGGGTGTGTTTTTTCATGCCATGGAAACTTTTGGTTATGGAAAATCATGGGAAGAACGAAAAATTCAGGAAATCTTAAAAAAAGAGGAACAACAAAAGAATAAATGGAATTAAAATAATTAGCAATGGAAACAAATAACGAATACGAAAGATACCAAAAAGCAAGTAAAAAGGTTAAAGAAATCAAAGGGTTTTATGTGCATTTAATTGCTTATTTGATTGTAATTCCAATACTTGTAGTTGTAAATCTGAAATTTTCAGCAAAACACTTGTGGTTTGTATATCCAATGATTGGTTGGGGATTAGGCATTTTAGGTCATGCATTAGGTGTTTTTGGAACCGATACTTTATTTAGCAAGAATTGGGAAGAACGCAAGATTAAACAGTTTATGGAAGAAGAAAAAAAGAAAAATAGTTATCAATAATTAAACATTCAGATTATGAACACACAAGATGAAATAAAATATCAGGAAGCTTTAAAACGCGTTCAAAAAATCAAAGGATTTTATTCGCATGCGGTTATTTACCTTGTCATAAACATCATGATTATTGTAGTTAATATTCAAAATTTAGACCCGGGAGAGTCCTATTTTCAGTATAAAAATTTCTTTACGGCTTTCTTTTGGGGAATTGGTTTAGTGGCCCACGCATTTTCTGTTTTTGTTCCGCAATGGTTCCTTGGTAATAATTGGGAAGAACGAAAAATCAGAGAAATCATGGAAAAGGAAAAAAATAAGAAATGGGAGTAGATTACAGTCGCACTAATCAGTCGCAGTTTACAGTTATATCTCCTATTACCTTTTACCAATAACCCATTACCCATTACCTTTATAAAATGAGAATCATCATCATTGAAGACGAAAAACCCGCCGCCAGATTATTGCAACGCAAAGTTGAAAAATTAGGCTTACAAGTTGAAACGCTTTTGCATTCTGTTGAAGAAGCCTTACAATGGTTTCAAAACAATCAACATCCGGATTTGATTTTTTTAGATATTCAATTGTCGGATGGATTATCTTTTGAAATTTTTGAAAAGATAGAAATTAAAAGTGCTGTTATTTTCACCACTGCTTTTGATGAATATGCGTTGCGGGCTTTCAAATTGAATAGTATTGATTATTTGTTAAAACCTATTGACGAGGAAGATTTGTCAATTGCAATTACAAAATTCAAAAATCAATTTCAAAAAAGTAGTATAGCTTCGTTAGACTTTGAAGCCATCAAACGCATGCTAGTCAATCCAAACGAAAAAACATATAAGCAACGTTTTACAATCAAAATTGGCGAACATTTAAAAATGATTTCCATTGATGAGGTGGAATGTTTTTACAGTGAAAATAAAGGAACCTATCTTCATACTTTGGACA
Source organism: Flavobacterium sp. UBA6135 (assembly GCF_002428305.1). Taxonomy (GTDB): domain Bacteria; phylum Bacteroidota; class Bacteroidia; order Flavobacteriales; family Flavobacteriaceae; genus Flavobacterium. The sequence goes on along the minus strand of NZ_DIVJ01000028.1, from coordinate 51,125 downwards.
ATCGAGATTATCTTTTAGACATCACATTAGAACAATTAGAATCAGAACTGAATCCGAAAGATTTTTTCAGAGTCAGCCGAAAATTCATCATCCCATTAAAAACCATTAAAGATATTGTGGTTTACAGCAATTCGCGTTTGAAAGTGATTTTGCCCACTTTCAAAGCCGATGAGGTAATTGTAAGTCGCGAACGAGTAAATGATTTTAAAGATTGGTTGGGTTAAACTTTATTTTATAATCGTTTTTCGAATTCCAATTAAAACCAAAATAAAAACGGAATAAACTATAAAAAACGGCACAATCCATTCGATCCAACCCAACGGAAGCATAATAGCAATAATCAACAATTGAAAGCCCAATCCATAAGCAGAAAGTAATGTCATAAACCAGTTTGGAAAGGTTTTTACTTTATAAGCATTCGGATCTAAAGAGTGAATGATTTTGTCAAATGTTCCGTAAACAATAGTATAAATTCTGAATAGAATGTTTACTAATTGCTGACTTTCTCCAGGCAATGCTTTTGGTGTTTTGTATTCAAAAATTTTGCTGGTTGCATCACCTCCTACGGACTTTGTTCGCAAAATCACATAATAATAGTTGTATAATGTTCCTTGCAATTGAATGGCAAAAAAGGCGATAATTGTAAACCAAAATGATGTAGACGAAACATAACAAATCGCCATTAAAAATCCGAAATTCAAGAAAATATCAAAAATACTATCCAAATATCTTCCGGAATAGGAAGGTGTTTTTTTTAATCGAGCCAATTCTCCATCGGCGGCATCAATAATGGATTTCAAAATGATAAAAAAAGCAGCCCAAACATAATGATTATAAAGAATGCAATAGATTGCAAACAATCCACTGATTCCAAAAAGCAGCGTCACATGGATAGGCGTAAAGCGAGTATTTTTTAATTGTAAAGCAAAAATTCTTCCGAAAGTTCTACCATAATCGGATAAATCTAAAAATTTATCCTGAGCGGCAAGTTTAGACATGTAATATATTCTAACAAAAATTGCGACAATATAGTCTGAAAATTTATTTACTAAAGCGATGCAAAGTAAATGTCATGGCACTAAGCAATAAAAAAGCCATCAATTGATGAGCTAATCCCAGCCAAAGCGGAACATGAAATAATAACGTAAAAATACCTAAAATAAATTGAATTAACACAAACAAAACCAATGTTTTAACCGATTTAGATTGAAGTGATGAAAGCGAATATTTTCTACTTCTTATAAATAATAAAATCATCAAACCAACTACAACATAAGCCAATGTTCGGTGCACAAATTGAACGCCACTTTTTCCTTCGGTTAAGTTTTGCAAAAGTGTGGGTTGTTCAATCCAAACGGTTTCGTGAATCAATTTCCCTTCACTCATTAATGGCCAGTGATTGTGTATTAATCCTGCGTTTAATCCTGCTACAAATCCACCATATATGATTTGAATAATCAAAACTACCATGGCAATTCGAGCTAATTTTCGCAATGGTAAAATGATTTCATTTTTATCAGGATAAATCAAATCTAATGCAACCCATAACGTATAGGCAAAGGTGATGAATGCAAAAGTTAGATGTAGAGCCAATCGATAATGACTCACATCTGGATTGTCAATTAAGCCGCTTTTCACCATAAACCAACCTAAAAATCCTTGAAAACCACCCATGAAAAGTAGAATGATGCATTTTTTGATGGTTTCGGGGTCTAATTTTTTCTTTATCAAAAAATAAACAAACGGAATGATGAACACCAAACCTATAATTCTTCCGATGAAGCGGTGAAACCATTCCCAGAAATAAATAAATTTATAATCGTCTAGTGTAAAATCGTTGTGAATATTGATTTTTTGGTATTCAGGAAATTTCTTGTATTCTTCAAAAGCCTCATTCCAAGCTTGTTCTGAGGTAGGAGGAAAAGTGTCGGTTACCAAATGCCAGTCGGTCATAGAAAGTCCGGAATTGGTAAGGCGAGTGATACCACCAACCATTACCATAATAAACAATAAAAAACAGCCGGAAAGAAGCCAAATTATAACGGGTTTGTTTGTTTTCATTTTTATTTGATAGGAAAGTTATCAGGATTTTGTCTAGTGTCCCAAATGTCTAAAACAAAAATATGGGTATCTGAAATTGAATAAATAATTTCGAAGTGACTAGCTATTTTTAGTCTAACATTTTGATTGTTAGATTTTATAGAACTTTCAGGAAAATAAGTAAGTTGTTTCAAAGATTCTTGAAATAGAATATTTAATTTTTTACTATAATTATCAGACTTATTTCTTTTATTCCAATATGAAAAAATAGAAGACCTTGATTCTCTTGCAAAGCTCGTCCAAACTATTTTTCTTGTTCGTTGAACCATTTTTCTATTTCTATTTGAGCTTCTTCATCTGTAATATATTCGCCATTTTCAACTTGTTTTAAAGCAATATCAATTCTTTTTTGTTCCCATTCACTAAAAACACGAATGTTTTCAGAAGTTGTTTTCTGATATGTTGAAGATGGTTCATTGACGAAAGAATTAGATTTGTAAGCATCAATAATTTCTTGAATTCTATTCAAAAGTTCAACATCATCAGTGGACATGATTTTGGCTATAATTTGTAATTTTAATTTATCAATATTCATAAATCTAAATTTTTATAAAATTAAGAAATTTTCAACAACCTTAGATAAAACAAAACTTAAACTTTTGTCAAACCTAATTTGGCTCCACGTTCTAAAACAAATTCATAAGCAGCTTTATATTCATTTGGAATTTCTCCTTCTAAAATAGCTTCTTTCACGGCTTCTTTCAAAACCCCAATTTCACGAGATGGTTTTAAATTGAAAATTGACATAATTTCTTCTCCGGAAATAGGTGGTTGAAATTTTCGTACATGATCACGTTCTTCCACTTCCACAATTTTCTGACGAACAATCTTGAAATTATTATGGTACTTTTTAAATTTATTTGGGTTTTTGGTCGTGATGTCTGCTTCACATAAAATCATCAAATCTTCAATGTTTTCGCCGGCATCAAATAATAAACGTCGAACGGCAGAATCGGTTACAATATCTTGTGAAAGCACAATAGGTCGCGAACTCAGCATCACCAATTTTGAAACGAATTTCAATTTGTGGTTCAATGGCATGTGTAATCGTTCGAAGATTTTTTTCACCATTTTTCCACCCAAAAATTCATGTCCATGAAATGTCCAACCTTGTTTTTTGTTGAATTTTTTGGTGGGAGCTTTCCCAATGTCGTGAAGCAAAGCCGCCCATCGCAACCAAACATCATCGGTATTTGGGCAAATGTTATCCACAACTTCTAACGTGTGATAAAAGTTGTTTTTGTGCGTATGACCTTCTATTTCTTCCACTTGATTTAAAGCGGTCAATTCCGGTAAAATTAAATCTAATAAGCCGGTTTGATACAATAAAATAAATCCGATGGAAGGTTTTTCTGTCGATAAAATTTTGTTTAATTCATCTACAATTCGCTCACCGGAAATGATGTTGATTCGCTCACAATTTTTAGAAATGGAGACTAATGATTTTTCTTCAATCGTAAAATTCAATTGCGATGCAAAACGAATCGCTCGCATCATCCGCAACGGATCATCCGAAAAAGTAATGTCGGCATCTAAAGGTGTTCGAATGATTTTATTTTCTAAATCCTCCAAACCATTAAAAGGATCAATTAATTCGCCATAATTTTTTTCATTTAGCGAAAAAGCCAAGGCATTAATGGTAAAATCACGTCTGTTTTGGTCGTCTTTCAAGGTTCCGTTTTCTACAACAGGATTCCGACTTTCAAAATGATAACTTTCTTTTCGAGCACCCACAAATTCTATATCAATTTCTTGAAAACGAAGCATTGCTGTGCCATAAGTTTTAAAAATTTGTACTTTGGGTTTGTTTGGGAGTAATTCTGAAACTTTGAGAGCTAATTCAATACCGCTACCAATGGCAACAATGTCGATGTCTTTTTTAAAATCGCGTTCTAACAAAAAATCACGTACAAAACCACCAATAACGAAGGTTTCTATACCAAGTTCTTGAGCTGCTTTGGATATTATTTTGAAGATGGGATTTTCTAATGCTTTATTATAATTTACAACCACTTTTTTGTTTTTTTGCCACGAATTCACAAATAATATTTTGAATTCATAATAACAATTTTAATCGAATAAAAAATATTTTTTCACGAATTCTATCTAAAGAATAATTCTTTTATGTTCTAATGAATCTTTATTGAAATTTACTAGTATTGCTAGTTTATTATTTGAAACTTTTAAATAATTTATGCATAGAGCTATGTGCTCGTCATTTAAAGATTTACATGATTTTATTTCTAAAATTATTTTATCAAATATGACAAAATCGGCATAAAATTTATGTTTCAAAATAATATTCTTATAATTGACTGAATACTCTTTTTCTCTTTCAAATTGTATAGATGAATTTTTAAATTCGTATTCGAGAGCATCTTTATATACAATTTCAGAAAAACCTTTTCCTAAATTGTTATGTACTTCAAATAAAATCCCTACCAATTGATAGCTTTCTGTTTTATATAAAATATCTGTCATTAAAGTTTAATTTGTGAATTCGTGGCGTATAACTTTATTTCCGAATAATCTGAACTTTACTATCCAAGGTTAATTTGATAATCGTGGATGGCTTATCGCAAATTTTTTCGCGGTGCAAATTTACAACATAGTCTACACCTTTAATAATTTCGGGACTGATTTCTTTGAATGATTTTGGAGTGGGTTGACCGGAAATGTTTGCAGAAGTAGAAACCAACGGTCTTTTCATACGTTCCATCAATTTAAAACAAAACGGTTCTTTCACCAATCGAACAGCTAACGATTGGTCTTCTGCAATGATATTTGGAGCCACATTTCGTGGTTTGTCTAAAATTAACGTTGTTGGTTTTTCGGATAAATCGAGAATTTGCCAAGCTACTTCGGGAATATCCTTGAATACATTATACATCATCTTTTCGCCATTCATTAACACAATCATGCTTTTTGATTCTTCTCTTTTTTTGAGTTCGTATATTTTTTTAACGGCTTCCGGATTCGTAGCATCGCAGCCAATTCCCCAAACGGTATCAGTCGGGTAGAGGATGATGCCTCCGTTTTTGATTATTTCGTATGCGTTGTGTATTTCTTGATTGCTATCCATATTTTAATTTTTATCTTAAAAGATTATTTAAGATTTAAGATTTTTTTTAATTTATAAAGTCCAATTATTTTTTTTATTTTCTTACTTAAAAGTTTAAACCTTACATGCCATTCATTCTTTAGACTTAATAGTAACCATTTTTTTTGGGGTATAATTTTAGATTTTATTTCTTTATTAATTTTATCAGAAATAATAAATTCATTTTCAAGAGAATCCCAAAAAATGTTTCCAAATCCATAAAATTCATTAACTTTATTTTTATCGTGAATGATTGACAACCAAACTCTTTTATTTTCAATATTTATAATTGATTTTTCTTTTTTCCATTGATTGTGATCATTATGCCAAACGGTCTTTGGATTTTTGTTTTCTTCAATCAAACTAATGAAGGGGTTATAAATTTGCTCTTTTTTCCCGAGCATCACCGGATTTAAGCTCAGCGTATAACCGGATACAAAATCAACAGCCAGATACTTCTGAAAATTAAACTGCTTTTGGATTTCGTCAATGTAAAATTTACTAACACAATCATCATTGTCAATTCTTGATGTGATGATATGAGTGAAAGAGGAAGCATCTTTGGCAATAAATTCTTTAATAGAATCAGAAAATGAATCCATCCCGTCAATAAAAAAACACTGTATAAAATTAGTATCTTTGGTTGTATTAAGAATCCAGTTTTTAAACACGTCAGATGTCGTGATGTCAAAAAATAATAACCAAGTAAAGTTTTTATTGTTTTGACTTTTAACACTTGGTAAACAATAATTTTCAAATAATTCCATCCTATGATTCATCCATTGATCGGTCAACAGTGATTCATTGTTTTTGGTCACATCCCATTTTTTATTTCTGAGATTAAATCTCGTAATGAGATAATGTTTGAAATCCATTTTTTTTCTTAAATTTTTTGTAAAAATAACTTAATTATTTTAAGTATAACTTGACAGTGTCTATTTTTGTAATAAGAGAAAGTATTTTAATGAAGTATAGATTTGGACATAATTCTAACGTAAATAAAAATGATTTACTTAAGTTAATTATAAATTCATATGATGAAGGAATTGTTTTGGTTAATGGTTCAAGGAATAAAATTAAAGTCTTAAATCATAATCAAGCGTCGCTTGCCATTAAGTCTTTTAAAATTCCAAATCTTTTTAATAAAATTACTTACAGATTTTTTAGAAAGTCAAAAGCAAGAAGATCATTTGAATTTGCAAATGAATTATTAAAAAGAGGTATAAAAACACCAAATCCAATTGCGTATTTTGAAGAGACCACTTATTTAGGAATTCGAAAAAGTTATTATGTGTGTGATTATTTAGAATACGATTTTTCCATTAGAGAAGTAATAAAAGATAAAAATTTTCCCAATAGAATTCAAATTATAAATCAGTTTACGCATTTTACCTTCAAACTTCACGAACTCGGTATAGAATTTTTAGACCATTCTCCCGGAAACACTTTAATCAAAGATAAAGAAGATGGCTTATTTGATTTTTATTTAGTGGATTTGAACAGAATGAAATTTCATAATGTGATGACTTTTGAACAGCGTATGAAAAATTTCTCAAGATTATCAATTAAAGAAGATGTGATAAAACAAATAAGTAGAGAATATGCAAAATTGTATAATTTGACCTCAGATAAAGTTTATAATTCGATGTCTTATTTTGCGAATCAGTTTGTAACACAAAATGAATTTAAAAAACAATTGAAAAACAAAATATTGTTTTACAGGAGTTAATTAGTCTCTTTTTTTTTAATTAATCTGTCCAATTCAGGATATCTGACATAAACGCTCAAAGCATTGAGGTAACAGATTATGATGCCTTTTTTTCCATCTAAAATACCTAATCGGATAAAATAGCTATTAAAAAACTTGTAAGCTGGTTTTATATAAAAGTGAAAAAAATTAGGTTTCACATTTTTTGCAAATAATTCTTTCGCTTTCAATCTACCATAGTTAACCATTTTAGATTTATACGTTTCATAATTCAAATAAGAATAATGAATTAATTTGTTTTTTAAAACAGCAACTGTTCCATCAACTTTTAGTTTTTCATGAACTAATCTTCCTTCAATATATCTTGCTTTTTCTTTTTTAAACAAACGAATGTTTTTGTCTGTCTGCCAGCCACTAAAATGCAACGGCTTATTTTGAAACATAAACTTTCTTAAGAAAAAATAGGCATCAGCAGTATTTTCTAACGATATAGTATGAAGAATTTCATCTTTTAACCTGGGTGTGATTCTTTCATCTGCATCTAAAAATAAAACCCATGAATGAGTGGCCAAATCTAAAGCAACGTTTCGTTGAGAAGTGTAATTCTCGAATTTGTGTTCAATAAATTTTACATTTTCAAAGGAGAGACAAATTTCTTTTGTTTTATCTGTACTGAATGAATCAACAACAATTACTTCTTCAGCAAAGGTTAAATCACTCAAAAGCTCCTTCATATGAGCTTCTTCGTTTAAAGTAATTATTAATACAGATATTTTATTTTTCAAACTAGATGTCATTAAATACTAAATATAAAGCAACTGTTTTTGGTTACTGTTGTTGAAATGAAATGGTCAAAAAATGAGTCTGAATTAAAAAAGTTATTCATAAAACTGTATGGATTGTTTATGATGATTGCATGAATAATTAGTTTTAATGATTTTATTTATGCTTAATAAACAAATAGTTAGAGGTTAAAATTTTTAATTATTTTGAAATTATTCAATTATACCAGACAAATTTGAAATGTTATCGCAAAGTAGTAAAATTAAACTTAAGTTTTTTTAAAATTTTTAGATTGATTTATGACATGTGTTTTATTAACCAATTTAAAATATAGTTCAGTTTTTTTTCAGGATATAAATCCAAACTTTGTATGTTCAAAAACAATTTTTCTTTCTTGTTTTGAATGGAATTCAGTTTTAGTTTTATCCAAAATAGGGGTTTGTCTGAAGAACCAAAATGGAGTAGTTGAAAGTTTTTCTGCAATACAAAACTCTTATTCAGAATTTCTAAATGTGCAGCCAAAGATTGAATCATAAAATAGGATGGATCTCTGAATCTATATTTAATATTGTTTAGTAATACCTTTTCATTTTTCTCTAAGAAATCATTTATGATTGATTTTCTCATGGAAAAAGGAGTGTGACTTACTTTTAAATATTTTTTAAATTTTAAAATTCTAGCAATGTTTTCTTGAGCTTTTTTATAACCTAATTTTGAAATTCTTTTTTTCTTTAATCCAACTGATTCTAGAAACTTTTTTAGTTTTTCTGACTCATAATTTGTCCATCGTCCTCTTAAAATTGGCAAACCTTCTTCAGAAAAAAAATCTGAGGGTTTTGTTTCATTTATCAATAACATATCATCATTAAAATAGATAAAATGTTCTGCTAGATTTGGAATTCGACCAATCATTGTTTCAATAGAATTACTATTAAAAACGGGTAAAAAATCCTCATAACCTTTGAAAATGATTTTGTGATCCACAATGTTAACATTTTTAAAATCATTATTGTTTTTTAAAAAATCAGGCGTTTGATTGTCTGTTACAACATAAATATTACGAACATAAGGAGCATATTTTTTGATGGATTTAATACAAAATTCAATCTCGTTAACTTGATAAAAACGAGTTAAAAATCCCTTAGATTTTAATGAAGATTTATTTTCAACATATTGAGAAAGCTTGTTAATGTGATTTTCATCATTCCCATCAACCCAAGTAATTACCGCATCAATATCAAAAGCTTTATTTTTTTTATCAGTCATTTCAATTGTATTTTATAATACGAAAAATTTAATTGATTCTAGATTTTAATTGACTTCAAATATAATCAAAACTATACACCAATACATTTTTCAATACAAACCTCTCTATTAATTTCAAAGGAAAGAATTTAAATTAAAATGTATGTAGAATGCCAAAAAAATAAATGTAATTTTGTAGCAATTAATTTTTTTATAAATGCAAGTATCTGTAATAGTTAGCACCTATAATGCCGAAGAATGGTTAGAAAAAGTACTAATAGGCTATAGTAATCAAACTTATAATGACTTTGAAGTTATAATTGCTGATGATGGTTCAAGAGAATCAACAAAAGAATTAATTGATAAATATGCTCTAAATTATCCGGTTCCATTACGTCATTTGTGGCATGAAGATTTAGGATATCGTAGACAAGAAATTTTGAATGTAGCTATTCCTGATGCAAAATACGAATACATTATTATGACTGATGGTGATTGTATTCCGAGAAAGGATTTTGTTGAAGTTCATGTAAAATATGCAGAAAAGGGAAGGTTTTTGTCAGGAGGTTATTGCAAACTAGGAATGAAAGCAAGTAAAAAAATTGCTAAAGAAGACATTTTATCTAACATTTGTTTTAATGTTAAATGGCTTTCTTCAATTGAAAAATTAAATTTATCGAATAAATTAAAATTGGGTGCAAGTAATTTTCTTGCCACTGTATTAGATGTAATTTCACCTACAACACCTTCATTTAATAATTGTAATTCTTCAGGATTTAAAGAAGATATGATAGCTATTAATGGTTACGATGAACGCATGAAATATGGTGGGCCTGATAGAGAATTTGGCGAACGGCTAGAAAACTATGGTATAAAAGGAAAACAAATCAGACATAAAGCTATTGTTTTACATCTTGATCATGCAAGAGGATATAAAACTCCGGAATCTTTAGCGGCTAATCTTGCCATCAGAAAAGAGGTTCGCAATAAGAAAATCAAATGGACTCCTTTTGGGATTAATAAGAATTAAAAAAAATGTCTTAGTAAATTTTTAAAAAAAACACTAAGACATTTTTTCTATATACTTAAACCGCAACGTTATATTCTCTCAATGCATCATTTAAACTTGTCTTCAAGTCTGTCGATGGTTTGCGTGTTCCAATAATCAAAGCACAGGGTACTTGAAAATCGCCGGCAGGAAACTTTTTAGTATAACTTCCTGGAATCACAACTGATCTTGCGGGAACAATACCTTTGTATTCAATTGGAGTTTCACCTGTAACATCAATAATTTTAGTGGATCCTGTCAAAACAACGTTTGCTCCCAGTACGGCTTCTTTTTCAACTCGAACGCCCTCCACAACAATACATCTTGAACCAATAAAAGCTCCATCTTCAATGATAACAGGTGCGGCTTGAAGTGGTTCTAAAACGCCTCCAATTCCAACACCACCACTTAAATGTACGTCTTTTCCAATTTGGGCACAACTTCCTACAGTAGCCCAAGTGTCAACCATTGTTCCTTCGTCAACATAAGCACCAATGTTTACATAGCTTGGCATTAGAATTACACCTTTTGAAATATAAGCTCCGTGTCGGGCAACAGCATTCGGCACAACACGAATTCCTTTTTCAGCATAACCATGTTTCAACGGAATTTTATCGTGATATTCAAAAATACCGGCTTCCCAGGTTTCCATTTTTTGGATAGGGAAATACATGACTACGGCTTTTTTTACCCATTCGTTTACTTGCCAACCATCAGTTTTAGGTTCAGCAACACGAAGTTTTCCGTTGTCTAATAATTCAATGACTTCTCTAATGGCAGCAATAGTAGTTTCTTCTTGCAATAAAGCTCTGTTTTCCCAAGCTTTTTCTATGATAGGTTGTAAATTGTTCATTGTGTAAAATTTTGACAAAGATAAAATCTTTTCGTGATACAATTTGGTTTGATTTTTGTAAACTTAACACAGATAAATAACAAAATGAACTAAATTTGTATTGAACCTAATACCCGTTGGGTGTAATTATTTAATTCAATAGTATTCTGGATATTTTTGCCACGAATTCACAAATTATAAATTTAGTAAATGCAATAATTTGTTCATCTTTGATGAAAATTCGAATTTAATCGAATAATTAGTCAAAAAAATTGGTGAATTAGTGGTAAAATTATTTGAAAATTTAATTACACCCAACGGGTTGAACCTAATGATATTTAGTATGAAAACGAAAAACACATCTCTATTCTTATTCGCTCTTTTGATAGTGAGTTGTACTCAAAAAGTAAAAGAAGAAAGAATCGAAGAAATCGTAGCAGACTCCTCAGGGATTGTTGTTAATGATGAGCACAACGCCAAAAATTCTTTGGATTATATTGGGATGTATCAAGGTGTAGTTCCCTGTGCAGATTGCGAGGGAATTGAAATTACTGTTTGGATTGATGAATCAAACTATGTCTTATTCACCAACTATTTGGGTAAAAAGAATAAAACGGAGTCTGAATTTAGAGGTGCATATGTTTGGAATGATGAGGGAAATACTATTATTTTAGAAGGTATTGAAAATGCTCCCAATCAGTATTTTGTGGGAGAAAATTATTTAAAACAATTGGATATAAAAGGAAATAAAATTGAAGGTGATTTGACTGAGAAATATACTTTACAAAAGAAGTCAAACGTGAACGTTTTACCACCTCCGCTACCACCAGAACCAATAATGATAAAAGATGTTTCCTATCATCCTAAGAGTATTGAAAACACTTCTTTGATTAAAAATAAATGGAGATTAGTTGAACTTAATGGTAAACCTGTTGTAAATAACAATGATGACAAAAAGGAAATGTTTATTCAACTGAACAATGACAGTAGATATTCCGCTTTTGCGGGATGTAATAATATGATAGGCGGATTTGTATTGGGTGATGAAAAATCATTAATCAAATTCACCAAAGGAGCATCAACCTTGATGGCTTGCCCTGACATGACAATCGAACAAGAATTCGCTGAAATGATAGAAAAAGTTGACAACTACAGTTTAAATGGTGAAAACATGTCGCTAAATAAAGCCAGAATGGCTCCGTTGGCAAGGTTTAAAGCAATTAAATAAATTTATATAGCCTCTTGAAAAAGAGGTTTTTTATAAATACTTTTCAAAAACGTACTTTTACAAAAAAATAATGCCTCGAATCCTCGCCATAGATTACGGAATCAAACGAACCGGAATAGCTGTTACTGATGAATTGCAAATTATTGCATCAGGATTAACTACAATTCCGTCTGAAACGGTTATTCCGTTTTTAAAAAACTATTTTTCAAAAGAAAATGTTTCCACAGTTCTAATTGGAGAACCCAAACAAATGAACGGTTTGCCATCGGAAAGTGCACCAATCATCGAAAAATTTGTAGCAACTTTTACTACAGAATTTCCGGAGATGAAAGTTGTTCGGGTTGATGAACGATTCACTTCCAAGATGGCTTTTCAAACCATGATTGCTAGTGGATTAAGTAAAAAGCAAAGGCAAAATAAGGGATTAGTTGATGAAATTGCAGCAACAATTTTATTGCAGGATTTTTTAACCCGCAAAATGTTTTAATTTTCAAAATCATTTCAATCGATATAAAAAGGAAATCTTTTATTACTTTTGCATCCGGTTTAACCGAAATGGGTTTTTAAACACAATAAATTTCTAATTGATGATTTTACCAATAGTTGGATATGGCGATCCTGTTTTAAGAAAAGTTGGAATGGAAATTTCTCCGGAATATCCTAATCTTAAAGAATTAATTGCCAACATGTATGACACTATGGATAATGCGTATGGAGTTGGTCTAGCTGCTCCACAAATTGGCTTGGCAATTAGATTGTTTATTGTTGACACAGAGCCATTCAGTGAAAGTGATGATTTGAACGAATTAGAAAAAGAACAATTAAAGTCATTTAAAAAAACATTTATTAACGCCAAAATTCTGAAAGAAGAAGGCGAGGAGTGGGGTTTTAATGAAGGTTGCTTGAGTATTCCTGATGTAAGGGAAGATGTTTATAGAAAAGGACAAATTACAATTGAATACTGTGAAGAAGATTTTGTCAAAAAAACAGAAGTGTTTGATGGTTTAATCGCAAGAGTTATTCAACATGAATACGATCACATTGAAGGAATTTTGTTTACAGACAAACTTTCTACATTAAAGAAAACTTTAATTAAAAAAAGATTACAAAACATTATGGAAGGCAAAATTAGAGCCGACTATAAAATGAAATTCTTCAACAAGAAAGGCAGGTAACTTTTTTGAATTTCAACAAATAAAATGATAAAAAATTATATAAAATAATAAAAATGAGTTTAAAAAAAATATTAGCTATTTCAGGAAAACCCGGATTATTTGAATTAAAAGTACAAACACGTACAGGTTTTGTAGCAGAATCATTGTTAGACGGAAAAAAAATAACTGTAGGTATGCGAAGCAACGTAAGTTTGCTTTCAGAAATTGCAGTTTATACTTATGACGAAGAGATAAAATTAGCTCAAGTTTTTAAAGCAATTGCAACCAAAGAAAATGAAGGTCCATCAATTTCTCATAAAGAAGATAACGCAGTGTTAACCGGTTATTTTAGAGAAGTATTGCCTGATTTTGATGAAGAGCGAGTGTATCCGTCCGATATTAAAAAAATTATCAATTGGTACAACTTACTTCAACCAAAAGGCTTAATCACTCTTGAAGTTTTGGAAGAAGCTTTGAAAGAAGAACCGGCAGAATAATGTTTATAAAATAATACAAGTTGGATCCTGCTTTCGAGCAGGATTTTTTATTTTTACACAAATTCAACTTACATGAACACACGGGAAAATCAACTCAAGGCTTTTGGACGATTATTAGATATCATGGATGATTTGCGAGAAAAATGTCCGTGGGATAAAAAGCAAACCTTAGAAAGTTTGCGTCATCTTACTATCGAAGAAACCTATGAATTGGGCGATGCCATTTTGGATAACGATTTACAGGAAATTAAAAAAGAGTTAGGCGATTTGTTGTTGCATATTGTTTTTTATGCCAAAATCGGAAGCGAAACCAATGATTTTGATATTGCTGATGTAGCCAACAGTATTTGTGATAAATTGATTGACCGTCATCCTCATATTTACGGTGATGTGGTGGTTGCCAATGAAGAAGAAGTCAAACAAAACTGGGAAAAACTAAAATTGAAAGAAGGAAAAAAATCTGTTTTAGAAGGCGTACCGAAAAGTTTACCTGCTTTAGTCAAAGCAAGCCGAATTCAAGACAAAGTGAAAGGCGTTGGTTTTGATTGGGAAGAACCACATCAAGTTTGGGATAAAGTGCAGGAAGAATTATCAGAATTACAAGAAGAAGTAAAGTCAGGAAACTTCGAGAAAATGGAATCCGAATTTGGGGATGTCTTGTTTTCAATGATTAATTATGCAAGGTTTCTAAAAATCAATCCAGAAGATGCATTAGAGCGAACCAACAAAAAATTCATGAAACGGTTTATGTATCTTGAAAGCAAAGCCGGAGAATTAGGAAAACCTCTTTCAGAAATGAGTTTGGCAGAAATGGATATATTTTGGGAAGAGGCAAAAAAACTTTAATTAAAACCACTTTACGAAAACGTTTTCGTGAAATATTGAATTAAAATTACGTTTATTTCAGTTTTACAATTTTTTTTATAATTAAAGGTAATAAAAGCCTAAAAGTTTACATAATTAACAAATCTACTTTTTACTTTTTGTTATTGATTATAAGTGAGTTACATTTGATTACTAACTCTTAATTTATTTGTCATGACTAAAAAATTACTTTTTACTTTCTTAATGGTTTTTAAGTTATCAATTGTATTTGCACAATTTGATAATATATCAATCATTGGTCAGTTTACCAATTGGTCGGTTGATGTTCCTTTGAATACAACTGATGGAATAACCTATACTTTAACTGCTCAAAATTTTGCAGTTACAGGAGGAGCTAAATTCAGAAAAGATAACGCTTGGACAACAAATTGGGGATCTACTAGTTTTCCTACTGGAACTGGTACATTAAATGGACTAGATATTCCGGTACCGGCTGGAACCTATAATGTAGTGTTTAATAAAAATACAGGTGCTTACACTTTTACAGCCGTTCAATCTACTTATGATAATATAGGCATAATTGGCGGGTTCAATGCATGGGCAGAAAGTTTGCCATTAACTACTTTTGATGGTGTTTTATACACCAGAGATGATTATAATTTTACGGCCAACAATGTAAAGTTTAGAAAAGATAATAATTGGACTGTTAATTGGGGTGGAACAACTTTTCCCTCTGGTACTGCAATACTTGGTGGTTCAGATATTCCATTGACATCAGGTTTTTATAATGTTGCCTTCAATTATAATCAATTAAATTACACTTTCGTACAAGTGCCTGTAACG
Source organism: Flavobacterium sp. UBA6135 (assembly GCF_002428305.1). Classification (GTDB taxonomy): domain Bacteria; phylum Bacteroidota; class Bacteroidia; order Flavobacteriales; family Flavobacteriaceae; genus Flavobacterium. The sequence goes on along the minus strand of NZ_DIVJ01000028.1, from coordinate 35,762 downwards.
CTTATCGGAAGTGGTGCTCAAGGTTGGGATACTGATGTTTCATTGAATACTAATGATGGAGGTGTAACTTTTACACTAGAAAATGTTTCGCTGGTAAATGGTTTAGTAAAGTTTAGAGCTAATGGTTCATGGGCAAAAAATTGGGGAAGTGCAGATTTTCCATCCGGCACCGGAACTCAAAATGGAGCAGATATTCCAACGAGTGCGGGTAATTACAATATTACATTTAATAGAACTACCGGAGCCTACAATTTTCAGCAAGTGTTAAGTGTTACAGAAAATCAATTACTAAACATAAAAGTATATCCAAATCCGTCAAACACTTTTTGGAACTTTTCTTCTCCCAAGGAAATAATTGATCGTATCGAAATTAGTGATTTAACCGGAAAAACTATTTTTTCCAGTCAATTTACTTCTAACGAAGTAGTGGTTGATTCTTCAACATTTTCAAAAGGAATTTTTTTAGCAAAAGTCACAGGAAATAATGTTACTCAAACCGTTAAGCTAGTTAAAAATTGATTAATAATTATGTTTTTTAAAGTGCCATTAGTTTTGCTAGTGGCATTTTTTTATCGGTATTTTTTAAAATTATTTGATATGGATTCGGATTCACTTCATTATACTGTAATGTTTACATTAAATAGATTAGAAGTGAAATGATAAAAAAATCAAAAAGACATGAAAATTATACTGTCAGAATTTTTTTGGCAGAAAAGGAAAAAAGTTTTCAAAAAAAAAAATAGCAACTTTGATAATAGGTTCAGTACCTACTCCGCCATTCTTTTCAATTTATTTTTATCTAAAATACTGATTTTTTTTCCAGTTAGTTCTACCAAACCTGATTTGTTGAATTCAGATAATAATCGAATACAGCTTTCTGTTGCTGTTCCAATCATTCCGGCTAATTCTTCACGAGATAATTGAATATGAAGTGAGCCGTCTTGATTTTTACCAAATGTATCTTCTAAATAAATAAGTGTCTCAGCTAATCTTTCTTTAACGGATTTCTGAGCCATTGATACCATATGGTCATCAGCGTCCTTTAAATCACCACAAATCGATTTCATCATATTCATAGAAAATTGATTGTTTTGGTTGAAGAAACCAAGCACTTCCGATTTTGGAATAAAACAAACCTCCATATCTTCTAAGGCAACAGCACTCAAATTAGCAGGTTCATCACTAATCATGGAACGCTGTCCTAAAAGTTCACCAGGCTTAACTAATTTTACAATTTGATCCTTTCCGTTGGCACTCAACTTAGATAGTTTACAAATACCATCTTTTATACAGTATATTCCATTCACAGATTCTCCTTCCTCAAAAATAGGATCACCTTTTTTTATGATATAAGAGGTTTTACAATTGGCCATTTTCAACAGCTCCTCTTTGTTTAGGGCTTTTAACGAACTAAATTCCCTTACTATACATTGTTCACACTTACTCATTTGAGTTTTTTTATTGGTAACCACAAAGATAATTAAAGTATGACAAATATCATATTTTAAATTACAACCATTTTTGACCTTTGTCAAAGGTAAAATGAGCAAATTATGAACATTGGAAATTGTTTCCATTGTGGTATTGAAATCAACAAAAAAGAAGAGATTATTTATGATGAGAAAAGTTTCTGTTGTAACGGTTGTAAGACGGTTTATGAAATTTTCAGTCAAAATGATTTAACGTGTTATTACGATTTTGAAGCATCTCCGGGTGCAACTCCACAAGATATTAAAGGCAAATATGATTTTTTAGACAATGAAAGTATTGTTACAAAACTTCTCGAATTCCAAGAGGATACAACTCATGTTGTTTCACTCTACATTCCTCATATTCACTGTAGTTCGTGTATTTGGATTTTGGAAAATCTACAGAAACTTCAGCAAGGAATAAACACTTCGCAGGTAAATTTTCCGGAGAAGAAAGTTCGAATTACATTCAATCCCGAAGAAACTTCACTCAAGAAAATTGTGGAACTTCTCTGTTCCATTGGTTATGAACCTTACATTAGTTTAGAAAATTTTGATGAAGGCAAAAAAGTCATTGACCGAAGTTTAATTTACAAAATAGGAGTTGCCTTCTTCTGTTTCGGAAACATCATGTTGCTTTCTTTTCCCGAATATTTTGAAGTAGAAGAATACTGGATTAATGAATACCGTGGATTTTTTCGTTGGTTGATATTTGCCATTTCGCTTCCTGCCTTTTTTTATTCGGCAACAGGCTATTATGTTTCGGCATACAAAAGCATCAAATCCGGAATGCTCAATATCGATATTCCGATTGCGTTAGGAATTGTGGTGATGTTTATCAGAAGTACGGTTGATATTGTTTTTGATTACGGTCAGGGTTTTTTTGACAGCATGACCGGACTGATTTTCTTTATGCTTTTGGGTAAATTATTTCAAAAGAAAACCTATGATTTTTTGTCTTTTGAAAGGGATTATAAATCTTATTTTCCCATTGCAATAACAAAGATTTTAGCCGATGGCTCAGAAACTTCTGTTCAAGTCTACGATATTCAAAAAGGCGATCGACTCTTAATTAGAAATCAAGAATTGATTCCTGTGGATGGGATTTTAATTTCTGAAAAAGCAGCCATCGATTACAGTTTTGTAACGGGAGAAGCCGTTGCTATCGAAAAAAAATCAGGGGACAAAATTTTCGCTGGTGGAAAACAAATAGGAAAAGTTATCGAAATGGAAGTCCTTTTTTCGGTTTCACAAAGTTATTTAACCCAATTGTGGAGCAATGATGTTTTTCAAAAGAAAATTGAAATCAAACACAAAACAATCACTGATAAAATAAGTCGTTATTTTACACCGGCTTTGCTTGGTTTGGCCATTATTTCTTTTTTGTATTGGATTTTTATCGATACCAATACGGCTTTCAATGTGTTTACTGCAATTTTGATTGTGGCTTGTCCTTGTGCATTAGCTCTAACGGCTCCATTTACTTTGGGAAATGTGTTACGGATTTTAGGTAAACGAAAGTTCTATCTAAAAAACGCTATCGTAATTGAACAATTAGCCAAAGTAGATAGTATCGTTTTTGATAAAACAGGAACTATTACCACCAATAAAAAAACGGCTATTACTTATGAAGGAACTCCTTTAAATGATTTTGATTTAAAGTTGTTAAGCAATACCTTGAGAGGTTCCAATCATCCGTTGAGCAGAAGGTTATATGAATTTATTCCCAACCAAATTAGACTTATTCCAACTCATTTTGAAGAAATAATTGGTAAAGGAATTCATGCCGAAATCGATGGCAATTCCATTAAATTAGGTTCTTCACAGTTTTTAAAAACTATGACCGAAAATACACATAAAAAAACCAAAGTGCATGTAGAAATTAATGGTGTTTATAAAGGAAGTTACGTTTTTAATAACCAATACCGAGAAGGTTTAGAGCAGTTATTTCTTCAATTATCAAAAAAGTATGACCTGATTATTTTATCCGGTGATAATGACGGTGAACGAAAAATATTGGAGAAAATGCTTCCCTCAAACACAACTTTGGTTTTTAATCAAAAGCCGGAACAAAAGCTTCAATATATCGAAGAACTTCAAAAACAAGGTAAAAATGTGATGATGATTGGCGATGGTTTAAACGATGCCGGAGCTTTGGCACAAAGTAACATTGGAATTTCTATTTCAGAAAATGTTAATGTCTTTTCTCCCGCTTGCGATGGAATTTTAGATGCTTCTCAGTTTCAAAAAATTGCATTTTTTATGAATTATTCTAAAAAAGCAATGAAAACGATTTATATGAGTTTCGGACTTTCATTAGCGTACAATGTGGTTGGATTAACGTATGCCGTTACAGGAAATTTATCACCATTAGTTGCAGCGATTATTATGCCATTGAGCACTATTACTATAGTAAGTTTTGTAACAATTATGACAAATTTTTATGCACGAAGCTCGCAACCCGTAACCCGTAACTTTCAACCCGCAACAAAAAATGTTCTAGCATGATAATTATCATATTTTATAAAATCGAGTAAGTCTAATTTTGTTAACATAAATTTAAGGTATGGGCGTCATTTATATTTTAATCACCATCAGCATTATTGTGGCCGTTTTTTTTCTCTATGCTTTTATCAGAGCGGTAAGAAGCGGGCAATATGATGATGACTACACACCATCTGTCAGAATGCTTTTTGACGATGAACTCAAGAACAAATCAAACAAAAAACCAATACAAACAATTAAAGAAAAACAAGTATAATTATGGAGATGCAACAATTTTATTACGACAACAAAATTGTAAAGAAGTTCCTCTACGCCTGTATCCTGTTTGGTGTAGTCGGAATGTTAGTAGGCCTTATTTTGGCCATCATGTTTTTATTTCCCAACTTAACCGATGGAATTTCTTGGTTAAGTTTTGGTAGATTAAGACCTTTACATACCAACGCTGTAATTTTTGCTTTCGTTGGAAATGCCATTTTTGCCGGAGTATATTACTCAATGCAACGATTGCTGAAAACAAGGATGTATAGTGATTTATTGAGTAACATTAACTTTTGGGGTTGGCAATTTATTATTGTAGCTGCAGCCATAACCTTGCCATTAGGAATAACATCTTCAAAGGAATATGCCGAATTAGAATGGCCAATCGATATTGCAATCGCTTTAATTTGGGTGGTATTTGGTATTAATATGATTATGACCATTCTAAAACGTAGAGAACGTCATATTTATGTGGCCATTTGGTTTTACATTGCTACTTTTGTTACGGTTGCTATCCTTCATATTTTTAACAGTTTAGCACTTCCGGTTTCCGCTCTAAAAAGTTATTCGGTTTATGCCGGTGTTCAAGATGCTTTGGTGCAATGGTGGTATGGTCACAATGCCGTCGCTTTCTTTTTAACTACACCATTTTTGGGATTAATGTATTATTTTGTTCCTAAAGTGGCCAATCGTCCGGTGTATTCTTACCGATTATCTATCATTCACTTTTGGTCATTGATTTTTATCTATATCTGGGCAGGACCTCACCATTTATTATATACAGCTTTGCCGGATTGGGCTCAAAATTTAGGAGTTGTTTTCTCTGTGATGTTGATTGCTCCATCTTGGGGAGGTATGATTAACGGACTTCTTACCCTAAGAGGTGTTTGGGATAAAGTTAGAACGGATGCTGTATTGAAATTTTTTGTAGTTGCAATTACAGGTTATGGTATGGCAACTTTTGAAGGCCCGATGCTTTCTTTAAAAAATGTAAACGCTATAGCTCACTTTACCGATTGGATTATTGCTCACGTTCACGTTGGGGCTTTAGCTTGGAATGGATTTATGACTTTTGGTATGATTTATTGGTTGATTCCTCGAATGACCAAAACCAAATTATATTCTGAAAAATTAGCTAATTTCCATTTCTGGATTGGAACGTTAGGAATTATTTTATATGCTCTTCCTCTTTATGTTGCCGGATTTACTCAAGCTTCAATGTGGAAACAATTCAATCCGGACGGAACTTTAGTATATGGTAACTTCCTTGAAACGGTTACGCAAATTATGCCAATGTATTGGATGCGTGCCATCGGGGGAACTTTATATGTTGCCGGTTTACTTGTATTAGTTTATAACGTTGTTAAAACAGTTTCTGCCGGCTCAACAGTAGAAGATGAATTAGCTGAAGCACCAGCCTTAGCTGTAATTTCTCCAAAAAGAGTGAAAGGTGAAAAATGGCATGCTTGGTTAGAAAGAAGACCAATCCAATTTACCATTTTATCTTTAGTAGCGATTTTAATTGGTGGTATTATTCAAATTATTCCAACTATAGTAGTGAAATCTAATATTCCAACAATTGCCTCTGTTAAGCCTTATTCACCATTAGAATTACAAGGTAGAGATTTATACATTCGTGAAGGTTGTGTGGGATGTCACTCTCAAATGATTCGTCCGTTCCGTTCTGAAGTAGTTCGTTATGGCGATCACTCAAAAGCTGGTGAATATGTTTATGATCATCCTTTCTTATGGGGTTCAAAACGTACGGGTCCTGATTTACATAGGATTGGAGCTAAATACAACGACAGTTGGCATTTCAATCACATGTGGGATCCACAAAGCACTTCACCAGGATCAATTATGCCGGGTTACAAATGGATGTATGATAACGAAGCAATGGATCATTCTATGATTGAAAAGAAAATGGAAGTGATGGCATCTCTTGGAGTTCCATATTCTGATGAGGACATTAAAAATGCACGTCAATCGATTGAAATTCAGTCAGCTGAAATTGAGAAAAATTTACATTCAGATCCTGATTTTGTAAAATCATATGAAGAAAGTAAAAAGAATGCTGCCACCAGAGGAGATGAATTTGTTCCAATGAAAGACAGAGAGATTGTAGCCTTAATCGCTTATTTACAGCGTTTAGGAACTGATATTAAAGTAAAAGAAACCGTTCAAAACAAATAGTTATGCTCAAGTTTATTAAACACCATATGGATTCCATTTCCGGTATAGAAATATATCCAATAATCTCTTTGAGTATCTTCTTTTTATTCTTTGTTATGTTGTTGGTATGGGTTTTCAGCTACAGTAAAGATAGAATTAAAGAATTGAGTGATATCCCATTAAACGAAGACAAATAGTAATTTTTATATTTTAAGAAAATGAAAAAAATAATTCCATCATATGTTAGAGTTCCGTTGCTTTTTGCCATCGTATTGGGTGCAATGGAATATTTCATCGATTCAGGTGAACAACCTGCATTTATAAAGTTTCCAATGGTAGGTCTCTTTTTAGTGGTATTTCTATTTTTATTAATTGCCATTGAAATTGTGGTTAGTGCCGTTGATAATGTTACTTATCATCTATTAACCGAAGAGCAGAAAAAACAGCTAAAAGAAGCTCAAGAGATTCCCTTTACTGAAGGTAAGTTTTATCAAGGTTTAATGAAAAAATTAACACGTTCAAAAGAAATAGAAGAAGAGCACGACGTTTTGCTTGATCATGATTATGATGGCATCAAAGAATTAGATAATGTATTACCACCATGGTGGGTAAATTTATTCTATATCACTATCTTATTTGCTTTTGTATATATGATTCGTTTTCATGTTATTGGTGATTATACGCAAGAAGAAGAATTTCAAACGGAAATGGAAATTGCCCGAGCTGAAATTGAAAAATACAAATTAACGGCACCTGATTTAATGGACAAAGATAAAGTAACCTTATTAACAGATGCCGCATCTTTAGCACAAGGTAAAGCAATTTATGACGCCAAATGTATAGCTTGTCACAAAGCAGATGGAGGAGGTTCTATAGGACCAAACTTAACAGATACTCATTGGATTCTAGGAGGCGGAATTAAAGAGGTATTTAATACTATTATGGAAGGCGGTAGAGAAGGGAAAGGGATGATTTCTTGGAAAACTGAAATAAAACCATCAGATATTCAAAAAGTGTCAAGTTATATTTTGTCACTTCAAGGAACCAATCCACCTGATGCAAAAGCTCCTGAAGGAGAAATTTGGGTTGACGAAAGTACACCTAAAGCAGAAACTGTAACTGACTCTACGGCAATAACTGTTGAAGTAAAATAAAGTAAACTAAATCCAAATCCCGAGCAATCGGGATTTGGTCACATAGTACCAAAGCCATGTCAAAAGTTCAAGACGAGAGTTTTAGAGACACTATAGGAACCATCAGTAAAGAAGGTAAAAGAGCATGGATTTTTCCCAAAAAACCCAAAGGCCCCTTTTATGATAAAAGAAAAACACTAAGTTATTTTTTGCTTGTTTTTTTACTTGCGGCTCCTTTTATCAAGATAAACGGTCACCAGTTTTTGATGTTTAATGTAATGGAACGAAGGTTTAATATCTTCAGTTTTCCATTTTGGCCACAAGATTTTCATTTGTTTGTAATTTCGATGATTATTGGGGTAGTGGGGTTGGCTTTATTTACAGTTGCGTTTGGACGTATATTTTGCGGTTGGTTTTGTCCGCAAACAATATTTATGGAGATGGTGTTTCGTAGAATCGAGTATTGGATTGATGGTGATAGAGGTGCACAAATCAGATTAAAAAAACAAGAATGGAATGCTGAAAAAATTAGGAAAAGAGTATCCAAATGGATTCTGTTTTTCATTTTTTCATTTTTGATTGCTAATGTTTTTTTAGCCTATTTGGTAAGTAGTGACAGATTGTTACTCATGATTAAAGAAGGACCCGCTTTGCACTCCGGTACTTTGATAGCATTACTTATTTTTACAGCTGTTTTTTATTTCATTTTTGCTTGGTTTAGAGAACAAGTGTGTATAATCGCTTGTCCTTACGGGAGAATGCAAGGCGTTTTATTGGATAACAAATCCATAAATGTAGCTTATGATTATGTGCGAGGTGAAAAAGAAATTGGTCGAGCCAAATTCAATAAACAGGAAGACAGAGCTTCAACTGGAAAAGGTGATTGTATAGATTGTAAACAATGTGTTCACGTTTGTCCAACCGGAATTGACATTCGCAACGGAACACAATTAGAGTGTATTAACTGTACCGCCTGTATTGATGAATGTGATACAATTATGGAAAGTGTCGGACTTCCTAAAGGTTTAATACGCTATGCAAGCGAAGACGAAATCGTAAAAAAAGAACCATTTGTTTTTACCAATAGAATGAAAGGTTATGCTGCCGTTTTAACCATATTGATTGGTGTATTAATAGGAATGTTGTTCTTAAGGAATGATGTTGAGGCAACTATTCTTCGTTTACCCGGACAACTTTTTGAACATAAAGGTGAAAACATTAGTAATGTGTATACCTATAAGATTATAAACAAAACTAACAAGACATTTGAAAATGTAACCTTTAAGTTACTAGAACCAAAAGGAACAATTCAAGTGGTTGGTGCGACAAAAGTAAAGGTAAAAGCAGATGGCATTGCCAAAGGAACCTTATTTATTGAAATCAATCCGGCTTATTTGGAAGGTGATAAAATAAAATTAAAAATTGAAGTTTTTGACGGCGAGAATTTAATTGAAACCGCTACAACAAATTTCATGGGACCAAGAAGCTTTAACTAACACAGTAACTCAGCTACTAAAAAACTTAAAAAAATGAAAATCAATTGGGGAACAGGAATCGTAATTGCAATAGTATTATTCATCTCATTCATTCTATACTTTGTAATCAAGGTACAGACAGACTCAACCTATGATCATGAATTGGTTGTTGAGGAATATTACAAACAAGAACTTGTTTTTGAAAAACAAATGGAGAAAGAATTAAATGACCTCAATTTAAAAGAAAAAGTAACAGTTGAAACCTTTGAAGAAGGATTGAAAATACATTTTCCCGAATCGTTGAATTATCAAAACATTACAGGAAAAGTGTCCTTTTATCGACCGTCTAACCAAAAGCTGGATTTTGAAATTCCGATTTCCCTTTCCGGTTCACATTTGCTCATACCTAAAAGTAACTTGGTAGGCGGTCGTTGGGACATTTCTGTTGATTGGAAATATCAAGGAACGGAATATTTAACTAAAAAAACAATTTTTCTTTAAAAGTGATTCTATTGTCTGTTGATAGTTATCAGACAACAGACATCGGACAAAAGACAATCGAGAACAGACATGCTATACACCGCCCTTCTTTTTGGTTTACTAAGTAGTTTTCATTGCATCGGCATGTGTGGCCCGATTGCCATGATGCTTCCTGTTGACCACAATAATCCAACCAAAAGGGTGTTTCAGCTATTTCTTTATCATTTGGGAAGGTTAACGGCATACGGCATGTTGGGGTTGTTTTTCGGCATCTTAGGAAAAGGGTTATTCTTAGCCGGATTGCAACAGCAAATTTCTATCGCTGTTGGTATTATGATGATTGTATTAGTTGTAGTTCCCGAAAAGAAAATGGCACAATACAATTTTTCTAAACCCATGTTCAAATTGATTTCAAAAGTAAAAAGTCATTTAGGAAATCAATTTAAAAGAAAATCATTTGACGCTTTATTTACTATGGGCTTGCTAAACGGTTTTTTACCTTGCGGAATGGTCTATGCTGCACTTTTTGGTGCCATTGCCATGCAAAACGAATGGTTGGGAGTGAGCTATATGGTTCTCTTTGGAATCGGCACTATTCCCATGATGAGTGCTGTGGTCTTGGTTTCCAATTTTATTACACTTCCTATTCGAAATAGAATTCAAAAACTAATACCTGTGATGGTTTTCGTTATTGGCAGTCTATTTATCATTCGTGGAATGGGATTAGACATCCCATTTATTTCTCCAAAAACTACTAGTTTGATTGTACAAGCCAATCCGGATTGTAGTAATTAATTTCTGAAAAAAATATTTTTTTTCATTTCATAAATTTATAGTTATAAGAATTGGTTTACTAGGTTTAATTATCTGTTTTGAAATGATTTATATCATATTTTTTTTCGTTATATTTAATGAAATTTGATAATGATATAACCTTTTAAAAAATCAATATTATGGCAAATTTCGATAGCAATCACGTAAAAAATGTAGTACTGTTGGGACATACAGGAAGCGGTAAAACCACTTTGGCTGAATCGATGCTCTTTGAAGCAGGAATTATCAACCGAAGAGGTACCATTGAAGATCAAAATACAATAGGCGATTATTCTGATATCGAACATGAAAAGGGAAAGACACTTTTTTCAAAATTAATGAATTCAAAATGGAGAGGTTTCAAAATCAATATTTTAGACACTCCAGGCTATGATGACTTATCCGGTGAAATAATTTCAGCTATGCGAGTAGCCGATTGTGGTTTGATGGTTTTAAATTCCAGAATGGGAGTTGAGGTAGGAACCGATATTATTTGGCAGTATACCAATGAATACAAACTGCCTGTAATTATTGCGGTTAATCAATTGGATAATGAAAAATCAGATTTTGATAGAACAGTGGCTGAAGCCAAAGAACATTTTGGAAATCAAATTGTGCTGGTGCAATATCCTGTTAACCAAGGTGCTGCTTTTGATTCCGTTATTGATGTGTTGAATATGGTCATGTATCGTTATTCTAACCAAGGCGGTAAACCGGAAAAATTACCAATTCCTGATTCTGAAAAAGAAAAAGCAAATCGCTTACACAAAGAATTGATTGAAACAATTGCCGGAAATGATGAAAACTTGATGGAACACTATTTTGAAAAAGGGGAGTTAGATGAAGATGAAATGAAATTAGGTTTGCATCAGTCGTTGATTAATCATGAATTGTTTCCTGTTTTTTGTATATCAGCAAAATTAAATATGGGTGCAGGTCGATTGATGGGCTTCATTGATAACGTTTGTCCATCAGCTTTTGAAATGCCTAAACAAGTTACTGTGGATGGTAAAGAAATCAACTGTTCTGAAAAAGAAAAAACAGCGTTGTTTGTTTATAAAACGATTACAGAACCTCACATTGGTGATTTGAGTTTCTTTAAAGTTTTGTCAGGTAAAATCAAAAATGGCGACGAATTGACTAATGAAAATACCGGTCAGGTTGAAAAAATATCGCAACTTTTTGAAATGGAAGGCAATAAACGAATTCCTGTTGATGAATTAGTTGCAGGCGATATTGGAGCTACTCTAAAACTCAAAAATACACATACCAATAATACGCTACACGAACGTGGATTTCCGGTTGAAATTAAACCGATTCAGTTTCCCAATCCAACTTTTACTATTGCGGTTGAAGGAACAAAAAAAGGGGAAGAAGAAAAATTGTCTTCCGCTTTGCATCAGTTAGTTGAAGAAGATCCGAGTATTAAAGTGGAGGTTTCTGCTGAGTTACATCAAACATTGATTCATTGTCAAGGCGAACTTCATTTGGCGGTTGTCAAATGGAAATTAGAGAATTCTCACAAATTATCAGTTCGTTTTCAAAAACCAAAAGTAGCTTATCGAGAAACAATTCAAACAGAAGCCAACACCGTATATCGCCACAAAAAACAATCGGGTGGGGCAGGACAGTTTGGAGAAATTGCGATGAAGATTGAACCTTGGTATGAGGGAATTCCAGAACCTACCGGTTTTTCTATCAGAGGGAAAGAAGAAATTGATTTACCTTGGGGTGGAAAATTAGTGTATTATAATTGTATTGTTGGAGGAGCTATTGATGCTCGTTTTCACCCTTCCATTTTGAAAGGAATTATGGAAAAAATGCATGAAGGGCCGTTGACCGGTTCGCATGTTCAAGACGTTCGGGTTATCGTTTATGATGGAAAAATGCACGCAGTTGACAGCAACGATTTATCATTTAAAATAGCGGGAATGATGGCGTTTAAAGAAAATTTTATTAATGCCAGTCCAAAATTATTAGAGCCAATTTACAAAGTAATGATTACGGCACCTGAAGAAATAACCGGTTCTATCATGAGTGCTATTCAATCACATCGCTCCCTAGTTGAAGGTTTAGATGCTAATGGACATTTTACACAAATTAAAGCTTTGATTCCGATTGCTGAAATGCATGAGTTTACATCAGACTTGCGTTCGCTATCACAAGGTAGAGCTAAGATTGCAATGGCATTTGATCATTATGAAAGCGTACCTTATGAGATTCAAGAAAGATTAGTCCAATCTTTTAAAAGTGAATTACAAGAAATTTGAATTTTGTAAGTAAGCAAAAAGCCCGATTAGTTTTCGGGCTTTTCTATTTTGTGAATTAATCGCTAAAGAATTGTACTAGTTCTTTCATTTTATTTTCATTGGGATATTTTTCAATTGTTTTCAATACTATTTCTTTACCCTTTTCACATTCTTTTTGATCATATCGACATAAATAACTATAGCCTAAACAAATTCTGTATTCCACCTCAAATTGGTTTGGAAATAATTTTGCCGCTCTAGTATATTGAATAATAGCATTTTCATAATTTCCTGCATCAATCCATTCATCTCCGTCTTTGATGATTAAACGAAATTGTTTTGTTTCTTTAGGTTTTATTTCATTTGAACTTTTATTTAAAGAATTAGTCTCAGAAATGAAAAATATATAAGTTAAAAAGATACAAACAGAAATAATAAAAGCGAGTAGTAAACCATTTTTTATGGCCTCTTTTCTACGTTCTTTAATAAACTTTTGCCTTATTTCTTCTAATAATTCAGGTGAAGCAGTTTTGTAATCAAAAAATTCACCCGAAATGGAACTGTAAGTTTTTTTTGAAGAAATATAATCTTTTTTTGAGCGAAATAATGATTTTCTATTACCAAGCAATGCTTTGTTGTTTTTCAAAACAGTTATCATTGCTTGAGTACTTCCAAAATTTCCCATAAATTTTTTTTATCAGTAGTTTTACGTAATACTGCAAAAAAAGTTACATTTTGGAGAGAGTGACTATTTTATTAAACCGTCATAGAAAACAATTCCGTTTCCGGTTTGTTACGTGTCATTCTTAAATCAAATGCCATGCAAATGTTTCTAACAAATGCTTTTCCTAATTCGGTAACAGTAATTGAAGAGTCATTTATCTCTAATAAACCGTCATTTTGCATTTCGTGTAATCGTTCTAAAACACTAGGCAATTCAGAAAAGTAAGTACCATATTCTGTCCAAGAGGTTTTAAATTGACACATTAAATTGAGAATATGTTTTCTGATAATTAAATCTTCAGAAGTTAAAATGTGCCCTCTGAAAACGGGCAATTGATTTAGATTTAAAGCATCATAATAGTCTTCTAATGTTTTTGTATTTTGAGCAAAACTATACCAACTATCACTGATTGAAGAAACACCTAACCCAATCATTACTTGTGTTTTAGAAGAAGTGTATCCCATAAAATTGCGATGCAGTTTTTCGTTTTTAAACGATTGATACAAACTATCAGATGTTAAAGCAAAATGATCCATACCAATTTCGTGATAGCCATTTTCTGAGAGTCGTTTTTTTCCCATTTCATACAACTGGCGTTTTTCTTCATCTTTTGGAATGTCTTCGTCTTTAAAACCTCGTTGTCCATTTCCTTTAATCCAAGGAACATGAGCATAACTGTAAAAAGCCAACCTATCAGGTTGCAACGAATTGGTTTTATCGATGGTATCTATCACATCTTGAACAGTTTGAAAGGGCAAGCCGTAGATTAAATCATGACCAATGGAAGTATAACCAATCTCTCGTGCCCAAAAAGTCACTTTGGCAACATTGTGAAACGATTGAATCCGATGAATAGCTTTTTGAACCGTCTCAGAATAATCCTGTACACCAAAACTCACTCTGCGAAAACCTAAATCATACAACTTTTGAAGATGTGCTCGCGTGGTATTGTTTGGATGTCCCTCAAAGCTAAATTCATAATCGTCGTGTTTTACTGCATTTTCAAACAAACCATTAATCAATTTTTCTAAGTTTTCGGGGGAAAAAAATGTTGGTGTTCCGCCTCCTAAATGGATCTCCCTTATACTTGGTTTTTTGGGTAATAGTTCGCAATATAGTTCCCATTCTTTTAAAACAGCTTCAATGTATGGATGTTCCACATCATGGCGTTTAGTGATGCGTTTGTTGCAACCACAAAACGTGCACAAACTTTCGCAAAAAGGCAAATGAATGTATAAGCTAATTCCCTCAGAGGCATTACTTTCTAAAAATGATTTTTCTAGTGTTTCTTTCCATTCTGCTACCGAAAACATTGTCTCGTTCCAATAAGGAACTGTTGGATAACTAGTGTATCTGGGACCAGGAACATTATATTTTTGAATTAAAGACATTTCTTTTATTTTAAATAGCAAAAGTTAAGAAATAATGCATTCATTTCATCTTAACTTTTTACCTTGAAGTAAAATACAAAACAAAGATAGATGGCGACTATCAATTAAAAAATGATAATTATCATGACAAAAAAAGTGACTCGTTTTAAGAATCACTTTTTTAATTATTTAGATCACTTTTTTAATAATATCCATCCATTTTTCAGCTAATTGATTGTCTCTGAAATAATTAATTTGAATGGGTTTTTCATAATCAAAGTCATAGAATTTAAAAGGTGTTTTTGATTTCTCTTTGGTGTTTTCTAAAATCAATTCCACTTTAGTTATTCGTTCTTTTTTGGTTGCTGCATTTTCAATAAGCTCCGATGTTCTTATGATTTCACAATGATTGATTTCATTTAAATCTTTAAAAGTTATTTGCTCGGGTTTTGTATTTAAATCAATTAAAACAAGTTTTTTATTTTGACTTGAAAAAGCAACAATTTTATTATTTATTTGATCTCTGATGTCGAATCCTTTTGAGTTTCCTTGATTGTGCTGTTTTAAAATAGCTTCAATTTTTGTTTTATTAATGTGTTGACTACGCAATAAAAGAATGATTGGTAAAATTGTTAAAAGGATTAAAAACAATCCGATATAAGTGGTTGATGTTTCCATTTTTTTAAATTTTTATTATGTATATAAAAGTGAGATGGGTTACTATGTAAAGGATATAGTAACTAAATTGGTCAAATTAAAACATACTGATTTACCAGAAAAAATGAAAAGGGAAAAGTAGTTTTGAAACTTTTTCACAACGGTTGTGGTCTTGTCTTGAAAGAAAGTTTGGAAAGTTACTTTTGAAAAAAGCAATGGTTCCTTCAGGATAAAAAAAGAATAAACTGCGTGCTTGATTTTTATTTTCTTTTACAAATTGAAAAGAAAAAGTTTCAGAGAGTAATTGTAAAGTACCAACAGATTGTTGGATTTCGGTTTGGTGAAATTCTTTTGATGCTTCTTCATTGAGAACATTAGCTACAGCTTGGGTTTGATTTCCCAAAACAAAGAGCAATACTACAATTGCAAATAGAACACTGTTTTTAATATATTTCACAGTGCAAATGTATTCAATAATTTGAATTGGTATGTTATACTAATCATAAAAAAAACCATGCTGTAATAACATGGTTTTTAATGATTTAAGCGGATTGTTATTCCTGAGTAAGATTTCGTAATTGTTTTAATTTATCTTTCCAGGTTTTTAATTCGTCTTTATGTTTTTCAATGTTTTTGAAAACTTCTTTTACCAAAGGATTGTCTTTTTTAGCATGTGTAAAAAACTGAATATTGTTTTCTAACTGAAAAATTTCAGATTGTACTTCATCAATTTTTCTGATAATGAATATCTTTTCATTTTCAATTTTTCTACTATCATCACCTTCTGCTAAATTTTCAAGACGGTTTGAAAAACGCATCATGTCTGTATCTTTTTTGCTTAGGCTAAGCTTTTCAAATAACGCATCTAAAATCTTGTTGAATTTACCTTCGATATGTCTACGGTTGAAAGGCACTTTTCCAAAAGATTTCCATTGTTCGATATGAGCTTTTATAGCAGCCAAATCAGTTTTGTGATCACCAACTAATTCAAAAGTTTTTAATGTTTCTAAAAATTCTTTTTTCTTATCAAAAGCCGCAACTTCTTCAGAATTCTCATCGTTACGTTGGGCCTTCATTCTGTCAAAATAGTGGTTACATGCCGTTTTGAATTCTTTCCATATTTTATCAGAATATTTTCTCGGTACATGACCTACTTGTTTCCATTCATCTTGAATTTGCTTCATAATTGGAGTAGTAGCTGCAAAATCTTCAGAATCTTTTAGTGCATTTGCCTTGTCAACTAAAGCTTGTTTTAAAGTCAAATTTTCATTTTGCTCCTTTTTAATTTCTTTGTAGAAATTGTTTTTATGAGCATTAAAATTTCTAACTGCTGTTTTAAAAGATGCCCAAGTATCTTCGTTTACATCACTTGGTACTTTTCCTGCTGAGAAAAAAGCATTTCTCAAATTTTCTACCTGATCTATAAGTCCTTGCCATTGTGAATGGTTGGTTACATTTTCGGTGCTAAGAGCCTCAATTGCGGCAATAATTTTCTTTTTTTCCTCAAGATTTTCAGTTTCTTTACCTCGTTGAGCGGCAAACAATTGTTCGCGTTTGTCATGCATTTCTTTGGTTAAAGCACTGAATTTGTTCCAAATTTCTTCACGATGTTCGCGATCAACCGGGCCTATATCTTCTTTCCAAATACGGTGTAAATCTTGTAATTCTCTGAAAGCTTTGGTTACATCAGTTTCATTAACCAATTCTTCAACACGAGCAATAATTTTTTGTTTTTGCTCTAAATTGTGTTTAAAATCAATATCTCTGGCTTCACGATCTAAGTGTAAATAATCATAAAAATTTTCTACATGAAAGTGATAATTGTTCCAAACGTGGTTGTATTTATCTCTCGGAATTGGACCAATATTTTTCCACTCATCTCTTAATTCATTGAAATGTTTAAGAGTATCTTTAATATTTTCCTGAGGATTAATTAAGTTTTTGATTTCTTCAACAATAGCCAAACGACGATCAAGATTTGCCTTTAAATCGTTTTGCAAACTCTTAAAGTGTGTATTTTGTCTTGATTTTATGCTTTTATAAATAGAATCAAATTTTGATTTTAATGGAAGATGGTATTCAAATTCTTCAGTACTTTCAGGGTTTTCAGCATGAAATTCATCCTTTTTTTCTTCAATGAAATGATTGTATTTAGATAAAAATTCTTTCTTTACTTCTTCAACATGTTCTTTAACTGACATTACTTTTTCTACCTCTGCCAATTTTTCCAATTCATCAACCAAAGAATCCATAGACAATGAAGCATAATCCAACATTGGAATTGCATGTCTGTCTTTTAACGTATTGTCTTCACTTTCTTCAGCATTTGATTCTTCAATTGCATTCAATGCTGCTTGATGTTCATTTGCAGCAACAGGGACTTCTGTTGCAACTTCATCATTTAAAGTACTTGTTGCTTCATCAATTGCTTCGTCAGTTTCTTCCAAAGCATTGTTTTCCGTTGAAATTTCTTCTTCTGAAATTTTTCCGGTAGCTTCAGTTACTTCCTCAACAATTTCATTGACTTCGTTTGAGACAACGTTTTCTTGGTTTCCATCTGACTCATTTTCAATTGGAGTCAGGTTATCATTCTTTTCTTCTAACATTTTACTAATGTGTAAGGTTTATAAAAATAGATGCGAAAGATACTAAACGCGGAGCAAAATTCAAAGGAATCATGTTATATAAAAGTAAAATAACGTTAAAAACACAATTGATTTTAACAAAGCAAATAATTGAAATCTATAGAAAAATGAAAAAAAATTATAAATTATTCCAAGTTCTCCAGCCTTTTTCTGCTTGTAATACAAGCATTTCATAGCCGTTTTTAATGGTACTTCCTTTGGTTTTGGCTTTTTTTAAAAAAACAGTTTCTTCGGGATTATAAATTAAATCAAATGCAATATGATCTTGCGTAAAATAGTCATAAGGAATAGGTGGAAATTCATCCGTATTCGGGAAAGTGCCTAAAGGTGTACAATTTATGATGATTTGATAATTATCAAACGTTGTGGCATTCAAAAATTTATAATCCAAGCAGGCGTCTTTTTTACTTCTCGACACAAAAGTATATACTATTCCGAGTTCATCTAAGGCAAATGCCACGGCTTTTGAAGCTCCTCCTGTTCCAAGAATTAACGCTTTTTGGTGGTGAGGCTTTAAAAGCGGCTTCAATGCTTTTTTAAACCCATAATAATCAGTGTTGTAGCCTTTTATTTTTCCTGATTTTGTAATTTTGATACAATTCACTGCTCCTATTTTGGCAGCTTTTTTTGATAGTTTATCCAAATAAGGAATAATCTTTTCTTTATAAGGAATGGTAACATTTAAACCATTGATATTTGGATTGTCACGCAGTAATTTTGGAAATTGAGCAATAGAAGCTAAATCAAAATTTTCAAAACTACAATTGGAAAAGCCTTCTTTTACAAATTTTTCTGTAAAATATTTTTTTGAAAAGGAGTAAGAAATATTTTTTCCAATCAAGCCAAATACTCTATTTTTTGTTAGTTCTATTTCCATACCATTCTAAACTTAAAACAATTAAAACGCCAATGATTATATAAAAAACAGCCCAAAGTGTATCTGATGTAAATTCAGGAAGATAACGTTTGTAAGTAGCCACAATTTGATTGCCGTTTCGGTCCAAAACAAAATTGTCACCAACTTTTAAAAATACTTTGTGTTTCCAAGGCCAAACAACCCCTAATGAACCAATAATAAACCCGAGAATTGAAGCGTAAGTTATTTTTTTGAAGTGTTTAATCAAATAGCTCAAAAGGTTAGAAAAAGTAACCAAACCGGTTAAAGATCCTAATGTAAAGAAAAATAAAACTTTTAAAAGATGTATTCTCGAAGGGTTATGTATAAAACTAAAATCGCCCGTAATTAATTCGGCAATTGTATCATAAAGTGAATTAACGGAATCCACCAGTAATAGAACATAATTACCCATTAACATCATAATGAATGATCCTGAAAGTCCGGGTAATGTCATTCCGGAAACACTGATAATACCACAAAGAAAAACAAAAAGTAAATTTGAATTTTCAGTTGCCGGATCAAAAAAACTGATACCGATACCAAGTAATGAACCAATAATTAATGCGGTTTTAGAACTCTTACTCCAGTTTCCTTCAAAATCTTTATTGATGTAATATATGGAACCGATAATCATTCCAAAAAAACAAGCCCAAACTTGAATTTCGTATCTGGCTAAAAGGAAATCAAGGATTTTTGAAACACTAAAAAAACTAATGATCATACCCAGAATTAACAAAAACAAAAAAGTCCCGTTGATATAGCGGTATAAACTTTTGAATCTTCCGGCAATTAAAAACTTAAATGCAGTTTTGTTTATTCGTTTGAAGGAGTGAATAAACTCTTCATAAAAACCTGCAACAAAAGCAACTACACCTCCAGAAACACCTGGGATTTTATTGGCAAGACCCATTGCTATTCCTTTCAGAACCAAAAATAGTTTATCGGAAAGACTTCTTTGAACTTGCATTATTTTGAAAATTTAACGGCAATTTTTTCAATACTAAAGATAGTTAAAAATCCAATAACCATCAATAGTATTGCAGAGATAAGTAAATTGTCTCCTTCATAATAATGAGGTAAAATACTTCTTTCAAGAAAGGGAACTTCATTTCCATGCGAATCTATTCGGATTTGTAAAACTTTTTTCCAAGGCCAAACTTTGTTTAATGAACCCAACATAAAACCGGTTAATAAGGCTAAAGTTAAGTTTCGGTAGTTGTCAAACATCCAATGTAAAACTTTTGAAAATAGTTTTAATCCTAAAAGTGCACCTAGTGCAAAAGTTCCAAGTTTCAGAATGACTTGCCATAAAGCAACCCAATTTAATGTAATAATGGCTTCCCGAAACTGATTGATTGTTCCAATAACAACGGCATAAGAACCCATCAATAATAGAATAAATGCACCCGAAACTCCCGGAAGAATCATGGCGATGATGGCAATAAATCCTGAAAGAAACAAATAAAAATAACTTTCAGGTGTTGAAACCGGTGTGGCAATTGTGATATAATAGGAAACAATTGTTCCAATTACAAAACTAAGTATAATAGGTAACTTGAATGAAGTGATTTGTTTTCCTATAAAATAAATACTTGCAACTACCAATCCGAAGAAAAACGACCAAACCAAGATGGGTTGTGTGGCCAATAAATGAGTAATGATTTTTGAAAGTGATAAAACACTCAAAGCAATTCCGGTAAGCAATGCTACTAAAAAGCTGCCGTTAATTTGTTGCCAAGCTATTTTAAAACCATGTTCTTTACAAGAAGAAAAAAATGAAAAATCTACTTTATTGATGGTGTCTATTAGTTCTTGATAAATTCCGGAGATAAAAGCGATGGTTCCTCCTGAAACTCCCGGAACTACATCGGCAGCACCCATTGCAATTCCTTTGAGGGTTATTAAAAAATAATCGGGAAATAATTTTCTCATAAAAAAAAAGCGTTCCGTTGTTAGAACGGAACGCAAATTAGGGAAAAATTTGTAAAAATTTTAGAAATAGTTCTTAAGTTTTTAAATGTTTTGTTATGACATTTTGGATTATTTTTCTGCTCCAAACTACAGGGAATAATTCTTCTAATACGGTCACATTATTCGGACTTAATCGCAAGCCATTAATTAAATGAAATTTGCCTTTGGTGTTGTCTTTCAACATGTAATATGTTCCGGCCAAACGGTATTCCAATTCATAGGAATCAGGAAAATATTCTGATGCTTGTAATAAGGTTTGTATTGCATTGTCAAGTTCACCTAAAAACTGCATGATATCCACCCAAAACAACCAAGTGTCTAATTGGTAATCACCATATTCTACTGCTTTTCTATAGCCAAATTCAGCTTCTTCATAGAAATTCATTTGACGATTGATGGTAGCATATCGTTTCCAATACAACTGATTTTCGTTGTCAATAGCTAAAGCTTTATTCACATTAAATAAGGCTTTTTGATAATTTTTTTGGCGAATGTAAAAGTCAGTTATAGCAATCCAACCTTTATCCAAAAGTGGATCTTCGTGAACGGTTTTATTGTAATATTTTATAGCTTCTACTTTATTGCCCAATTTTTCATGACATTTTCCAATCCGCAATAACGCATACGACGTGGGATCTTCAAGCGAAATGGTATGCTCATAACTTTCTATGGCTTCTTTATAGCGTTTTAGTTTTTCTAAAGACTTGCCTTTTTCCATGTGAGCTCCAATGAAGAAGTCGTCAATAAGTGTTGCATAATCAAAACTACGCAAAGCATTTTCATAATCTTTAATGATGTAGCTCAAACGACCTTGTTGGTGCCAAGCAATTTCACTGTAGGGATTTTTGTCGATATAACTGTTCAAAAAATCAATAGCTTCCTTGTGTTGGTCTAAAAATTCAAAACAATACACTACATTATATAATGCTGATTGGTCTTCAAAATCATCTTCAAGACACAAAATAAAATGCTTCTTTGCCAATTCTAAATTATCAAGAAACAGGTATTCCATTCCTATCAAATTGTAAACATCTGCAAAATCTTCAGTAAATTCTAATGCTTTTTCTAGCTCTTTAATCGCTAACTCATGTTGGTCTCTTTTCGAGAAAATGTTAGCTTTTTGAATGTAGATTTCTTCATTGTGAGGCTCGATAGCATACAATTCATTGAGCATTTTTTCTGCAATATCAAGCTTGTCATCATAAATCAACATTTCAATATGTACCAATTTTAAACCGGTAGATTTGGGATGTTGTTCGAGAGCTAATTTTAAGGCCTTTTTTGCCAGAGATGCCTTGCCCATATCCAGATAATGAAGAATGATTTCTTCAAATTCCTCGGAATCAAAAAAGAGGACTTTATTGGTCTTCAACATTGATTCAAATTTGGATAAGGATACGTTGTAATCGTCTTCTTCGTGACTTAAATGCATACTCAGTATTTTTTAAAATTATCCTTTTCTAAAATTAGTCAAGGATATAATTGAAAATTGGAAAAAAAGGATATGTTGTAAACAATTTAATTAACAATTTTTTGGTAATTGGTGATGGGTAATTGGTGATGGGTTATCTATTTTTCGTAAAGGCAACTACCTATAGCCCATTACCTTTAACCTATTACCCTTTTAGATGAATTTCATCCAATGCTTCAATAATCAATGCACAACCTTCTTTAATTTCTTCTTCAGAAATGGTAAGTGGTGGTGTAATTCGGATGGCTTTACCTTCAAATAATAGCCAAAATAAAATCAAACCTTTATCTTGACATTTAAAAATTACTTCATTTGTAATTTCAGGTGTTTCTACCATGGCCGCCAACATTAATCCTTTTCCTCTAACTTCTTTAATCAAAGGATGTACCAAAAGTTCTCGAAACAATTTTTCTTTGACTAAAGTCTGTAAAATCAAGTCGGTTTCTGTTATTTCACGTAGGGTTGCCAAACAGGCTGCCGCTATGACAGGATGTCCGCCAAAAGTGGTGATGTGACCTAGTTTCGGATTGTCACTCAACAAATCCATATGTTCTGACTTTGCTGTGAAGGCCCCAACCGGCATGCCGCCTCCCATTCCTTTCCCCATAATAACTACGTCAGGAACCACATTATAGTTTTCAAAGCCGAATAATTTACCGGTTCTTCCAAAGCCAGGCTGAATTTCATCTACTAGTAAAAGTGCTCCAACCTCTTCGCAACGCTTTTTTACTTTTGCTAAAAATCCGTTTTCAGGTTGAATGAAACCGGCTCCGCCTTGTATACTTTCTAGAATGACTCCGGCTGTTCGGGTTGTAATTTTTGTAATATCTTCTTCGTTGTTGAATGTGATAAAATCAACATCGGGTAGTAAAGGGCGAAACACTTGTTTTCGTTCTTCAAATCCCATCACGCTCATGGAACCCATTGTGTTTCCATGATAGGCGTTGTGACACGATATAAACTGACTTCTTCCGGTTACTCTTCTAGCCAATTTCAAAGCACCTTCAGTAGCTTCAGTACCTGAATTCACTAAGTAGGTTTTGTTTAAAGGTTCCGGCATTAATTCAGCCAAAAGACGGCAAAAAGCAACCGCAGGATCTTGAGCGTATTCACCATAAACCATCACATGTGAATACTTATCCAGTTGGTCTTTAATGGCTTGGTTCACTCTGGGATGTTGATGACCTAAACTACAAGCGGAAACTCCGGCTACAAAATCTAAATATTTTTTTCCGTTAGTATCAAAAATATAAGAACCCTTTGCATGAGAAACTTCCATTGCAAGGGGGTAAGGTGAGGTTTGAGCTTGGTACGTAAGGAAATCTTGTTTCATTGTGTGTGATTTCTGGAAGGTGATGGATAAAAGGGTTTATCAAAAAAACAAAGTACTTTTAACTGTTTTTCTTTTTCTCTTCAACTTCTAAAGTTTCTTTTCTAACTTCTAATGGTTTGTCTTCCTTCTTATTTTCTTCTTCCACTTGTTTCTTCATTTTAAGATCGTAACTATTTTCTTCTTCGGGAAAAATATCGTCTTTTGATTTTATTCGTTCATCGCCCCGCCAAATAAAACCTCTCAGTTTTCTGGCATTTTCGGGAAGTTCAGTTTCGGGATAAATATCGCCATCTACTTGCGTGAAAAAAGTGATGGTTTCAATTTGATTGCCGTCTAAAATCATATTGATACTACTACAGGCACTTTTATTGATTCCAATCAACTCCTGTTCGTCGTTTCGCATATAATAAATCACTTCGGTGTTTTTGACTACATCTACTTCATATAATTTATTATCGCGAAATTTTCCGTAGAGATTTTGGCCTTTCACTTGATTGTATCCTGTTCCTATGGTGTCTTTTGAAGCAATGAAGGTATTGTTCAATACTTTTAATGAATCCAACTTTTCTGTTTCTTTATTTGAAATGAGGTGCATCACATCACCGGTCATTTGGTTGTCATAATTCCACATTACAGGACGTCCAATCAATTTGGTAATACCCACTTTTTCAGAGGAATGCAACGAATCACATTTTCCACTCATGTCTGTTTTATAAAATCGAACATTAGAAAATGCTCGTACCACACGATCTTCCGGTTTTCCGGTAACTATTAATTTTTTTCCGTGTATGTATAAGGTGTCGTTTTCAACCAAGGTCATCGCTACTGCCCGATGGGTCATCATTAGCGAATCTTTAAGGCGATATACTTCGCCATAATGCCCTTTTACCACACTTTTGTTAATAGAATCTGTCACTTTTACATTTCGGGTTGCAGAGGCAAATTCTCTGTTGCGGTCATAGTAGAGACTGTCACCTTCAATCAAACGATTGTTGTATTTGATGTATGAATTTTTTACAAAATGCGAAAAATTCTTCTTGGTGTCATAAAATCCTTTTTCTGTATAAATGAAGTTCTCTTCACTTGTAATTGTGGAAGGACCAAAGAGATAAGCGTGACCCACATTTTCATAATAATCCAAATGGTTGGTTTTGATGACATATTTTGGATTGGTGATAGTCACTGCATTTCGAAACTGGTACATTTTTCGTTCCACGATATAAGTTCCTGCTTGGCTGACCAACACATTTTCTTTGTCGTTGATGGTTCCGCCGGTTCTGTAAAAAGCTTGTTGCGAATTTCGATCAAAATTAACGACTTCCGATTTTAGTGTAGAGCTAGGGGAGGTCATAATCACATTTCCGGATGCATAGGCTTGTTTGTTTTCACCATTGTATTCCGCATAAGTGCTGGTCAGCGTAATTGTATCTCCTTGTATCATTCGAACATCACCAAAGGCTTTGATGTAGTTTTCTTTTTGAAACCAATAGGCTTTATTGCAATACATCAAAACACCATCATGAGATACTCTAACATTACCATATAATAATACGGCATCAGGAACTTCATCCTGATCAACATTAAAAAACTCTGAGTATTCGACAATGATTTTTTTTGCTTGTTGAGCAATAGCATTTTGAAATCCGGAGAGAATTAGAAGTAATAAAAGTAGCTTTTTCAAATCTAAATTTTTGTCAAAATTACTAAAATTCAAAGAAGGACAAGAGGTGTTAAGATTTATTTAGGCTAAAGAGAAGCATTTACTACCACAGTTAAATATAAAACCCCTTAAAATCACTATTTTACAAGGCTTTTGGTAAAGGTATGGTGAATGAAATCAACTACTGTTTTTTGGGGTTTTCGTCCACATTTGTTCGGTAGTTGTTCGGTAATTGTTCGGAAAACCCTCCCTTTTTCCGAAGACGGTTCGAACAAATCCCAAACAAAACCCGAACAAAACCTCTAAGAAATAGTCATTTCCATAAAAATGTGTTATGTGTTGAGAAAGTAGAGTGGTGGGAGGGTTCTTTGATTATATTTTGTTTGAATATTTTGTGG
Organism: Flavobacterium sp. UBA6135; assembly: GCF_002428305.1. Lineage (GTDB taxonomy): Bacteria > Bacteroidota > Bacteroidia > Flavobacteriales > Flavobacteriaceae > Flavobacterium. Next base: position 10,081 of record NZ_DIVJ01000028.1, on the reverse strand, counting down.
AGCAGGGTCTAGTAACTGTTCAATTTGTAATCTTTCATTTCAAACTACATTTCAGGTATTCCCGTTTTTAGATAATAGTCGTCAACTATTTCACTCAAACTGATTTCAATTATTTCTTCGTCTCTGTTGGCTGCTTTCCAATTAGTTTTTGTCTGCAAACCTATTTGCTTCGCTTTAATCATTCCTTGAGGATAAAACGCTTTTACAAAGTCTGCTGAAATGACAACAGTTAATTTTTCGAGTTTCTCAAGGTCGCAATTATGATTTTTAAAATGCTCAGGCAACCAGTCAAGATAATCGTTTAATAACTTTTCAATGTCTTTTGTAATTGCTTCTTCAGGTTGAATTGTCTTATTAATAAAGTCAAATGTTGCTGTCGGTTTTAATTTAAGGTTGTTCAGATGAATTAAAACATTAATAGCCAATTTTCCACTTTTGGAATAGTCAACACTCTGGAATGAATCCGCAAAGTTGTGAATGGCTGATTTATAGTTCTTAAATTTCATTGTCTATTGTGAGCTGTTTGTGCTGTCCTAAAAATGGGCATAAAGGTAAAGTATAAACGCAGTACTGGTCTTTGAACCACGACTTTTCGGGTAGAAAGATAATTAAATAAAAACAATAACGGTTCTAGTTTGCACCTGAACCGTTATTGCGTTTACACCATGCCATGTCATATTATAAACCTTCCCTTAATTAATTTATTTATACCTAGCACTATTATCGCCGAGATAACAAGTGCGGCTAGGATTTTCAAATAAAAAGAGGTCTGAGTATAATCGAAAAATTGGGGATTATCATACTCCATGACAGAATAAAAGGTTAAACTTAAAACAACGATGGCCAAAAACGAAACTGCTCTCATCTTTAATCAAATATTGACCAAAACGCTCCCCCAGCTGCACCTATAACTCCGGAAAAAGCACCACCAGCTATACAACCAGCAACAGCACCAGTTACTGTACCTATCACTGGAACTGTAAATGTGCCGGCTGTACCACCAACATATGCTCCATACGCACAACCAGAAAGAAATCCCCAAGCTAATCCTGTGGCTACTCTATTTCTAGAAACCCTTTGTTGTAATGATGAGTTCCCTAGCTTAAAAATTGCACCTTGCTCAAAAGAATATAACAAAAATTCCAGATTTTGCTTATTCACATAATCGCTATCGTAATTTACTAATATCTCCTGATATTCGTAAATAAGTTGCAATAGATTATCATCTTCTATATTAGCCATATCTTGAAGTAGAGGTAACATAAATTGCTTTATTTCATTAGGACATTCAGAGCATCGCTCATAATTTGATATTTGCTCATTTAAATCAACTGTATCTAAATCGTAGTCTGGGTGATAAGCCTCTTCGCTATTTTGCAAGATTTCCAATATAGCTTGTCGATTTTCAGATGTATTCAAATGTTCTACAGCGTTTTTAAGCAAAGAAATTTCTGCTTCCTCACTAAGGTCTTTGCTAACATCACTACATGCATTAAATGTAAGTGCCATAAATAACATAAAAAACGTCACGTACTTTCCAAATTTTTTCATCTTAAGTAAAATTTATGTCGCTTTATTTAAATTTTAAGCGATTGTTAAAAAGTGTTTCTTCACTCACTTCGCTATTTAGTTAAACTTTTGTTATTAAAGCTCGGCTACTCTATTTTTTCGATGGCTTTTCGCTTTCACATCCTCCATCGTAAACTGGGTATATCAGCCCAAGTGTCTGAAAACAAGACCAGACTGTTTTCTTTGATATGGCTTAACGGTTTTGACTTGGCGATGTGGCGGATTTAGAAGCACTTATTTTTAATTTAGCACTAATGTTTTTTATAAATCCGAATGTTCAATTTAGTACTTAACCCGCCATTTTGCCAAGCTGTGTGTGCCCTGCATCCGCAGGACACACCCCGAAAGCTTTTCAAATAGTTCAAAAATACAAATTTTGACTACAAAAACTAATTTTCGGGGTGTTATTTTTCCAGAGGGTGCGAGTCCCTTAACCGCGAGAGTAACGTCTCGAAGGTTTAGTAAGTTGCAAGGTGGTTTATCGTGAGGTATGCACTGAAGGAAGCAGGACTACAAAATCCGGTACTGACGAACAGAAACGTCATAAGAGGCAATTTAAAGCGGATAAGCGTCCACAGCAACGCAACGTCCAAAGAATACCAAAACTTTAAATTGTAGATGACGCAGGGATTGGAGGAAGGAAAAAGCGGTTACCGGGGGAGGTCTCTTAAACCACGAGTTGGTTAGAAAGAGAAGTCAGCAGAAGTCATAGTACTTGAAAGCAACGAGGTGCGAATAGATACCGCATAGGACTCACAAACAAGGAAGGACTGAACGTAAAGAGCTTTTCAATAAGTAACGGAATTCGCCACGGCGGATAGCCCTACTTAACGAAAACAGGTTAAAACAAAACTAAAATGATTGAAAAAGTAGTACATCCTTACAACCTCCAAAAAGCATTGGAACACGTCATTGCCAACAAAGGCAGTGCGGGTGTTGATGGCGTTTCTGTGCGTGAACTCCGCAAGGTTTTTACGGAAAAGAAACTACAACTTATTGAGGAAGTAAAACAAGGAAACTATCAAATTCAACCCATTTTAGGAATCGAGATTCCAAAAGGAAACGGAAAAACCCGATTATTGGGAGTTCCCACAACAAGCGAACGAGTATTGCAACAAGCGGTTTCACAAAGCATCGCACCTTTATTTGAACCCGAATTCAAACCCAGCAGTTTTGGATTTAGACCCAACAAAAATGCCCGACAAGCCGTTGGACAAGCACGGGACTACATTCATTCAGGACTGAACCACATTGTGGATATTGACCTGAAAAACTTCTTTGATGAAGTTGACCATTGTTTAGTATTGAATCTGGTGTTTCAAAAAGTGAAATGCAAAACCACGATGCAACTCATTCGCAAATGGCTTCGAGCACCGACTAAAATCAACGGAAAGCTACGAAAACGTAGAAAAGGCGTTCCGCAAGGTTCTCCTTTAAGTCCAATATTGTCAAACATCTTACTCCATCAATTGGATAAAGAAATGACCCGAAGAGGACATAAATTCGTTCGTTACGCTGATGATTTTAGTATCTACTGCAAGAGCCATAATCAAGCGAAAGCTACGAACGTAGTGATTGAAAAGTTCCTCAAGAACAAGCTCAAACTAACCATCAACAAGGAAAAGAGTGGGATTAGAAAACCCTCTAACTTTACGTTACTTGGCTTTGGATTTGTGCCCGTTTACAATAAAGGAAGCAAGAATCAATACCAACTTGTAGTAGCAGAAAAGGCATGGAAAAACCTAAAGATGCGACTCAAAAGTATTACCCGAAAAACCACTCCAGCCAAACCAGAAGAACGTATAACCAAGATAAAGGAAATCCAACGAGGATGATTAAACTATTTTCGAGGAACCAATATCATGGGAAAATTACGAGATATAGATGGTTGGCTACGGAATCGCATCCGCTACTGTATTTGGCACGACTGGAAGAAACCTGAAAGGAAAAGGAAAAACCTGATTCGATTGGGGGTTGACCAAGACCACGCCTATGCATGGAGTCGAACTCGAAAAGGTGGTTGGGCGATTGCTCAAAGTCCCATTTTAGGAACAACCATCACGCTAAAACGCTTGAAAATGAAAGGATACGAATCCTTAACGGAAATTTACATTCAACTCAACCCATCTCTTTGCGAACCGCCGAGTACGTGACCCGTACGCTCGGTGGTGTGAGAGGCTCTCCCTGTCAGTTTCTGGCAGGGCAGTCTACTCGATTAGCAGAAGTTTTGATTACCATTCAATTCTTGACCATTTAGGTGCGTTGTCAAAATCCTTTATTAAATTATTAAATTTATCTTCGTTCATAAGCTGAATATTTTTATTCTCCTTTTCGTTTAATTTTTCTATAAATTTTCTATAAATAACATAATTTCTTCCAAGGTTTACAACACCACCTAAATCTGATAACCATTCTTCTATATTCTTTTCATCTATTTGTTGTGATTTGCTTCTAACTTTAACCCAATTTGTGAAGATTTCAATTTGTCCATCTATAATGATTTTTGTTCTTTCACTTACCTTGTTTTTAATTATAGAATTATAAATAAAAGTAAATAAACTTCCTAAAGCTATAGATATTGCTAAAATTGTACCACTTGCAGTCCAAAATATTTCTTTTTTAGGATCACAAAATATTTCAAAAAAATCATTCATATTATTATGTCTCTAGGATTATATTCACTGCGTTTCTCAAAAATTTCTGCCAACTAATTGCTAGCCGATAAAAACATTTGTTTATTCAGCCTGATGGTATGGATAACCAAAAGTTTATTGTTTTTATTTAATATCTATCTTTTATAAATTTTTATGTACAAACCTAATCCATCACCACCAAACCTTTTTACGGATTTCAGTAAAACACAAAAAATAAATAAGGAATTCGTCTGCCACACGGTAAACTCGTTTTTGGAAATACTAAGATAAGAAAAAAGTAATTACTTCTTACAAAAAGTTAACTTTTTTAAGAATTCAACTTCAAAAACGCATTAGTCAAAGACATTCGCAGAACTCAGTGCTAATTTAGAACACTTAAAGTAGGGGGTCAGTCTACTCATATATAGACAGATTTTATTTTTTTCTGTCATTAATTAATTTCTCTTGTTGCCTATTAATGTCGTTCCAATAGCTTTTACATATTGTGTCAAACTCCTCAATTGTTAATTCGCTTCTATTTTGGTCAAACACTTTTATTGTCTTACAGCTAATTATCAAGTTGCCCCCGCAATAGTCAAAGTCTGTGTCATGTTGATTGCAAGCAATTATTACTTTTCCGTCTTTGATGTCAGCCGAGAGTATTTCAAGTTCTGCTTTAAATATATCGTTTAGTTCTGATAATGTCTGCACAGGTAAATCAAATGGATTTGGCCAGGTCAATAAAAACAATTCGTCAAGCTCAGTTAGCTCAACAAAGAACTTATCGAAAGACTTATCAATTCGTTCTGCTAAATACTCACAGTCAACCGTCAAAGTCAGCGAGTATTTATCACCAGACCACGCTGTAATTCTCCCGTCGTGTAGGATTGAAAAAATGTCTCTTATGTCTTGGTTTGCTGTCATTCTAAATTTGGCTATAAACAGTAAATATATAAACTACTTTAAGACTTCTCAAATCAACACAAGAATTTTCTTATCCATTTATTAACAAATAATCTAATAACCAAAAAATCAAAAAAACCAAAAAACTAAAGAATCTAAAAAAAAAGAAACTTTACACAGTTAATTAAACATTACCCATAAACACATCAGTCATTATCAGATACACGTCAGTCATTTCCATTTACAAGCCATTCATTGTCAGATACACAGCGGTCATTGTCAATTACAGGGCAGTCATTTCCATAAACACGTCCGTCATTATCAAATACACGCCAGTCATTGTCAAATACACGCAAGAGCCTAACATAAACACGCCAAACCCTAACAGAAATACGTCAAACCCTAACGTAAATACGTCAAACCCTAACAGAAATACGCCAGAGCCTAACGTAAATACGGCAAACCCTAACGTAAATACGTCGAACCCTAACAGAAATACGCGAAACCCTAACGTAAATACGGCAAACCCTAACGAAAATAAACCAAACCCTAACGGAAATACGTCAAACCCTAACGTAAATACGGTAAACCCTAACAGAAATACAGTAAACCCTAACGGAAATACGCAAGAGCCTAAAAAATTTTATAACAAAAACTAAAGAAAACTCGCTACAGACTAGGCAGTTAAAAAATTCACCTGAAAACAGTCGTTTGAGTTTTCCTGATTGGGTGGGCTGTACACCATTTCCGGGTCATTGGGTAAAGAGAAGGAATTAAGAACAACGTTAAATAAAAAACCCTGTAAAATAAATACTTTACAGGGTTTTTTGTGGAGTCGGAGAGAACACTATTGTCAAAACTTATAAAATTAACAAACCATAAAAAATAACTATTTTTATTAAAAACTCAACAAATTCAATGCTTTACAAGTGTATTAATATTGTATGTGTTTGAATTAAGTTTGATGTGTTTGAATAATTGTTGGGAAGATGTTGGGAAGATGTTGGGAAATTCGTATATTTGATAAAGCAATTAAGAAATCAATTATGGCACGAATTAAAGTACTTTTGAAATCAAAAAACAACCCTGCACCAATTTATATTAGACTTTCTGATGGTAGAAATGTTGATGTAATGGCTAAAACCAATTATAGTATCAATCCGTCTGATTGGAGCTCTACAAAACAAGAACCAAAAGATCTAAAAGACATACATTATGCCAATCTTAATTCTGAGCTTGTAGCCTTAAAAAGCAATTTGCTCAAATACTACAACAAAACAAATAATAACTTATTAATTAATACACAATGGCTAAAGGATTTTTTAAATCCTGCTATTGAAGTAATTGAAGAACAAAAATTACCAACAACCTTAGTTGAGTATATTGATTTTTATATTGATTATCGTAAACACGAAATAAAAGAAACTTCACGTAAAAAGTTTAATGTTATAAAACATAAAATGGAGAGGTTTCAGTTGAAAAGAAAAAAGCCTATTCTCATAAGTGAAATTAACGAAAACTTTAAAAAGGAATTTGTTGAATATTACAAAGCTGAAGGATATGCACAAAACACAATGCAAAGAGAATTAGTTTTTATTAAAACATTTTGCAAACATGCACGCCTTTTAGGGATAGAAACACATCCACAATTGGATGATTTAAGATTAGATAGGGCAAAGGTTGAAAAAATATATTTAAGCTTTGAGGAGTTAGAAAAAATAGATAATATTAAAAAAGGTAAATTATCTGAAAGTCTTGAAAATGCAAAAGACTGGTTAATTATTAGTTGTTACACAGGACAAAGAGTATCTGATTTTTTAAGATTTACCAAAGAAATGATTAGAGTTGAAAACGGAAAACACTTATTAGAGTTTACACAGCAAAAAACAAATAAAATAATGACCATTCCAATACATAAAAAAGTATTAGAAATTTTAGAAAAAAGAAACGGTGATTTTCCTTATGCCATTTCAGACCAAAAGTATAATGATTATATAAAAAAGGTTTGTGAAGTAGCTGAAATTAACAACAAAATTATTGGTAGTAAAAAAGTAGAAACTGCAACTGATAGCGGTATTTACAGAAAAAAAACAGATACATATAAAAAATATGAATTAGTATCTTCTCATATTGGTAGACGTTCTTTTGCTACTAATTTTTACGGTAAAATACCAACAACATATCTAATCTATGTAACTGGGCATACAACAGAAGCAATGTTTTTAACTTATATTGGTAAGAGCAACAAGGATATTGCTATGGAGTTAACAAATTACTTTTAATTTTTAAAGGTTTTTCATACTTTCACATTTTTTATTTTTAAAGTTTTTAAATGTCTGATTATAATAGCAGAGATATTTTTTTTTCATCAAAGGAATATCGTAGTAAATACAACACCTTACTTAATTCTTTCTTGTCAAAACATGAAGATTTTGATGAAATTAATTTTATTGAAAACGAATTAGACCTTTATGATTTGTGTTTAGAAAACGCAACATTAACACTTTACACATTTAAAGGTGAGTATAAATATGCAATTAACTTTGGTAATTGTCGATTTATTATTTCTAAAATATATGATAGCTTAGTAACCTTTAAAAAAGAGAATGACGGGTGGGATTTAGAACTTGCATTAAAATACCAAGTTACATTTAAAAAAATCATTGATTTTCTTAAAGAACGAAAAGAGTTGGTTTCCAATATCAATTCTAAAAAATATAACAACCTTATATCTACAGCGAAAACTCCAGAAGTTAGAAAATTATTGAATGATATTTTATATAAAAACATTACTATTATTAATGTTATAAATTATATAAACGATAATACAAACAAAAAAACATACGATTTATTTCTAAAAGAGTTCAACTCTTGTTGTCAATTTATTTTTAATGAATTTATGTTTAAGGTAAAGGACGACGATATAAAAAAAGCTTTAGAAATACTTGAAAACAACTTAGAGTACGTCTATGCTTATGAAGGTGATTTAGAAAATTTCAGTGTTTTTGTAAAAGATTTTGGTTCTATTAAAACTGTTTACAATGTATCTGGATTATTTAAAGAAAAGAAAGAAAACACTGTAAGATTAGTTTATCTAAATAATATGATGATTGATTATTATGATGGCTTTTTTGCAAATCCAATTGAAAATTTTGAAAATATTTCAAATTTAAAATATGTTTATAATCATTTAAATGGAATAGAGAGAAAGCACAATTCATCTATTGACGAAGAAACACAAGATAAAACTGAAAGCAACAACAGCTTACCTATTGAAAATGATTATTTAAAATCTTCAATCGAAGATTATTTAGAAACAGTGACAGAATTTATAGATACTGCCAACTATGGTATCTTAGTAGATGCTTTATATTTATACTTCACAACCTCAAAATTTCCAAAACTCGATAAAAAAATAATTTTTAAAAGAGTTAATAAAAAGAAAGTTGGCTGGGCATTAAAGGAAGTTTATAAAAACAATAAACAGGATAATTTGGATATTGAGTATTTCCGTTTTGCTCAAGAAAACATAAACCTATTTGAAAAGGAAATAATAGAAAATGATAATTTTAACAAATCAAAATTCTATAAATTATTCACTACAAACCCTGACAAATAAAGCGAACACCAAATACACCTAAAACACTTTCTCTTACACTTTTAACCACCACATACACTTTGAATGTTTGTCGAATAATTTTAAATATTATTCGATATGCAAAACAATGCAATTTTACTCCAAACCCTAACTGTTGAGCAGCTTCAACAGCTAATAGGTACATCCGTTAGAAACGGAATTCTTGAACTTCAAAAGGAAATTCAAACAAAAGACAATTCAGAAGAATTAATGACCAGAGAAGAAACCTGTCAATTTCTAAAAATTGATAGCAGCACACTTTGGGCATGGACAAACAATGGTAAAGTCAAAGCCTATGGCATAGGTGCAAGACGTTACTACAAAAAGTCTGAAATAATGGAATGTTTAACCCTATTAAAAAAGTAAGCTATGAATAATTTTTATGACGATGCCGAAAAAGTATTAAAAAGGTTAGACGAAAGTGTTGCCTTATTAGTTGCACAAATGAAAATAGGTGGCAAATTAGATCCCGAAGATGTTTTTTTTGATAACGGTGAATTTATGAAACTAATGAATATTAGTAAAAGAACAGCACAGGAATGGAGAAACAAGAAAATTATCGAGTTTTCTCAAGTAGGTAATAAAATCTATTACAGACTTTCAGACATTCAAAAATTACTAAATGATAACTATAATTCTAAGTAACAATGGAACAGACAGCAAACAACAAACTGATGGTTAGTGTTTTTCAAGAGTTCAAACACAACTTAGGAGAAAGAAATCTTTTGGAAATATTACAAGAAATCAAATCCGATAAATATCAAAGTGAAATTAATTCTATCCGATATGCTTTGCATAAAGGAGATGAAAAAACAGCCGAAGAAATCAAAAGTAATTTGTTAGGTTTTACAACTTCTGGAACATTTGGAGAAAGCAGAACAAAAGGGAATATAGTAACCTATTCACAAGTGGTATGTTTAGATTTTGATGATATACCATTAACCGAAATAAACAATCTTGTAACGCTTGTAAATGGCTGTAGATACACGTTTGCATCATTTATAAGTCCAAGTAACGAAGGTTTAAAAGTATTCATTAAAGTCAATTCAAATGCAGAACAACACACAACAGTTTACAATCAAATCGCAAATTTTTATAAAGAGTTATCAGGTTATAATTTTGATGCAAAATGTAAAGACATTACCCGATTGTGTTTTGTTTCTTGTGATACAGATTTATTTTTAAATGAAAATGCAGTAATTTTTGAAGTAAAGGAAGAAATTAAACCATTAAAAACAGAACCACAAAAAGAAGTCAAACACGACCTTACGACTGATGAATTATTAGATAAATGCTTAAAGTTTACGGAGCAAAAAGAACAGTATTACAATGGCAATAG
>NZ_DIVJ01000032.1 GCF_002428305.1 Flavobacterium sp. UBA6135 | reverse complement strand
GGAAAAGCAACTGCATTTTTTACTACAACAAGTTTTTTTGTCATTGTATTGATAAAGTATTTATTATTTTATTATCTCAAAAAATATAGAATTGTAACAGGAAGTAATTTCAGAAACGCAATTATTATTGGATATACTACTGAGGCAAAAAATTTAAAATCGCTATTTGAAAACCGAAATGATTTTGGCTATCGTTTTTTGGGTTTTTTTTCAGATAAAAAATCAAATAATGAAATAATAGGTAAAGTGGCAGATATTCAAAATTTTGCCATTGAACAAAAAGTTGATGAAATATACTGCTCATTAAATGAGATAAGTAATGAACAACTCAAAGATTTAATTGAGTTTGCTGATGAAAATTATAAGGTTATAAAGTTTATTCCGGACACAAAACAAATTTTTTCTAAAAATTTAAAAGTTGATTATTATGAAATGTTTCCGGTTTTGTCCCTTCAACGAACAATGCTTCATGAGCCGGTAACCAAAACATTTAAAAGAATATTTGATATTTTATTTTCATTATTTGTAATAATCTTTATCTTATCATGGTTGGCACCAATACTCGCAATATTAATCAAATTTGAATCAAAAGGTCCGGTTTTTTTCAAACAAGGAAGACCTGGTTTAGATGAGGAAGAGTTTTATTGTTATAAATTTAGATCGATGCAAATCAATAAAACTACTGAAAAAGAAGCCTCCAAAAACGATCCAAGAGTAACTAAAATTGGACGATTTATGAGAAAAACCAGCTTAGATGAGTTGCCTCAATTTTTTAATGTTCTTTTTGGCGACATGTCAGTAGTTGGTCCAAGACCTCACCTTTGGTCTCAAAATAAAACCTATGGGAACCGTATTAAAAAATATATGGTTCGTCATTATGTAAAACCCGGAATTACAGGCTTAGCTCAAGTAAGAGGTTATCGAGGTGAAATAGAAACAGAGGAAGATATGATTAACCGAATTAAATTTGATGTTTTTTATATTGAAAATTGGTCCTTTGCAATGGATGTTAAAATTATTGTTCAAACGGTAATTAATATTTTTAAAGGTGAAGAAAAGGCCTATTAATTATGGCAAATCTAGTATCCATAATTACGCCTACATATAATTCTGCAAAATACATTTCAGAAACCATTCTATCCGTTCAAAATCAAACCCATCAAAATTGGGAAATGATTATTATAGACGATGGTTCAACAGATCATACAATTTCTATTGTAGAAGAGTTTCAAAAATCAGAAACCAGAATACATTTAATCAAACAAAATAAAAACGTTGGCCCGGCAATAACAAGGAATAAAGGAATTGAATTTGCAAAAGGGAAATACCTAACGTTTTTGGATGCCGATGATATTTGGTTTTCGGATTTCATTCAAAACAGTATTGAAACAATTCAACAAACCTCTGTTCCGTTTGTTTTTTCTTCTTACAGACGCTCTGACGAAGAATTGAATTTTGTGTATAGTGATTTTATTGTGCCTCAAAAAGTATCGTATACAGATATTCTTAAAACTAATTCCATCAGTTGCTTAACCGCTTTTTTAGATGTTGAGGTGTTGGGTAAGAAATTCATGCCAATTATTCATAAACGACAAGATATGGGCCTTTGGTTGCAATATTTAAAAGAAATTCCTTTTGCATATGGAATTCAAGAACCAAAAGCCATTTACAGAATTCGGAAAAATTCACTTTCCCGAAAAAAATCGGATTTAATTAAATACCAATGGCAATTTTACAGAGAAGTTGAAAAACTATCAATCGTTCAGTCGGCTTATTTTATGTTGCATTGGATGGTGAGAGGATTTTTGAAATACAGAAATTAAAATTATTTTATTTTTGATTCAATAATTTGAGGTTTTCCTGATGGTGTTGAAGCAATATAATCCACAGCTTTGAATTCTACCGATATTGAATTATCTGTTAATACATCAATTTTAGATTTAATTTCCTGAAGGGTTTTTTCTGAAAAATCAAAATTTGAATCGGTTATATATTCAAAAATAATAGATTCAGGAACTTCTTGAATTATTTTATATTGCTTAATTTCAGGATAATATTCCACAATTCCCGTAAAACTGTGAACAATTAGTTTTTTTTGATTTGGTGTGATAACCACATCAGTTTCCCTTCCCACAATTTTTTCTAATAAAGGATAGTTAAACAATCGTTTTTCAGGATATTTTTCTTTTGGAAGCTTAATGGCCAAATCACCCAGCTTATATCGAATCATCGGTTGGGCAAAATTTGTTAATGAAGTTACCAAAACATGTCCAAGCTCACCATCAGGCACCGGTTTATTGGCATCATCAACAATTTCTATGAAAACATTCGGACTCATGATGTTGTAATATGCCGTATCGTTTGAACAAGCCATTAATAATCCTTCTGCACAACCATAAGTGTCAATGATCTTCGGATTTGAAAAAGCCAATTCAAAATTTTTCTTGAAATGAGCAAACAGTTTGTCTCCTAAGGTAATTATCGCATTAAGCGAAAGGGAAAAACCATGCTTGAGTACAACTTTAGTAAATTCGTTAATTGCCGAAGGATAGCCAATGATATATTTTATGTTTTTCTTTCTTATAAGTTCAGCCAATTCAATCATTTCAGGTTCAGAGATTGAAAAACTATTGACATAATGTACGTTAAACAAAACGTCTTTAATGTTTTTGGGAAACGCACGATTCGGAGAAATTCCAAATTGAACAACACCATCTCCAATTTTAAAACCAGACCATAAATACCAATGATTTTGAAGACCTTGGTTATAATAACTAAATCCTTTTGTGGTATAACTATAGGATTGAATTCCACTACTTCCGCTGCTGAAATTCTTTTTTAAAGTTGCAGTGTTGTAGCGATTGGACACTAAATTTTCTTTTTCAAATCGCAACATCTCTTTTGTCAAAACCGGAAAATCAGTTAGTGAGTTTCCGGCTGTGTCAGGTAATTTAATTTTTTGATAATACGGAACGGTTTCAATAGCATGTTGCAACATTTTTTTAAGACGCTTTTGTTGGATATCTTCTAATTCTTGTTCGGATAATAAATCATAACGATTCCATTCTTTAATAGAATTCATAAAATGATTTCCAAAGAAATAATCTCCAACAGAAGTTAAATAGTTTACAAAAACAGAATTAAAAATTTTGGACATGAGTTAAATCAACGTTGAGTGACTCCAAAAATACTAAAACCAAAACAGAGATTGCTAAAACGATTATTTTTTTATCGGATTACCTTTTCATTCCATACAAAACACCTTATTTTTGCACCTCAAACACACAACTTTTTATCATGACAATTTTACTACTCGGATCAGGAGGTAGAGAACATGCTTTAGCTTGGAAAATCGTGCAAAGCAATCGATGTTCAAAATTATTTGTTGCACCCGGTAATGCCGGAACTGCAACAATTGCAATTAATTTAGAAATAAATCCAACCGATTTTGATGCTGTAAAAAAAGTAGTGGTTGAAGAAAACGTTGATATGGTAGTTGTGGGGCCTGAAGACCCTTTGGTAAAAGGAATTTATGATTTCTTCAAACAAGATGAATTGTTGCAAAATATTCCTGTGATTGGGCCTTCAAAAGTTGGAGCTCAGTTAGAAGGAAGTAAAGAATTTGCAAAAAAGTTTTTAGTTAAACACAACATTCCAACAGCTGCTTATGATAGTTTTACTGCTGAATCCGTTGAAAAAGGTTGTGATTTCTTAGAAACATTAAATCCTCCATTTGTTTTAAAAGCAGATGGTTTAGCAGCAGGAAAAGGTGTTTTAATTATTGAAGATTTAGAAGAAGCAAAAATAGAACTTCGAAATATGTTGGTGAACCAAAAATTTGGTCAAGCCAGTTCAAAAGTAGTCATTGAAGAGTTTTTGGACGGAATTGAACTAAGTTGTTTTGTTTTAACCGACGGTAAAAATTATAAAATTCTTCCAACCGCAAAAGATTATAAGAGAATTGGTGAGGGTGACACCGGATTAAACACCGGCGGAATGGGTGCAGTTTCTCCGGTTCCTTTTGCAGATGCTGTTTTGATGGAAAAAATTGAAAACCGAATCGTAAAACCAACAATTGATGGTTTACAAAAAGACGGAATAGAATACAAAGGTTTTGTGTTTATCGGATTGATTAACGTCAAAGGAGAACCCATGGTGATTGAATACAATGTTAGAATGGGCGATCCGGAAACAGAAGTTGTCATGCCAAGAATAAAATCAGACATCGTTGCATTGTTTCAATCAGTTGCTAATCAAACGTTGAACGAAGCAATACTTGAAATAGACCCAAGAAGTGCAACAACCATTATGATGGTTTCGGGAGGGTATCCTGAAGAGTATGAAAAAGAAAAAATAATAACAGGATTGGATTCAATTGAAGGTTCAATTGCATTTCATGCCGGAACAAAAATTTTAAACGGTAATGTTGTTACCAACGGAGGAAGAGTAATTGCAATGACATCGTATGGCGATACTTTTCAAGAAGCCATAAAAAAATCTTACCAAAACATAGCAAAACTAAATTTTGATAAGATGTACTATAGAAAAGATATTGGATTTGATCTTTAAAGAATAAATGAGGATTCAGAAATTCGAACTTCTAATTTCTGAATTCTTACTTTAAGAAAGAGTGAGCCGTTGTATCTTGGTTTTCTTCATTGTTATTTTGGTGAGCAACCAATTGTTTGCACCAATAAACAATAGCAACAGCACAAACAATCATAAAAATCCAGTTCAAAATGTTTGCACCCCACCAATTTGAAAGTTCCAAAGAACGGAACATATCAAAAGGAGCAAAAAGTATATCGACAAATAAGTATTGAATTCCTTCAAAAAATGCTTTCATGATATAATATATTATATTTACAACGCAAAAGTATAAAATATCCGAATGATTCCAAGTCTTTTTAATAAATCTAGACCAATAAATTATATAATAATAGCAGGATTGTTATTTTTTGGCTTTATCCTATTCCAAATTAGAAATAATTCTGAACCTTTTTCGGCCTATTTATTCTTAGAAAGAGTTAGTATTTTAATACTTCTAATTTTTTCTCTTTTTATTTCAAATTTTATTGCCAAACGCAACGGATTGAGCAAAGACAGTAGCTACCCGTTTTTATTTTATTTTATAGCGTTATTGTTTTTCCCATCTGTTTTTAATTCCATCAATTTGGTTATTGCTTCTTTTTTTGTGATTTTAGCGTTGAGAAGACTTTTTTCTTTGCAATCGATGCAATTAACCAAAGAAAAAATATTTGACGCATCACTTTGGATATTTGTAGCATCGTTATTTCATTTTTGGGCAATTCTATTTATAATTCTGGTATTTGCATCCATTATTTTTCACGTTTCCGGGGACTATAGAAATTGGATTTTACCTTTTATTGCCTTTTTTACCATAGCAGTTATCACCCTTTTTTTTACCTTGTTATTCGAAAAAGAGTGGCTTGAAGAAATTTTGAACACAACCAATTATAATTTTGAACTTCAATATTCATCAATAATTTCCCAAAATAGTGCACTCTTGATTTATGGTTTTTTTGTTGTCTTGTTTTTATTTTCAATACTTTTTACATTTTCAAGAAGACCCATTATTCTTCATGCAGCCTACAAAAAAGTGATATATGCCATGTTGATTGGAATTTTGATTTATTTAATTTCACCTATCAAATCCAATGAAAATTTAATATTCACATTTTTTCCAATGGCAATACTAGCAACTGGGTTTGTTGAAATGACAAAAGATGATTTTTGGAAACAAATTATTATGGGAATTTTTATTTTGATAGGAATAACCTTGTTTGTTTTCCAACTATAATTTTACGCCATAAGCTAAATCGCCCGCATCGCCCAAACCGGGGACGATGTAGTTTTTTTCGTTTAATTTCTCATCCAAAGCAGCAACCCACAAATGACAATCGGCTGGAAGATTTTTTTCTAAATACGCAATGCCTTCAGGAGCGGCAATGACAACTGCAATGTGAATTTCTTTCGGTTTTTGTTCTAAATGTAGTTTATTTAAAACCGCCACAATCGATTGACCTGTGGCTAACATCGGATCAATTAAAATCAAGGTTTTATTTTCAAAAGAAGGTGCCGCTTGATATTCCACCAAAATTTCAAAGTAATCATCGTTGTTCGGATGATGACGATAAGCCGAGACAAATCCGTTTTCGGCATTATCAAAAATATTCATAAAACCGGTGTGCAACGCCAAACCGGCTCTCAAAATGGAACATAAAACCACATGATCTTCTAAAGCAGTTGTTTTTTTAATGCCAAGTGGTGTTTGCACTTCAATAGGAATATAGGGAAGTGTTTTACTCAATTCATACGCCATGATTTCGCCAATTCGTTCAATATTTTTTCGGAAACGCATGCTGTCTTTTTGCACGGAAACATCACGAATTTGTGCCAAAAAATGATTTAGAATGCTGTTTTGTTCTGAGATATAATGAAGGTGCATAAACGTTTTGAATTGGAATTAGTTTGATAAAGGTATAAAAAGTATATTTGTACTTTAAATTTTTATATAATGTTTTCACAACTTGCCTTTTCTGTTTTTGAACAAAGTATTGCAGATTACCACATACACGACAGCGTAAATCAACCGGTTAATAATCCGTTTCCTAAGGATAAAATCGAGCACCTATTGTATGCAAAAAATTGGGTTGACACGGTGCAATGGCATTTTGAAGATATTATCCGTGATCCGCAAATTGATCCTGTGGCGGCATTGGATTTAAAACGAAAAATTGACGCTTCCAATCAAGTTCGTACTGATATGGTAGAATATATTGATAGTTATTTTCTTCAAAAATACAGTTCAGTTTCAGTAAAACCTGAAGCAAAAATCAACACCGAAAGTCCTGCTTGGGCAATTGACCGTCTTTCAATTTTGGCTTTAAAAATTTATCACATGAGTGAAGAAGCCAATAGAATTGAAGCTTCAGAGGAACACAGAGCAAAGTGTCAAGAAAAATTAAACATTTTATTAGAACAAAAAAGCGATATGTTTTCCTCTATCGATCAATTGTTGAAAGACATCGAAAGTGGTGATAAATTCATGAAAGTGTACAAACAAATGAAAATGTACAATGATGAGGAGTTGAATCCGGTGTTGTATCAGAATAAAAAATAGTCATCAATTGATGTCTAACCCAAAACACATATTGGTAATAAGGCTTTCAGCTATGGGAGATGTCGCTATGACAGTTCCCGTGTTGAGAGCCTTAGTTTTACAACATAAGGTAGTAAAAATTACAGTCATCTCCCGACCGTTTTTTAAACCGTTTTTTGAAGGAATTCCGAATGTTGATTTCTTTGCAGTGGATGTAAAAAATCGCCACAAAGGATTTTTCGGATTACTTCGATTATTTTCGGATTTGAAAAAATTCGATATTGATGCGGTTGCCGATTTGCATAATGTTCTTAGGTCTAAAGTTCTCCGAAGTTTATTCGTTCTTAGCGGAAAAAAAGTAGCTTTCACAGACAAAGGAAGAGCAGAAAAAAAAGCATTAACCCGAGCCCAAAATAAAATTTTCAAGCCATTAAAATCAATGGTTGAAAGACATACGGAAACATTTAAAGAACTCGGATTTTCAATTGATTTAACAAACCCTCAATTTCCCCAAAAAGCAGTTTTATCAGATGAAATTCTGAAAATCACCGAAAATAAAAATCAAAATTGGGTCGGAATTGCACCTTTTGCTCAATACCAAAGCAAAGTTTATCCGCTCGATTTGATGCAAAAAGTCATTGATGAATTGGCAAAAAATAATTCAATCAAAATTTTCCTTTTTGGTGGTGGAAAAGAAGAAATTCAGAAATTAAATCAACTTCAAAATAATCATTCAAATGTGATCGTCTTAGCGGGAAAGCTAAAATTTAAAGAAGAATTAGAAGTGATTTCAAACTTAGATGTGTTGCTTTCTATGGATTCCGGAAATGCTCACATCGCTGCAATGTTAGGTGTAAAAGTCATCACGCTTTGGGGAGCCACGCATCCCTTTGCCGGATTTTCTCCATTCAATCAACCGTTGGAAAATTGCATTGTTTCTGATCGAGAGAAATTTCCGCTTTTACCAACATCCATTTATGGAAATAAAAAAGTGAAAGGCTATGAAGATGTGATGCGAACTATTTTACCGGAAAAAATAGTGTTCAGTGTTCAGTCACAACTAGGAGTTTAGTTATCAGTCGCAGTTTTCAGTCTCAGTGAAAGGTTATCGATTTACAAGTAAATTTTATTGTCTTTGCAAATCTCTAAAATATACATTTTTAAATTTGAAATCGCATCGGCATAATTTGGAGCCTCATAACCAAATCGTTCGTGTTCTAATTGCTCTTTTTCCATCGCGTTGCAACCTTTGATTACTTCACGAATCATATCGAGCAGAATCAACTCTTTGTTGTTGGTTTTTTCAAATTTGAAATCCACTAATTCATCTTCCAAACGGTCACAATACTCTAAAAGCTCTTGTACTTCAGGTTCATCCAAAAGGTCTTGAGCTTTTTTAAATATTTCCAGTTTGTTTTTCATTTTAAATTGATTTCTATTCGCAATCAAAGTAACCGACAACCAACAACCGACAACGGATAACCGATTTAAACATCATCATAATCCACAAAAATCTCACTCGAAGTAGGATGAGCTTGGCAAGTTAAAATCAACCCTTCAGCAATTTCACCATCGGTTAAAATGGTGTTCTTTTTCATTTCGGCAGTTCCTTTGGAAATTCGAGCGATACAACTGCTACAAATCCCACCTTGGCATGAATAAGGAGCATCTAAACCTTGTTTTAAAGCCGCTTCCAACAACGATTGCTTTTGCGACATTTCAAAAGAAGTTTCATCGCCATCCACCAAAACGGTGATTTTTGTGTGACCTTCTAATGATTTCTGAATTTCATTTTCTGAGGATGAAGCAGAGAATAATTCGAATTTTATATCTTTTTCTTTAACGTTGTTTTCTTTTAAAACATCACTTACGCGATTGATCATTTCTTCCGGTCCGCAAAGGTAAAATTTGTCAAATTCTTTTTCTTTGTGTTTGTTTTTCAAGACAAAATTAACGGTTGATTTTTCAATTCTTCCAAACAATTGATCATCGGCTTTTTGCTGACTAAAAACATAATGCACAAAAAAGCGTCCCACATATTTCAACTGTAAATCGTGCAATTGGTTGTAAAAAATGGTTTCATTACTCGATTTATTTCCATAAACCAAGACAAAAGTGCTGTTGGGTTCTTTTTCCAAAACGGTTTGTAAAATCGACATTACCGGAGTGATTCCGCTTCCGGCCACAAAAGCAGCATAGTTTTTTTGTCGAGCGGTATCGGGTTCAAACGTAAATTTTCCTTCTGGAGTTCCAACTTCCAAAACTTTTCCAACCGTTAATTGCTCATTCGCAAACTTAGAAAAGTAACCATTTTTGATAGATTTGATGGCAATTCGTAATTCCCCACTTTCCGGAGTGGAACAAATGGAATAAGCACGACGAATTTCGTTTCCGTCTAAAGTAAGTTTTAAGTTGATGTATTGTCCGGCTGTAAAACGGTAATTGGCTTGAAGTTCGGTTGGAACTTGAAAGAGAACAGAAACGGCTTCCGGTGTTTCACGAGTGATTTCTTTGACCGCTAATTTATAGAAAGTTGACATGGATTAATTTTTTACAAAGGTAATAAACCACAGTTTTTGAAAACAGCATATTTTTTAAAAAATTTATACATAAGATTTTTATGTATAAGAAACTTATGTATATTTGTGTTTCAAATTCATAAAAATGAAAAACTCATCACTATATAAAGGAAGTCTTAACACTATTATAATGAAGCTTTTAGAGGAAAAAGGCCGCATGTATGGTTATGAAATTACGCAAAAAGTAAAAGCCATCACGTTAGGCGAATTAAACATCACCGAAGGAGCTTTGTATCCCGCTTTACACAAATTAGAAGCTGATGGTCTGTTGGAAGTAGAAGTAGAAAAAGTAGACAACCGCTTACGGAAATACTACAAACTCACTGAAAAAGGCAACAAAGAAACAGTAAATCGATTGGCAGAACTGGAAGAATTTATTAAGAATATGCAAAACATTGTGAATCCTAAATTGAGTTATTAGAATGAAAACTTTAACTTCACAAAACCTCAAATTCATTGATAATTATCTCAAAAAAAGTGAAATTATTTACGATGACATCCGAATGGAACTTACCGATCATATTGCTTCATCTGTTGAAGAAAAAATGAAAGTTGAAAATAGTGATTTCTATGATGCTTTTAAAAGTTACATGATTTTGAATAAGAAAGAACTTTTAAAGAAATTTTCCGGTAGTGGTTTCAAATCTTTTGAGCCAGTTAAAAGTTTTGGTTCGTTTTTGTTGAAACCCTATTTTGTTTTATTTGGCTTAACTTTCTATTTAGTAATATTTTTTTTTCAATCAACAATAGATATGAAGTCCTTTATTTATGAATTTCATCACTATTGGCTTTTGTCAATACTATGTTTTACCATCTTTCACATGCTATATTTTTTTATTTTAAAAAAGAAGCGATTTTATGCCATTGAGCAGTCTTTTTTAGTGCTTACACTAATTCATTATTTTTTCATGTTTTTTTCGAAGCCAATAGATTTCAGTCGCTTGAAATTTATTTTTTGGATGGATATTTCAATACTTTTTTTGTCAATACTTTTCCTTTTTTTCTACGCAAATCAAATTCGAAAATATTACCAAAGTAAACACATATGGAACTAAAAGTTAACCAAGAACAAATAGATCGCCTCTACCGTTTCACCCGCGAACATTTTGTAGAACATTATGATTTGCAAACGGAATTAGTAGATCATCTTTCCAATGCTATTGAAGAACAATGGAAAGAAAATCCGAAATTATCTTTTGAAGAAGCTTTGCAAAAAGAATTTAAAAAATTTGGCATTTTTGGGTTTATGGATGTGGTTGAACAAAGGCAATTGGCTTTAAGTAAAAAATATCATTTACTAATTTGGAAACATTTTAAAGAATTTTTTACCATTCCAAAAATTATTATTACTATTTCATTAGTGGTTGGCTTATTTTATTTTTTTAAATATGTTTTCTTTTATGAACTATTAACCATTGCAATGATTGGATGGTTTCTACTTTTGATAGCTGCCTTAGTTTATGAAAAGAGAAAAATGAAAAAGAGAAAAAATCAAACCGGAAAAAAATGGATGTTTGAAGAAATCATATACGGATACGGCTCTTTTTCTGGGGTTTTTGTTATTCCGATTCACATAATTAATATTTTTTCAAATCACGGAAACGGATTTCCAAACGATTATATGCTTTTTGGAATTAGCTTTTTTTTGGTTTCGGTATTTTTAGCAACTTTTATAGTGACAAAAATTATCCCATCCAAAGCCGAAGAATATCTAAAACAAACATATCCCGAATATGCTTTTTCAAAGTAAGTTGTAACAAAACGTTAAAAATGTAGTCAAACAGGTTAACCAATTTAAACATAACCACCAAACCAACCCACTTATGATAAAACGTTTTCTCTCACTCGAATGGAAATCATTTATTAGATCGGCCGCTTTTCAAACCAATCTGGCAATCAAAATATTGATGCTTTTTGGGGCTTTGTATTTTATTGTAGTATTTTCATTGTTAGGAGCTGGATCCTATTATATTATTGAAGACATAACAAAATCAGAACCCTTTCAAATAATAAACAAATTCATTCTTTATTACTTTGCTTTTGATTTGGTTTTCCGTTTTTTTCTGCAAAAAACACCGGTTATGAACATTCGACCGTTGTTGTATATCAACATTAAAAAAGATAGAATTGTCAATTTCACATTAGGAAAATCAGTATTGTCTTTTTTTAATATCATGCATTTTTTCTTTTTTATTCCGCTTTCAGTTGTTTTATTAAAAGAAGGATTTGATGTCTTGGGTGTAATCACTTGGTTGGTTGGGATGATTGCAATGGTATTAATCATCAATTTTTTAAACATTTTGATTGATAAAAAAGACGTTGTTTTTTACGCTGTTGCCGTCATTTTCATTGCTTTAGGAGCATTACAATACTACGGTTTGTTTGATGCAACGAACTATACCGTATTGTTTTTCAAAGGATTGTATGATTATGCTTGGATGGTAATTATTCCAATTTCAACCTTAATTTTAGTTTATAAAATAGTTCATAGTTTTTTCAAAAGCAACTTATACCTCGATGCTGGATTATCAACCACATACGAGATTGCCAAAACGCAGAATTTTGAATGGTTAGATCAATTTGGAACGTTAGGAACATTTCTTAAAAATGATATTCGTTTAATTACAAGAAATAAAAGAGCAAGGTCAGTCATTATCATGAGTGTAATGTTTCTTTTTTATGGATTGATTTTCATGATTGGAGCAATAAAACCTTATGATGGTCCATTTTCAATGATTTTTGGAGCCATATTTGTTTCAGGTGGTTTTTTATTCAATTTTGGTCAATTTGTTCCGAGTTGGGATAGTTCCTATTATAATTTGATGATGAGTCAAAACATCAAATACCGCGATTATTTGAGCTCAAAATGGTGGTTAATGGTTATTGTAACCGTTGTGTCAACAGTTTTGGCTTCGTTTTATTTGTATTTTGGTTGGAAAGTGTATTTGGCAGTTGTAGCAGTAGCTTTTTACAATATTGGAATCAATGCTTACATCACTCTTTTAGTTGGAGCATACACCCGAACACCAATTGATTTAACGAGCAACAAAAATGCATTTGGTGACAAAAAAGCATTTAACGTAAAAACACTTTTATTGATAATTCCTCAAATTGTGCTTCCGGTTTTTTTATATTTTATTGGGATGTACTTTTTTAATCAATTAATTGGATTTTTATTGGTAGCTCTTGCAGGAATTGCAGGATTTGCTCTTAAAAACAAAGTATTTGACATGATTGAAGACATTTATAAAAAGCAGAAATACGAAACCATTGCCGCATACAAACAAAAAAATTGACCTATCTAGTTACCCTTTACCAATCGCCTATAACCATATTATTATGATACAAGTTAAAAATCTTACCAAAACATACAACGGAACAACCGTTTTAAACATAGCTGATTTAGATATTCCAAAAGGTCAAAGTTTTGGATTAGTTGGAAATAACGGAGCCGGGAAAACCACTTTTTTCAGTTTGTTGTTAGATTTGATTCAGCCTTCAACGGGTTTAATAACCAGTAATTCAATACAAATTAATACAAGCGAAAAATGGAAACCGTTTACTTCTGCTTTTATTGATGAAACTTTCTTGATTGGTTATTTAACACCCGAAGAATACTTTTATTTTATTGGTGAACTTCGCGGATGGAACAAAGCTGATGTGGATAGCTTTTTAGTGAAATATGAAGATTTTTTCAATGGAGAAATTTTAAAAAACAAAAAATATTTACGTGATTTATCCAAAGGAAATTCTAAAAAAGTAGGCATAGTTGCTGCTTTAATTGGAGAACCGGAAGTGATTATTCTAGACGAACCATTTGCAAATTTAGATCCAACCACACAAATTCGTTTGAAAAAAATCATTAAAGAATTGGCAGAAGATTCATCCGTTACAATTTTAGTTTCCAGTCACGATTTGCAACACACGGTTGAGGTCTCAAACCGAATTGTGGCGTTACAAAAAGGTGAAATTGTACTTGATTTAGTTCCGTCTTCAGAAACTTTAAAAGAATTAGAAGCATTTTTTGCGGCCTAATAAATTCTCTGGTTTTTTGCTTGAGAATACATCAGTATTTATTGCTCACTGATAAAAAGTGAGCAATATTTTTTTGTATTTCAAAAAGAAGCGTATTTTTACCCTTGCTACATACTAAAACACGAAGTTTTTAGTTATGCAATAAACCGTTTTTACTTTGAAAACCACTACTATAAAATATTTTTTTACTGTCACATTAGTTATTTTTTTGGTGGCTTGTTCTACCAAAAAAGACAAATTTGTAAATAGAAATTTCCAAGCATTAAACACCAAAAATAATGTATTATACAATGGTGATATTGCTCTTCAGACCGGATTAAAGGATTTGAAATCAGGATATAATGATAATTTTTGGGAAATTTTGCCGATTGAGCGAATGCAAGTTTCCGAAGAAAACATGATGCCTGGTGATTCAAGAGATGCAAACTTTGAAAAGTCGGAGGACAAAGCAATTAAAGCTATTCAAAAACGCTCCATGCTAATTGGTGGTCGAGAGAGAAATCCGCAAATAGACGAAGCACATTTGCTTTTAGGTAAGTCAAGGTATTACGACCAGCGTTTTATTCCGGCACTAGAAGCCTTTAATTATATTTTATACAAATTTCCAAATAGTGATAAAATTTATGAGGCAAAAATTTGGAGAGAAAAAACAAATATTCGTTTAGAAAATGATGCTTTGGCTATAAATAATCTCAATAAATTATTAAATGAGATTAAGTTTAAAGATCAAATTTTTGCAGATGCTCATGCTAGTTTGGCTCAAGCTTATTTAAATACAGATGAAAATTCTAAAGCGATTAAAAGTTTAAAGTTGGCAACAGAATTTACAAAACATACTGAAGAAAGAGCAAGATATCAGTTTATTTTAGGTCAGTTGTATGATGTTCAAAAATCAAAAGACAGTTCTTATTCCATGTATCAGAATGTAATTGATATGAACAGAAAATCGCCTAGACGTTATGTTATTCAAGCTCATATTAATCAAGCAAGTCAGTTTGATTATAAAAATGGAGATACTTTGGCATTTGTTGAGAAATTTGACAAACTAATAAAAGATCGCGAGAACAGACCGTTTTTGGATGTACTTCATCATCAAAAGGCTCTGTTTTATGATGCTTTGGATAAAAAAAATCACGCAGTTGCCAACTATAATTTATCATTAAAAAACCGCACACAAAACAATTATTTGACGGCTTCAAACTACAGAAATATTGCAGAAATCTATTTCTACAAAGCAAAATACCAAGAATCCGGAAAGTATTATGACAGCACTTTAGTCATGCTTCAACCAAGAACACGTGAATATAACGCCATCAAAAAGAAACGCGAAAATCTTGACGATGTAATTAAATATGAAGGAATTGCTCAAAAGAACGATAGTATTCTGAATATTTTAGCTTTGTCAGAAAGTGATAGAATTTCCTTTTATGAAGATTATATAGCCAAAATAAAAAAAGAAGATGAGCTAAAAGCAAAAAAGGAAAAAGAAGAAGCCAAGTTGCAAGAGCGATTAGCAGTTCAAGACGAGGTTATTGCACAGGGTTCTACACAGTCAATTGGTGCAAAAATGCAACCACCCGGAGGGACATCCTCACAATTTTATTTTTATATCCCCGCAACTGTTGCACAAGGTAAAGTGGATTTTGTCAAACGTTGGGGAAAACGCAATCAAAATGTTTATTGGCGTTCTTCAACAGCTCAATCAAAAAACACAACAGTTGCGGCTGAAGATTTTGAGAAGCAAACGAATGATTTAGCAATTTCAGATTCAAAAGAGGAAAATCCAAAATATTTAGCTTCTTTTTATACCAATCAATTGCCAAAAACCACCAAAGAAAGAGATAGTTTGGCAACCGAACGCAATTTTGCCTACTATCAATTAGGTATTATTTACAAAGAAAAGTTTAAAGAATATGAGTTAGCAGCAAATCGTTTGGAAATGGTTTTAAAGAGCAAGCCAGATGAGCGTTTGGTGCTTCCTTCGATGTATAATTTGTATAAAGTCTACGAAATCATAGACAAAAGCAAAGCGACTCAAATGAAAGATAGAATTATCAATCAGTTCCCTGATTCGCGATATGCTCAAATTTTGACCAATTCATCTATCGGTTCACAAACCTTGGCAGATGATCCGGAGATTGCTTATGCTCAATTGTTTAAATTATATGAAAGCGGCGATTATAGAGCTGTCTATTTTAAAATGGACGAGGCAATTGAAAAATTTACCGGAGAGGAAATTGTGCCTAAATTGGAATTATTAAAAGCAACAACCAACGGAAAATTGAAAGGACTGAATGAATACAAAAACGGATTGAATTATGTAGCTTTAAATTATCCTAATAAACTAGAAGGTAAAGAATCAGAAGAATTTTTGCGACTGAAAATGCCTCAACTAGAAAATTTGGATTTCAATCAAGATGCACCTTCAAGTTGGAAAATTATTTTTGAAGCAGACGATTTAGAAAGTAAAAAAACAAAGAAACTACTAGAAACTGTTGCCAAGTTTATTAAAGACCGAGGCCAAACAAAATTGACTTCTTCTGTTGATATTTATACTTTAGAACAAAATTTTTTAGTGATCCATGGCATCAGAAATGAAGAAGCTGCTGTTGATATTGTTTCCATTTTAAAAGAGTTTAAAGATTATAAAGTAACAGAACCGACCATAATTATTTCAAATGAAAATTACAAAGTGGTTCAAATCAAAAAAAGCCTAAAAGAGTATTTAAATCCAAATTATATACCGTTAGAAAAGAAAGTATTTGCACAACCATTGCCAAAGCAAGATGTTCCAAAACCTTCTGTTCCGGCAACAACTAAACCCATTCAAAAGCAAAATACAACTCCTAGTGGAAAAGGAACTCAAAAACCACCGGCAGGAAAAGGGGCTCCAGGAGATATTTTGAAGTCTAGTGAATTATTACCACCAACAGGTGGAACTAAAAAGGGATAATTATGTTTAAAAAAGAAACCAAATCCTATACGGATTTGTTAGGAAAAACTAACAGAATTGTAGAAGGAACAAAAATTAAAGGCGATATTCATTCTTTAGCAGATTTTAGATTTGATGGAGAATTAGTTGGAAATTTTCACTCAAATGGCAAATTAGTTTTAGGACCATCCGGTTATATTAAAGGAGAAATTAGCTGTAAAAATGCAGATATCGAAGGAAAAGTTGAAGGCAAACTAGAAATAGCCGAGGTACTTAGTCTAAAATCAAAAGCAGTAATACGTGGCGAAGTAATTTGCGGTAAATTAGCCGTTGAACCCGGAGCAGAATTTAGTGCAACATGTATTATGAAGCCAAACGTAAAATTACTTCAACATCATAATGAATCAGGAGCCGAAGAAAAAACCGCTTAATAAATGGTTGGTTCTAATGAACATTCCGTTTCAAATGGGTGTTATTATTTTTGCAGGAGTTTATTTTGGTAATTGGCTCGACGAAAAACAACAAAACGAAAATTCACTTTATATTATTATTTTTTCATTGTTAGCTGTCTTTATAGCGTTATACAATGTGATTCAGCAAGTGAAAAATCTTAATAAAGAATAACACATGAAAGAAAAATTAATACCTTTTATCAAACAATTTTTACCTTTTTCCATTCTTTTATTTGTTGCTCAATTACTGATTACACGTTTTTTGTTTGCGGAAACACCTTTTTATTATCCGGTTTACAGCGTTTATGCTTTTCATTTTATACTCACTTTTTTTTTGTATTTATTTCTGGTTTTTGTCAATGTGACTTTTTTTGATAAAACCGGTTATACTTTTCTAGCCACCGGAATTCTAAAGATGATGGCATCGGTAGTGTTCCTTCTTCCGTTAATTCAATCTGATTTTGAAGATAAAATTCCGGATGTTGGAGCTTTTTTTATTCCGTTTTTTCTTTTTTTATTGTTTGAAACCATCCATTCTGTCAAGCTTTTAAATACGAATTGATTGAGTAATCCTTAAAAAAAAGGCTTCTTTCAAACCTTTATTTAAAAATTGTGTTGATATATTTTCATTTATTAATTAAATATGTACCTTTGCACGAAATTTTAACGACATTAAATTCTGCTAAATTTTAAAAATGAGAATAGCAAAAAGTACCATTCAGTTTATTGCGGTTTTATTAGTAACGCTGTTGCCGATTTCCGGTTTTGCCGGAGGATCACATTCAGAAGATAAAGAGTTTAATGCCACAGACTTAATCAATTCGCACATTGGTGATTCGCACGAATTTCACATTGCCGATTGGGATGGTCATCCAATCACATTTTATTTGCCGGTTATTTTATGGACAGAAAACGGATTGAAAGTATTTTCATCCTCAAAATTTCACCATGATAATGAAGCAAAAGAAGTAGTTGAAATTGATGGAGAAAAATTCATTCGTTACAAAGAAGTAATTTATTATGCCGATAAATTTGCTGAAATTACTGATGAGTCAGACAAAAGCGGATTAAATTTTGCCGCAAGACCGTTGAACTTTTCAATTACCAAATTGGTTTTCTCGATGTTGATGTCGGTTATCATATTGTTTTTATTGTTTACGGCAGTTGCTCGTTCCTACAACAAAAATAAAATGGCTCCCAAAGGATTAGCAGGTTTCTTAGAACCGTTGGTTTTATTCGTTAGAGACGATATTGCGATTCCAAACATCGGACACAAAAATTATGCGAAGTATATGCCGTATTTGTTAACCATCTTTTTCTTTATTTGGATTAACAACTTAATCGGATTAATTCCATTCTTCCCGTTTAGTTCTAACTTAACCGGAAATATTTATTTCACTTTCGTTTTAGCATTCATTACCTTTTTAATCACTACATTTAGTGCTAATAAAAATTATTGGGGACATATTTTTGCTCCACCGGTTCCAAAAGCATTATACCCGATTATGTGGCCGGTAGAAATTATCGGAATGTTTACTAAACCTTTTGCATTGATGATTCGTCTTTTTGCTAACATTACAGCGGGACACATTATTATATTGAGTTTAATTTCATTAATCTATATTTTCAAAACCGCATGGATTTCTCCTGTATCTGGAGCGTTTGTATTATTCATGAGTGTGTTGGAAATGTTGGTTGCGGCTCTTCAAGCGTATGTATTTACCTTGTTGTCTGCCTTGTTTATCGGTCAAGCTGTAGAAGAGCACGACCACCACTAAAATTGAGTTTTTTTAATTATTAACTATATAAATTTAACATTATGGTATTAGCTGGAATCGGTGCTGGATTGGCTGTTATTGGAGCAGGAATCGGTATTGGAAAAATTGGTGGATCTGCTATGGACGCTATGGCAAGACAACCAGAAGCTGCTGGAAAAATTCAAACTGCTATGATTATTGCTGCCGCTCTTATTGAGGGTGTTGCACTTTTCGCAGTAGTAGTTGCTTTAATTGCAAAGTAATTTTCAAAAAAAAGAACACGTTTCGCAACGGTTGGTTGCGAAACTGTTTTTAAAAAAGTAAAACAATTTTAATCTATATAAAACATGAACTTAACTTCACCGGAAAGTTTAATTTTTTGGACAACGATCATCTTTGTGGTTTTCTTTTTCTTAATGAAAAAGTTTGCTTGGAAGCCTATTTTAGGAGCCGTAAAAAGCAGAGAAGAATCTATCAACAATGCATTAGCTGCTGCTGAAACAGCAAAATTAGAAATGCAAAACTTGACTGCTTCAAATGAACGTTTATTAGCCGAAGCCAGAGCAGAAAGAGATGCTATGATGAAAGAAGCTCGTGAAATCAAAGAAAAAATGATAAACGATGCTAAATCTGAAGCTCAAGTTCAAGGTGAGAAAATGATTGCTCAAGCAAAAGCCGCTATTGAAAATGAGAAAAATGCAGCAATGGCCGAATTGAAAAATCAAGTTTCATCACTTTCTTTAGAAATAGCTGAAAAAGTAATTAAAAGTGAATTAGCTAACACAGAAGCTCAAACCAAATTGGTAGAGAAAATGTTAGGTGATGCTAAATTAAATTAATCCGTATGTCAAGAGCTGCGATTAGATATGCCAAAGCAATTATAGAAAATGCTGTTTCCAACGGAAGAGCCGATGTAGTGAATCAAGATATGAAATTGATTAACGAAACGGTAAATTCTAATGAGGAATTAAAGCTTTTTTTAGTTAGTCCTGTTGTAAAACCGGGAGCGAAATATGATGCCTTATCTGAAATTTTTGCATCTGTTCAAAACGACACCAAAGGATTATTTTTATTGCTAAAAGAAAACAAACGTTTCGAGATTTTGGGAGAAATTGCAGAGCAATATAATGCTCAACACGATGTGTTAAACGGAATTGAAGTGGCAAAAGTTACCACTGCTTTCCCAATCACTCCAGATTTAGAAGCAAAAGTTTTGGCAAAAATAAATGAATTTTCAAACAAGAAAATCACGTTAATCAACACGGTAGATCCATCCATCATTGGAGGATTTATTTTGAGAATTGGCGATCAACAATACAATGCTTCTGTAGCAAACAGATTGCAACAATTAAAGAGAGAATTTAGTAATTAATATTCCAATAAAGATATAGAACAATGGCGGAAATTAAACCTGCTGAAATTTCAGCAATATTAAAAAAACAATTATCTGGTTTTGAATCAGGTGCATCGTTAGAAGAAGTGGGAACAGTACTTCAAGTTGGTGATGGTATTGCTCGTGTTTACGGCTTATCAAATGCTCAATACGGAGAGTTAGTACAATTCGACAACGGATTAGAAGCAATCGTATTAAACTTAGAAGAAGACAATGTTGGGGTAGTATTGTTAGGTCCTTCAACAGGTATTAAAGAAGGTTCTACCGTAAAAAGAACACAGCGTATCGCTTCCCTAAAAGTAGGTGAGCAAATGGTAGGTCGTGTGGTTGATACGTTAGGAAATCCAATCGATGGGAAAGGACCAATCGGTGGAGATCTTTATGAAATGCCATTGGAAAGAAAAGCTCCCGGAGTAATTTTCCGTCAACCGGTAACTGAACCGTTGCAAACAGGAATCAAATCAATTGATGCGATGATTCCGGTAGGAAGAGGTCAACGTGAGTTGGTAATTGGTGACCGTCAAACCGGTAAAACTACCGTTTGTATCGATACCATTTTAAATCAAAAAGAATTTTATGATGCAGGTCAACCTGTATTTTGTATCTATGTTGCTGTTGGACAAAAAGCGTCAACTGTAGCATTAATTGCAAAAACATTAGAAGATAAAGGGGCAATGGCTTATACGGTTATCGTAGCAGCAAATGCTTCAGATCCTGCACCAATGCAAGTATATGCTCCGTTTGCAGGTGCTGCAATTGGAGAATATTTCCGTGATACTGGTCGTCCGGCTTTGATTATCTATGATGATTTATCTAAACAAGCTGTGGCTTACCGTGAGGTTTCTCTTTTATTAAGAAGACCACCAGGACGTGAAGCTTATCCTGGAGACGTTTTCTATCTTCACTCAAGATTATTAGAAAGAGCTGCAAAAGTGATTGCAGATGATGATATTGCAAAAAACATGAACGACTTACCGGATTCTTTACGTCCAATCGTAAGAGGTGGAGGTTCATTAACCGCTTTACCAATCATTGAAACACAAGCAGGTGACGTTTCTGCGTATATTCCAACCAACGTAATTTCGATTACAGATGGTCAGATATTCTTAGATGGTGATTTATTTAACTCAGGGGTTCGTCCGGCAATTAACGTAGGTATTTCGGTATCGCGTGTTGGAGGTAATGCTCAGATTAAATCAATGAAAAAAGTATCGGGTACATTAAAACTGGATCAAGCTCAGTTCCGTGAATTGGAAGCTTTTGCAAAATTTGGTTCTGATTTAGATTCAGTTACTTTAAATGTAATTGAAAAAGGGAGAAGAAATGTTGAAATCTTGAAACAAGCCGTAAACGATCCATATACTGTTGAAGATCAAGTTGCAATTATCTATGCAGGTTCTAAAAACTTATTGAGAAATGTTCCTGTTAATAAAGTAAAAGAATTCGAAAAAGATTATATCGAATACTTGAACAACAAACACAGAGATGTTCTTAATTCTTTAAAAGCAGGTAAGTTGGATGACAACATTACTGATGTTTTAGAGAAAGTAGCAAAAGAAATTTCAGCGAAATATAATTAATTAGTCAATTTATCAATGTGTCAATTATTTTTTAATTGACACATTGATAAATTGGCACATTGACTCATTATAAAAAATGGCAAACTTAAAGGAAATACGTAACAGAATTACATCCGTTTCATCAACGATGCAGATTACTTCTGCGATGAAAATGGTTTCTGCAGCTAAGCTAAAAAAGGCTCAAGATGCAATTACCGCTATGCGACCTTATGCCGAAAAATTAACGGAATTACTTCAAAGTTTGAGTGCTTCATTAGAAGGTGAAGTTGGAGGTGCTTTTACAACCCAAAGAGAAATTAAAAAAGTTTTGGTTGTTGTAATAACTTCAAATCGTGGTTTATGTGGTGCATTCAATTCAAATGTTGTAAAGCAAGCTAAAGTTATCGCTGATTCGTATGCTGGTAAACAAGTTGATATTTTTACAATTGGTAAAAAAGGAAATGATGTTTTGCGTAAAACTCATGAGGTTGTTGAAAACAGAAGTGATGTTTATGATGACTTAACTTTTGATAATGTCGCACAGATTGCTGAACATTTAACCAATTTGTTTACAACTGGTGTTTATGATAGAATTGAAATTGTTTACAATCAATTCAAAAATGCAGCTACTCAAATTGTACAAACGGAACAATTTTTACCGTTAGCTCCTTTAGTTGGTGCAGTAACTGCAAGTTCAGATTATATTTTTGAACCTTCAAAAGAAGAGATTGTAATTACGTTAATTCCAAAATCATTAAAAACACAGTTATACAAATCAATCAGAGATTCATTTGCAGCAGAACACGGAGCTAGAATGACCGCAATGCACAAAGCAACTGATAATGCAACTGAATTGAGAAATCAACTGAAATTGACTTATAACAAAGCCCGTCAAGCTGCAATTACTAATGAAATTTTAGAAATTGTTGGTGGTGCGGAAGCGTTGAACAATTAAGAATATTTTTATTGAAAATACGTCAATCAAAATAACACATATTTAAGAAAGTCACGTGAATAGCGTGACTTTCTTATTTTAGATGATAGAGTAAGAAACTATAGAAGTCCGCCTTTTTTTCAACTCTATCAACGTAATTTGAAACTTTTCCAGAGTGGCCAGCATCTTTTTCAACGTTTAAATAAATTGGATTTTTTTGTGAAGATCTTTGCTGCAACTTTGCTGCAAATTTATAGGAGTCAGCAGCAACTGGATATACTAACTTAGCTGTTTGTTAAAAATAAAATAATTAATAAGTGTAACGTTTTTTTATCGGATTAGATTTAAAATCTATTAAACATATAAAAAATATAAAAAATTTCCGTAATTTTTAGCAATTAAAATAGAATAAAAAGAGGGCTTTTCTTAAGATTCATAAATGTGTTGTTTTCAATTTTCAAAGATTAAAAAGCAATTCAACTTTAAATCTAATTAATTAGAGAAGGCATCTTTTTTTCACTTCTTCACTCTATTACCACTAATTCAATATGTTAATTTTTAATTAATGACAGAAAAAGCGATTTAAACAACATAATTTTATTACTTTTATGGATTGACTTTATAGCTGTTCAATGATTTTTAAACCAAATTCATACTACTTTCGAAAAAGTTTTACTTTCTTTCTATTACTCTTTTCTACTATTGTTTTGTCGCAAAATGAGACAAACCATTGGTATTTTGGAGAAAATTCGGGCATGAACTTTAGTGACGGATTGTTTCAAGTGCTTAATGATGGTAGTATGGATACTCCAGCCGGATGTGCGAGTATTTCCGATAAAGATGGAAATCTATTGTTCTATACAAATGGTAGAGTGGTTTGGAATAGAAATCACGAAATTATTGAAGATGCATTTTATTTGGCAAATGAAATTGAAGACATTCAAACCACCATCATTATTCCAAAACCAAATGATGAAACTACTTATTATATTTTTTCGGCTAAAGAAAATCAAGTGAACGGGTTAATACGTTCTATAATTCGTTTTACTCCGGAGTTTCCGTTGGGTTATCTTGAGGAACAAAATATTTTGGCAGATCCCAATCGTCCTTCAATAAGTCGAATTGCAGCAATACATCATGCAGAGAGTAACACTATACGATTAATTACTTTTGGAAAGGAGGAGAATTTAGCTGACTCCCCAAGAAACACCTTCAGAGTTTATAACATTACAGAAAATGGAATTTCGGCTCCACAAGCCCATACACAAAACAATCATGCTTTAGGTGCAAAAGGAGCAATGAAAATTTCTCCTAACGGTCAACATATTGCAGTAACAGATTTTGATAATAGAGAAATTTATTTATACAATCTTAATAATGAAAATGGCAGTATTAGTTATATTAAAAAATTTAGCACGACTCCTCGACTAGGATTGTTAATTAATCCCTACGGATTAGAATTTTCTCAAGATTCTAATATTTTATATTACTCAGGAAATAATACTGTTGTACAGGTTGAAATAAATCCGGTAGAAGATTTTGTAATTCACCCTGTATTTAGTGTTCCAAACTGTAAGTCTTTACAATTAGCTAGAAATGGTAAAATTTATATAGCCCAAGGTAATGAAGAAAATCCCTTGGGAAGAATTAGTGTTATAAACAAACCTCATCTAATAGGTGAAGCAAGTATCTTTCAAGTTAATACTATTAGCCTAAATCCAAGTAGATCAATAAGGGGATTACCTGTTTTTGTTGCATCTTTTTTAAGAAACAGAATAATTGTTGATGATGATTGTATTGGAACTAATTTCAATTTTAAATTAGATGCATATGCACCTATTCAATCAGTTTTATGGGATTTTGGAGACGGAACTAGTTCCTCTTTAATGAACCCCACACATGAGTTTCAAACAACAGGAATTCATTTTGTAAAAGCAACAATAGTTATAAATGATTATCCTGTTATTTTATATAAAGAAGTTGAAGTATAT
Organism: Flavobacterium sp. UBA6135; assembly: GCF_002428305.1. Classification (GTDB taxonomy): domain Bacteria; phylum Bacteroidota; class Bacteroidia; order Flavobacteriales; family Flavobacteriaceae; genus Flavobacterium. Next base: position 3,105 of record NZ_DIVJ01000032.1, on the reverse strand, counting down.
TCTTTACCTTCTCTTGAACCAAATCAAGTTTTGATTCAATGTGATTCGAACAATGATGGGGTGTCTTTTTTTAACCTTAAGGAAATTGGTAATAAAATGAATAACCCTAGCGTTGATTACGAATATTTTTTTTATCAAACGATTAATGATGCAATTTCAGACACCAATCAAATAGAAAATTATGAGATATATCAAAATCAAACAAATCCAGAAGAAATTTTTGTAAAGATAATTAGCCTGGAAGGGTGTGAATTAATAAGTAATTTTTTCCTTGAATCATCCCATATCGTTTTAGACCCAATAGCCAATATGTATGTTTGTGAAGATTCAGATAATATTCTCAACAATGGGGAAGGAACATTCAATATAGGCTTTAAAGAAGATCAAATTCGAAATCAATTAAATATTCCTTCTTCATCCACGATTACTTTTTTTCATACCGAACAAGATGCTCAAACTAAAGCAAACCCTATTGAAGGAAGATATCACACAACTTCAACTACAATAATTTGGATAAGAATTGAAAATGATGATTTCTCATGTGGAGGAATTGGGCCTATTCAGTTGATAGTTAATTCAGAAATTGTTTTGAATGTTCAAGATAGTTATATAATCTGTGATCCTATAATGCATTCAACACAAGTTCTAGATGGTGGTGTAAATAATGGAAGTTGGATTTGGAAAGATTCTTCCGGCACAATAATTTCTAATTCACGATTCTTTTCGTTGACTGAAAGTGGTTTTTTTTCAGTTACGGTGTCCAAAATAGAAAACGGTATACTATGTTCTACAGTTAAAAGCTTTGTAGTTGTTAACGCAAATACTCCCGAATTTACCGAAGTAAAAGCAGAAGAAGATAAGATTTATGTATCTGTTTCAGGAAATAGTGTTTATGAATTTTCAATCAATGGGATTAATTATTTTGGAGAAGGTTTGTCCTATGTTTTTTCAAATGTACAACCAGGTCTTCACACAGTTTATGTTAGAGATATTTTTAATTGTGAAGCTACAATAAATACTGAGGTTTTCCTACTTCGTTTTCCTAAATTTTTTACTCCTAATGGAGATGGAATTAATGATTATTGGATACTTAGTTATGAAATTTTAAAATTGTTTCCAGATATAAAAGTTTATATTTTTAACCGTTATGGTTTATTACTATATTTTATGGATAATAATAATTTAGAAAGAGGTTGGGATGGTTCTTTAAATGGAAAAATTTTGCCTTCTTCGGATTATTGGTACAAAGTTTTTTTAGATGAAAAGAGAAATTTTAAAGGCCATTTTTCACTAAAGCGATAATTTGCTTTTTTTTTAAAATAGTTTACTTATTGATATTTGAGAATTAAGCTTTAATATAATGAAATATTTTTTTACCTATTTTACCCTTTTACTTTTTCAACTATTTTTTGGCCAATCATTAACCTTAAGTGAAATCATGAAAGGTGATGAGTTTATTGGTCATCAACCCGAAAATCATAGATGGTCAATTGATGGAACAACTGTTTATTTTGATTGGAATCCGGAAAATGAACTTGGGAATAGTGCTTTCTATTGGAAAAAAGGAATGAAAAACCCTGAAAGAGTAGTTCCAAGTGATTTAATTGCAGCAAGAATTAGAAATGACAATCAAACAGATTTCCCAACCTTATTTTTTATAAATCAAGGAGTGTTGTATGAATTTGATAAGAAAACTAAAAAGACAAAAAAAATATACCAATCTTCTCAAGGTGTTTCCAATGTTAGAAGAAGTTCAAATCCTAATCAGATATTTTTTAATCAAAATAACAATTTATTTCAATTGGATACCAAAGCGGCAACGCTGATTCAAATTACAAATTTTAAAGGAACGAAAACAGGAAGTAAAGAGGATAAATCCAATTTTTTATCTGAACAACAAAGTGAATTATTTCAATTTATAAAAGATCAAGAATCAAAAAAACAATGGAATAAAGAACAAGCAGAAAAATTGAAAGAAAAGTTTCCGAAAGAAATTTTTCATGAGAAATCATCTTTAGAACAAATTACACCTTCACCTGACGCTAAATTCGTAACCTTTAGATTATCTGATTATGCAACAACTAGTTCAACAAAAGTAGAGCAATTCATAACGGCTGATGGTTATACAAAAAATACTAACGCCCGTTCAAAAGTTTCAATTGACAATTTGAGCAAACACAAAATGGGTATTTATAGCCACGAAAAAGACTCCGTTTATTATGTTTCTTTTTCGGGTTTAACGGGGATTTCTGAGTTTCCAAAATACTACCAAGAGTATGATAAATTAAAAGAAAAGGAAAAAGGAGAAAAAGCAATTGTGATGCAAGCCCCGATTTTTAATCAAGCCGGAAGTTTAGCCGTTTTTGAAATCCGAAGCCAAGACAATAAAGACCGTTGGATTGTCCAATTAAATTTTGAAACCGGAAGTATCACAGAATTAGAACATCAACATGATGAAGCTTGGATTGGCGGACCCGGAATTCCCGGTTATGCATTTAGTCGAGGCACTTTAGGTTTTTTGAAAGACAATCAAACCATTTATTTTCAATCGGAAGCAACCGGATATTCGCATTTGTATTTAATGAATTTAAAAACCAAACAAAAAACACAACTTACTAAAGGAAATTGGGAGGTGAGAGAGGTGGTTAAACTTTCCAATGATGGAAAATCGTTTTATCTATCAACCAATACTTCGCATCCCGGAAATAGAGAATTTTATAAATTAGACATTGCTTCTCAAAAAATGATTCCGATTCTAACCAAAGAAGGAGCACACGAAGTAGAAGTATCACCAGACGAAAAAACGCTATTGGTTCGCTATTCATCAAAAAATAAACCATGGGAATTATATATTGGCGAAAACAAACCTAATGCTACGTTACAGCAAATAACCTTTTCAACAACTAAAACATTTGACGCTTATACTTGGAAATCACCTGAAGTAATCACTTTCAAAGCCAAAGACGGAGCCGATGTTTATGCTCGAGTTTACGAACCTAACGCAAAAAATAAAAACAATGCAGCGGTAGTTTTTGTTCACGGGGCCGGATATTTGCAAAATGCTCATAATTTTTGGAGTAGTTATCATCGTGAATATATGTTTCA
>NZ_DIVJ01000020.1 GCF_002428305.1 Flavobacterium sp. UBA6135 | reverse complement strand
CTCTAGTTGTGAGACGGCTTCTTTTGTATTTTTTCCTAAAATAATTAGAACTGAAATCTGATGCCTAAAGCGATATCAGGACCAAAATTATTACTTCTAAAGTCGTCATTTCCTCCAAAATAAAACTCAGGACGGAAATCTAAAGACAGTAACAAAGGGATGTCAAAATTATATTCGATACCAATATCACCGGCCAAAACAGCATAGGAACCGTTAACATCAGCTCTTTTGTTATTCCAACTTCCAACACCACCACCAACACCGGCATACCAATTGAAACCACCGTCGATATTCCAAACCCATTGATAAAGACCAATTAATTTGAAAGCATCTACATTATTACTATTTCTCCACCCTAAATCTAACTCCAAACGGTTGTTGCTGGACAAAGCTCTTTGGTAGGAGATTTCTCCACCAAAACCGTCATTATCTCCTAAACGAAGACCTAATGCATTTTTTGAAATTTCTTGAGCATTTGAAAACATTGCGAATCCAAATAATGCTACAGCTGTAAAAATTAATTTTTTCATAAGTATGTTATTTTTAAAATAATGTTACAAATTTACAACAATTATGCCAAACCATCCCTCAACATGAAAGAATAGTTGTATTAATTGATGGTGTAAGTGGTTAATGTTTCAGTAACTATTTGACTTCCAGATTGCGGAATGTCTAAGTTGAAAGTAGCTGGATCAATTGCTAAATTATAAGAAATAACATCATTCGCATAAACCATTCCTATGCCTTTAGCATAAAATTGTGTAGCGGTTACAACATCTTGAGTGTTTAATATTGTGATAGGAATAGTAACTGTTGTTCCCGGAATGCTTTGTACGGTAACTAACTGCAACGCTAATGTCATTTTTACTTTCTTTACATCGGAATAAGTAACATTATTTGGAGTTACATAGTTGGGCAAGTTTTCTTGTGCTGTAACTTTAAATGTATAAGTAATAGTTAAAGGAACACCTTCAAAGTTTTGCTGAATAATCCCACTTTGACTTCCTAAAACCTGATTGCTTGGTGCACTATGATCTAACATCAGGAAATCCTCTACCGCTAAGTCAATAGGTAAATTAATTCCTAAATTTAAACTTAAATCACCTGTAAAAAAAGTTTTAGAACCTTCGTTTCGCAAGGCGTTATCTCTTAGAATACTGCAATATAAACCGGTTGGTATTTCAATGTTTTTCATTTGTTTATAGGTTTTTCCGTTAAGCACAATTTCATCACCTACATATAAATCATCAAAAATACTAGGTTGATTAGCAGTTGTAATTTCATAATCCCAATTGCTCCCTGAAGTTAAGGGTAAGTAAACAAATGAATTGTCGGTAGAATTGGAAGAATCATCACTCGAACATGAGGTGATAAATGCGGCTACTATAAAAAGCAGTAAAAAATGTTTTTTCATTGTTATTTGGTTGTATTATTTATGGTATACTAAAATAACAATTTTTTCTTTAAAATAGTGTGCTAATATGTAATAATATAAAATTCGTCAACAAGATTATTTGCTAGAGAAAATTAAAGAGGCCACCAATTGTTCGCTTAATTTTGTTTCCATTTCAAAGAAGTCCTCTTGAGCCATGTTAGTGTCTTTATCAAAGCGATACAATTTCCAACGTTTTTTGTTGTATTCCAACGCGGTTAAGTTTTCTACCCAATCACCGGAATTCAAATAGAAAGTAGTTCCTTTTTTATTAACCTTTCGAATCATCTTAGGTTCGTGAATATGACCACAAATTACATAATCATAATTATTTTCAATCGCTAGTTCTGCAGCGGTATGTTCAAAATCGGATATAAATTTAACCGCTTTTTTGACATTCGCTTTTATTTTTTTTGAAAAGGAGTAGGGTTCTTTTCCCATTTTTTGAAGCAATTGATTCACAAACCGGTTCATCAAAATAAGCAAGTCATAACCCCAACCTCCTAATTTTGCGATCCATTTTGAATGTTGAACAGATGCATCAAAAACGTCACCGTGAAAAATCCATGCTTTTTTATCATCTAATTCTAAGATAAGTTTATCAACAATATGAAAATTTCCAATAGAAGCATCACTGAATTTTCGTAACATTTCATCATGGTTTCCGGTGATATAATAGACTTCTGTTCCTTTTGAGGCCAAATCAATAATTTTTTTGATGACTTTTAAATGAGATTTTGGAAAATAGGATTTCCGAAACTGCCAAATGTCAATAATATCTCCATTGAGAATTAGTGTTTTGGGTTTAATGGTAGAAAGATATTGGTGCAACTCTTTGGCATGACAACCAAATGTTCCCAAATGAATATCTGATAAAACAACTACTTCAACTTTTCTTTTCTTAAGCATACGAATTGAGGTTTGACAAATTAAGTCATTCAAAATCAATTCAATTTTATACAATAGTTAAGTTTTAAGCAATCAATATTATTATTATGTGAATAAACCAATTTCATATTATGTAAAATGAAATTATGTTAACCCGTTGGGTGTAATTATTAAATTCATGAGTAGTAGGGATACTTTTGCCACGAATTCACAAATTATAAATTTGACAAACGCAATAATTTGTTCATCTTTGATGAAAATTCGAATGTAATCGAATAATTATTCAAAAAAAAATTCGTGAATTCGTGGCAAAATTATTTCAAAATTTAATTACGCCCAACGGGTTATGTTATTAAACTAAAAACCCTATTTTTGTTGAAACAGAATGTATCATGGCCGGAAATAGCTACGGAACTTTATTTAAACTAACCACTTTTGGAGAGTCACATGGTGAAGCTTTAGGTGGTATCATTGATGGATGTCCTCCCGGAATTTTTCTGGATTTTGAAGCAATTCAAAATGAAATGGAACGCAGAAAACCCGGACAATCTGCTATTGTCACCCAGCGTAAAGAAGCGGATGAAGTGCAGTTTTTATCCGGACTATTTGAAGGGAAAACCACTGGAACTCCAATAGGTTTTATCATTCCTAATACCAATCAAAAATCAGACGATTATTCCCATATTAAAGATTCCTTCAGACCTAGTCATGCGGATTATGTCTATGAGAAAAAATACGGCATCCGCGATTATCGTGGTGGCGGCAGAAGTTCTGCCCGTGAGACAGCATGTAGGGTAGTGGCTGGAGCTATTGCTAAACAATTGATAGCTAACATAAAAATTAATGCATTTGTATCATCGGTAGGTGAAATTTTCATTGACAAACCCTATCAAGATTTAGACTTTTCTAAAACCGAATCCAATCCTATTCGTTGTCCGGATGAAGCAACCGCAGCTAAAATGGAAGCTCATATCAAAGAAATCAGAAAACAAGGTGACACCGTTGGAGGTACTATAACTTGTGTTATACAAAATGTTCCAATTGGTTTAGGCGAACCTGTTTTTGACAAATTACATGCCGAATTAGGCAAAGCCATGCTGTCAATTAATGCTGTTAAAGGTTTTGAATTCGGGAGCGGTTTTTGTGGAGCAAAAATGAAGGGTAGTGAACACAATGATTTATACAACGCGGACGGAACTACAAAAACGAATTTGTCCGGCGGCATTCAAGGTGGTATTTCTAACGGTATGGATATTTATTTTAGAGTCGCTTTTAAACCGGTTGCTACACTAATTCAAAAACAAGAAGCCTTAACTACCTCAGGAGAAATTATCGAAACACAAGGAAAAGGCCGACACGATCCTTGTGTAGTGCCTCGTGCTGTACCCATTGTGGAGGCCATGGCTGCTTTAGTGTTGGCCGACTTTTATTTACTAAACAAAATCTATCAATAAAAAATGAAATTACCCTTACATTGGAAAATTGTGATTGGTATGGTAGCCGGATTACTTTTCGGTTATTTGATGAAAAACCTCGAAATGAAAGGCATAGTGGTCGATTGGGTCAAACCTTTCGGAACTATTTTTATCAATCTCTTAAAAATGATTGCCGTTCCCTTGATTGTGGTTTCCTTGATTGTGGGTTTATCTGATTTAAAAGATATTTCAAAGCTTTCTAAATTGGGAGGCAGAACGGTTGTGTTTTATTTGTTCTCTACATTTACCGCTGTTTCAATTGGTTTGGTGTTGGCCAATATCATTAAACCCGGAAGTTTTATAAACGAAGCATCTCGCGTAAGTTTGTTGGAAAATTTTGCCGGAGATGCAGCTCAAAAAATAGAACTGGCAGAGAAAGCAAAGAATAGTGGTCCTTTACAACCATTAGTGGATATTGTTCCTGATAATTTTTTTAATGCCTTAAGCAACAACGGAAACATGCTGCAAGTAATTCTATTCGTAATTCTTTTGGGCATTGGTTTAATTTTAATTGACGAACAAAAATCTAAACCGGTAGTTGACTTTTTCAAAGGGTTGAATGAGGTGATTATGAAAATAATAGACATCATTATGTCAGCCGCACCGATTGGTGTTTTTGCTTTGATGGCGGCTTTGATGGTTGAAATTCCTGATTTTTCTACCTTGGGAGCGTTAGGAATTTATGCCTTGACTGTGGTGTTTGGTTTACTTTTAATGACGTTTGTGTTTTATCCAACTTTGTTATTTACCATTGCAAAAGTAAATCCCATACGTTTTTTTAAAGCGATTGCACCAGCACAATTGTTAGCGTTTTCAACGAGTTCCAGTGCCGCAACCTTACCGGTTACTATGGAATGTGTAACCGAAAGAGTGGGAGTGGACGAAGAAGTTTCCAGTTTTGTTTTGCCATTAGGAGCAACGGTTAATATGGACGGAACAAGTTTGTATCAGGCTGTAGCGGCCATTTTTATTGCACAAGCCATGTTGCCCGAACCTTTGGATTTACAAACGCAATTGATGATTATAGTTACGGCCACATTGGCCTCCATTGGGTCAGCAGCCGTGCCAAGTGCCGGTATGGTGATGTTGGTTATTGTATTAGGTCAAGCCGGTATTCCGGAAGCGGGATTGGCTTTGATTTTTGCAATTGACCGACCTTTAGATATGTGTAGAACGGTTACTAACATAACCAGTGATGCAACAGTGGCCACATTAGTAGCTAAATCTGTTGGAAAATTACATGAACCCCCTTTGAGTAAAGAGGACTAACACGAAAAGAAAAAACGACTTGCTAGTCGTTTTTCTTTTTTTTATCACTATTCATCATGACCATTACTGCGGCAATGATACCGATAATAACCAATGCAAAAACACCAATCATGATGAAAGCTCCGTTATCCCATGAATATAAAGAGAAGAATAGTCTGTTCATTTTATCTAGTTTAAGTAGTCAAAAATAAAAAGGAACGCGTTGAAAATATATGATATTTATCAGTTATAAAAACTTTGCCTTCATTTCCTCAGTAGGAAGCATACATTCGTCTTTTTTACCATACCATTGGTAACGGTTTCTGGCAATATAATCATAAACAAAGTTGCCAAACGAACCGGTGAAGGATAAATAGGAAATTATTTTATGCCAGCTCTTTAATTCCTTGGCAATTTGCATCGCCGCTTCAGCCTTCAGATAATAGGCTTCTCCGGGAACATACAAGACTATGCTATCTACCTTTTTTGTGTCAATACCAAGGTACTTCACAATTTGTTGTCCAACTTCTGATTGTAACGACGCAAACCTAAAAATGTCTTTTGCATCATGTTTGATGATAAACTGCACGGAATTATCACATAAGTTGCAAACCCCGTCAAACAATATTATCTTTTTATCTTTTGGTAAGTTTTCCATTAATCAGTTGTCAATTATCAATTATCAATTACTTTTTAGCTTCCACCAATTCCAAAGCATCCAAACTTACTTTCGATGTGAATACCCCATAATTAACAGTAGCTTTATTTTTTTCAATCAAGTCTAAGGTGCCTACCGCTTTTCCATCTATCATTCGAACCCGATCGCCAATTTTAAGTGTAACTTTTGGTTTGTCAGCTTCTGCTTTTAAAGCTTTAATTTTCTTTTCTTTTTTAACGGTGCGAATTTCTTCCACCTTGGCCGTCACTTCTTGAACGATTTGTTTCTGAATGATTTCTTTTTCCTTAGTTTCTTTTGCAGTCGCTTTTTTGCGTTTGGAATTTTCGATTTCAACAATTTTCAACAATTCTCCAATCAAAACCTTTTTATCTTTATTGTTGAAATATTTTGAGGACAAATCATCCATCTTTTGACCTAAATAAATCAACCGCTGATTGGCGTCATACAATTCCTGATACCGCTCTAGTTTCTCTTGAATTTTAGCATTAATGGTTTCCATTTTTTTGCTTTCTTCTCGAGCTTTGCTTTCTTCTTCTTTTAGATTGATGGACGTTTTTTCCATTTTTGAACGCTCTTTTTGTAACGTGGCAATGGTTTTGTCAAAACGCACTTTACCGCCTTCAATTTTCTTCTTGGCTCGGTTAATTAAACCAAAGGGTATTCCGTTTTTTTGAGCTACTTCAAAAGTAAACGAACTTCCGGCTTGACCCAAAATTAATTTATACAAAGGTTCTAATGATTTTTCATCGAAAAGCATGTTGGCGTTGGAAGCAAATGGCAATTCATTGGCTAGAATTTTTAAATTCGAATAATGGGTCGTAATGATGCCAAACGCCTCCCGATGGTAAAATTCTTCTAAAAAAGTTTCTGCCAAAGCTCCTCCTAATTCAGGGTCGGAACCTGTTCCAAACTCGTCAATTAAAAACAAAGTTTTGGTGTTGCACTTCTTTAAAAAGTAGTTCATGTTTTTGAGTCGGTAACTGTACGTACTCAAATGATTTTCAATAGATTGGTTGTCGCCAATATCAGTCAAAATACGATCAAATAAAAAGGTCTCGCTTCTTTCATGAACCGGAAGTAACATGCCGCTTTGCAACATCAATTGTAACAAGCCAACCGTTTTGAGTGAGATGGTTTTTCCGCCGGCATTTGGTCCCGAAATGACAATAATTCGATTTTCATTGTGCAATTCTATGGTTTGTGGAAATGTTTTTTCCCCTTTGGTTGTATTGTTTAAATATAAAATAGGGTGGTAGGCATCTCTGAAAAACATTCGTTTTTCTTCCACAATTGTAGGTAGAATTGCATTGATTTTCAAAGCATATTTTGCTTTTCCGGCAATGACATCAATGTCGCTCAAAAAATCTTGATACTGGTGCAAAAGCTCTTTGAAAGGACGAATATCATTGGTTAATTTCTTTAGAATTCTGGTGATTTCCTCTCGTTCTTCATATTCTAAATTACTTAATTCTCTAGAATATCGGAGTGTGGCTTCGGGTTCAATATAAGCGATGCTACCCGTTTTGGAACTTCCTAAAATGGAACCTTTCACTTTTCTGCGATACATAGCTAAAACGGCTAAAACCCTACGGTTTTCTACAAAACTTTCTTTAATCTCATCCAAGTAGCCCAAACTGTTGTATTGCGTTAAAGCGGTGCCGAAACTTTGGTTTACTTTGCCTCGAACCACACTCATATCGCGTCTGATGTTGATTAAATCCGGCGAGGCATTGTCTTTAATAACGCCATATTTATCAACCACTTCATCCACTTTTTGAATGATGTATTTGGTGTATTCCACCTGAAGGGCTCGTTCGTTGAGTTTGGGATAATACTCGTTGAATTTCTTTAAAAATAAAAGCAATGCATTGACCGTTTCTGAAATCTGTGCAATTTTACGAAAGCTTCCCACTTCCAAAAAACTGTCTTCAATACCGATGAATTTTATTTCATTGGTAATGGAATCAAACCCGTGATTGGGCAGTGCATTGTTATTTGAAAAAGAGGAAAGGTATTCTGAAGTTTGCACCAACGAATCCATCAAAAGTTCCTTATTTTTAAATGGAACAATTTCAAGTGCTTTTTGTTTTCCCAATTCGGTGTTACATCGGTCGGAAACCGTTTGTAAAACAGTGGCAAATTCTAAATCCTTTAAGGTTTTATCGGTGATGGATATCATTTTATAAGCGTAGCAATTTTAGGCAAATTTAGCGATTATTTACTTTAGTATACTTTTATTCTCATTTGAAAAATTGATGCAACTATACGTATATTTGTATAAATACAAAAAGAATGCTTTCTCACTTACATCCCTCTTGGCAAGCTCTTTTATCCGAGGAATTCCAAAAACCCTATTTTCAACAATTGACCTCTTTTGTTGAAAATGAATATGCAACAGGAACTTGTTACCCGTCTAAAAGTGAAGTTTTCGCAGCTTTTAATCTCTGCCCGTTTGACAAGTTGAAAGTGGTCATCATTGGTCAAGATCCTTATCACGGACCAGGTCAGGCAAACGGTTTGTGTTTTTCTGTGAATGACGGTGTGGCTTTTCCTCCTTCTTTGATGAATATTTTTAAAGAGTTAGAAACAGATATAGGAACTCCCATTCCCATTTGGGGTAATTTAGAACGTTGGGCTGCTCAAGGTGTTTTATTGCTCAATGCCACTTTAACCGTACGAGAAGGTGAGGCGGGAAGCCATCAAAAAAAAGGTTGGGAAACGTTTACGGGCGCCGTGATTCAAATGATTTCATCGCAAAAAGAAGGAGTCGTGTTTCTGCTCTGGGGTGGTTTTGCTCAAAAAAAAGGAGCAAAAATTGACCAATCGAAGCATCTTGTTTTAACATCCGGACATCCATCACCGTTAAGTGCCAATAGAGGGTTTTGGTTTGGTAATAAAAGTTTTAGTAAAACCAATATGTATTTGAAGGAGTTAGGAATACAGGAAATAGATTGGTAATTTGTTTTTCAAATCTCTTAAAAGATTTTTTACTATTTTTCTTTTGTTATACTTTTAGTGCTATATTTTTATATTTCATAAAAATAAAAAGAGAAACTGTCCGGAAGACAGTTCCTCTTAAAAAAACAAACAATCATCACAAACTTAGATGTGAAAATACGTTTGAAATTGATTTTATTGGATTGGTAATATTACAGAGTCAATGATATGGATGATTCCGTTTGATGCGGAAATATCCGGAGACACTATTGTAGCAGTATTTCCAATTGCAGTGATACTACCTTGGCTGTTTACGGTAAAAGGAACTCCTAACAACGTATTTATCGTACGTATGTTTACACGAGGCACCACGCTGTTGGAAGCTCTTCTTCCTTCAACAACATGATATTTTAATACATCAAGTACTAAAGAAGCCGGTAAATCGGTAATTCCGTTAACATTTAAAGCAGCATATAGGTTTTGAAAAGCTTGATTTGTTGGAGCAAAGACGGTAAATTGATCTGTTCCGTTTGCAAAAAGATTTACTAAACCTGCATTAAGCTCATCATCTACATAAACTAAAGCACTCACTAATTCCGTAAAGTTTGCATTAATTGCTATAGTTGCAATAGATTCTGATCCTGGTGAAGGTGCCGGTTTATCGCTTGAAGGTACAATTGGTAATAATACTTGATCTATCACATGAATAATTCCGTTTGAAGCTGATATGTTTGCAGCTGTAATTGAAGATGTGCTTCCAATTGCAGTAATAAGTGCGTCTTTGTTAACAGAAAATGTAGCACCTAAAAGTGTTGTAATAGTTCTGCTTTTTACCGGTGGAACAACACTGTTTGCGGCACGTCGACCTTCAATAACATGGTACTTTAAAACATCTAATACTAGTTCTGCAGGTAATTCGTTGATGCCGTTAATACCAAGAGCAGTGTATAAAGCATTGAAAGCATCATCTGTTGGAGCAAAAACGGTATACTGATTTGTTCCTGTTGAAAATAAATTGACCAAACCTGCATTTAATTCTAGATCTACATATACCAAAGCATTTACAAGTTCGTTAAATCCTGCATTCACAGCAATTCCGGCAATTGGACTCGCACCCGGAGCAGGAGCTCGATTCGCCGTGTTGTTCATGCTTTCTAAGGTTTCAACAAGGGTAAGTTTGGATGCCTCACTGTCAAAGTTGGCAGATTCATCGTTGTCGCATGACAACACAACAGTAGCAATTAAAGTCAAAAATGCCAATGATACTACTCTTTTTCTCAGTTTAAAAGGATTTTTTTTCATATACTATTAATTTTAGTTGTTAAAAAATTATGGATAAAATGATTAATTTCTTATACAAAAAATTGATACAGTAGGTAATGTAAAATGAATCTTTGGGGCAGATTCTTAATAATAATAAATAAGATTGTTTATTTATTTATTAAAAATGTTAAACAAAATAACAAATTACAAATGGTAATACCTATTAACACTTCTAAATTTTAAAAATACTTTAACAATCATTTAAATGTTTGAAATGTAGAAAGATAGATTTTGGTTGTTAAGGTGAATTGTAACAATTTTAAGAAATCACTGTCTGATAAAGCAAATCAATAGTAACATGCGTTTTTTATCTATTTTAGTTTTTACATTTTTAGGATGCAATACATACGCTCAACGTTCAACAAATCCTTTTTTTCAAAAGGATAGCTTGATTATAGTAACAAAGCAACCACACAAAGGGTTTCATCACGATTACATTATTTTTATTCCAAAAGGGACGTCTTTGAACACAACCACTGTACTGTTAGTGGAACCCAACAACACCGGAAAAATAACAGACAGTATCGAGATACACAAAGAGGCGGCAATAAGACTGGCTTCAGTCAGCTCAGTGGGAAATAACTGTGCTACAGAGTTAAAAATACCACTGCTTGTTCCTGTTTTTCCAAGACCTGCTTCGCAACCTTTACTCTATACGCATGCTCTTGATAGGGATGTACTATTGAATCAAACTCCGGAATACAAGCGGCTCGACTTACAATTGCTTGAAATGATAAGCGATGCAGAAATCCGTTTGGTTACATTAGGAATAGAAATAGCTCCAAAATTTTTCATGAGTGGTTTTTCAGCATCGGGTACTTTTGTAAACCGCTTTTCTTTGATGCATCCTAAAAAAATTAAAGCATTGGCAATAGGAGGGTTCAATGGTAAATTGATGCTGCCAATAGAATCTCTCAATGGAGTGGACTTGAATTACCCCATCGGAATAAATGATTTTTCGAAACTTTTAGAAAAAAACTTTGATTATACAATCTTTAAAGAAATTCCACAATACATCTATATGGGAGGTTTGGACACCAATGATGCCGTTCAGTTTGACGATGCATACAGTAAGAATGAGCGTAAAATTATCAATGAAAATCTAGGGAAATCAGTGCAAGAGCGATTCGTAAATTGTCAAAATTACTATCAGGAACAAGGTCTAGCAGTCACTTTCAAAACGTTTGAAAAGGTCGGACATTGGACCACGTCGGAGATGAATTTAGAAGTAATCCAATTTTTCTTAAACGAACTGAAAAAGAAATAGCCTATTCCTTCTTCTCATTCTTTAAGGGTAGTAATTTAAAAAACGTTGCTTTAAATTTGCCTTCAATTACTTCTCCGGATACTTCAGCATCCCTGATAGCATTGCACAAACCGTCATCGGCATGGGCATCACCGTGGGCATCAATGTCGCCGTTTACAACAAAATAGGCTTTATTATCGAGAACCACAGCTAAATCACAGCCATAACCGGGTAACTCTAGTTGACATTGCCCACAAGCTGCTTTGGCTTGAAAAACTTTTGCTTTTTTCTCCTTGTTTTCATTTTGGCACAAGGCAGTAAATGGTAAGCAAAATAGAAAGAGTAGTAAACTTTTTTTCATTTTTAAATGTAAAAGTAACCTGCCCGTAGGCAGGTTAAAAATTTAGCTATTATAATTTAACCCATTTGAAAACTTCCGATTTGTCTTCTGAAATGATTTTGATATAATACATTCCGGATGTTAGATCGGCTACATTGATTTGACCTTCTGTACCCGTAAAATTAGCTTCTTTAATGGTTTGTCCATTGGAATTATAAATTACATAGTTGCTAAGATTACGTTCTGAATTGTAAAATAAAATAGCAGTAGTAGGATTCGGATAAAGTTGGAAGCTAGTGTTTACAACATCTTCAAGATTCGCTGTATTGGGTGTAATGTTTAATTGAACCAAAGGTCNNATCAACATGACTAAGGCATCTAAACTTGAACTTCCAACACGGGTGGCGTTCATTGTGGCATCAGTAGATCTTCCCCAGGCAATATCTCCCGTAGGCGTACTCGGACGGTACCATTCCACAAAAATGACAATGTTCGAGGTGCCATTCCATTCAAAAGGAGTGGTGAAAGGTACTTCTTTCCAACCTGTTCCCGGCGGAATACTGTAAGTGGTAGAGGAAAATACTTCGGTAGCACCATTTACTTCAGTATTCCATGACGGTACGCTAGCCCATGTGGTATGGGTGACATGTTTTATATAAACTTTGATATAAGCATCTCCAAAGGAATAT
Organism: Flavobacterium sp. UBA6135; assembly: GCF_002428305.1. Classification (GTDB taxonomy): domain Bacteria; phylum Bacteroidota; class Bacteroidia; order Flavobacteriales; family Flavobacteriaceae; genus Flavobacterium. The sequence goes on along the minus strand of NZ_DIVJ01000020.1, from coordinate 333 downwards.
TCACCAACGCCGGCTTTATTCCATGCCAAACTGGTAATGGTTCCTGATAATCCGCCCGCTGCAACAATTTCTGAAGCGGTATAAATCGACATGGTTCTGGAATAACGATTACTGGTTGTACTTGTTGACAACAGAGAATTTGTGGAAGAACTACCTGTTTGGATACCTAACGAAGCAACAACTTGTGCTTCGGTTTGAAAGCTGAAAGCTAAGAATCCGAAAATAAATAAAAGTACTGTTTTTTTCATAATGGTTTGGTTTAAGGTGAGTTATATTTAGTATAAATGTAAGGAATTAAATTAAAAAATGGGAGTGTTCAATAAACTGTGTCAT
>NZ_DIVJ01000030.1:7477-29825 GCF_002428305.1 Flavobacterium sp. UBA6135 | reverse complement strand
TCTCACAGAAAGCAAGGAATACAAAGAATGGGATTGCTTCGCAATAGTTGTCTGCCACTAAGAAAGAAAGGCACGAAGCTTAAGAAACCCGAAACTTCTTTTTACTACTGCTCCACTAGCCCCGATTGTAATGGAAAGCCTTGTGAAGGATTGTTGTATTTTTTCTTGGCAAAAAAAAGCGACCAACGGAAGCTCTTTTTTTGACTTAGAAAAAAACAACATGACAAACAAGCTTGGAATGGAAAGCGGGAAATGGCTTCTGGAAATAGAAAAAAATGTTGTTTTAATATTACCTAATATATATTGTGTGGGATTTTGTAATCTTATATATTTGCAGTCCATAAAATTTTAGGCATGATAAAAATTAGTTTACCTGACGGTTCGGTTAAGGAGTTTGAGAAGCATTCGACTCCGATGGATGTTGCGAGAAGTATCAGTGAAGGTTTGGCGAGAAATGTAATTTCAGCCTCATACAACGGCACTACTGTGGAAACGACGACGGAATTGACCACTGACGGTTCACTCCTATTGTATACGTGGAATGATAAAGAAGGTAAGAAGGCTTTTTGGCATTCGACTTCGCACGTGATGGCTCAGGTTTTGGAGGAGCAATATCCGGGCATTAAGTTAACGCTTGGTCCGGCGATTGATAATGGATTTTATTATGACGTAGATTTTGGTGATACTAAAATTACGGAAGCCGATTTTAAAGCGATTGAAGATAGAGTTTTAGAGGTTTCGAGAGAGAAGCACGAGTTTAAAATGCGTTCGGTCTCGAAGGTGGAGGCTTTGGAAGTGTATAAAAACAATGAATATAAGACGGAATTGATTTCGAATTTAGAAGACGGAACGATTACGTTTTGTGATCATGCTAACTTTTTTGATTTGTGTCGCGGTGGCCATATTCCGAATACAGGATTGATTAAGGCAATGAAAATCATGAGTGTGGCAGGTGCGTATTGGCGTGGTGATGAAAAGAACAAGCAATTGACTCGTGTTTACGGAATTTCGTTTCCGAAGCAGAAAGATTTGACAGAATATTTGGAGTTGTTGGAAGAAGCGAAACGCAGAGATCACAGAAAGCTAGGGAAAGAGTTGGATTTATTTGCTTTCTCACAAAAAGTAGGTCAAGGTTTGCCATTATGGTTGCCAAAAGGAGCTGCTTTACGTGATCGTTTGGAGCAATTTTTGAAAAAGGCTCAGAAAAAAGCAGGTTATGAGCAAGTGGTAACGCCACATATTGGTCAGAAAGAATTGTATGTTACTTCGGGGCATTATGCGAAATATGGAGCTGATAGCTTTCAGCCGATTAACACGCCGGCAGAAGGCGAAGAGTTTTTATTAAAGCCGATGAATTGTCCGCATCACTGTGAGATTTACAATACAAGGCCTTGGAGTTATAAAGATTTACCGAAACGTTATGCTGAATTCGGAACGGTTTATCGTTACGAGCAAAGTGGTGAATTGCATGGATTAACAAGAGTTCGCGGATTTACACAAGACGATGCACATATTTTTTGTACGCCTGATCAATTGGATGCCGAGTTTAAAAATGTAATTGATTTAGTGCTTTATGTTTTTGGTTCTTTAGGGTTTGAAAATTTTACTGCTCAGGTTTCTGTTAGAGACCTAGAAAATCCTGATAAATATATTGGCAGCGTTGAGAACTGGGAAAAAGCTGAAAATGCCATTATTAGTGCGGCTCGTGATAAAGGATTGAATTATGTTATTGAAAGTGGTGAAGCTGCTTTTTACGGACCAAAATTAGACTTTATGGTGAAAGATGCTTTGGGCAGACAATGGCAATTGGGAACAATTCAAGTAGATTATAATTTACCCGAGCGTTTTGAATTGAATTATAAAGGAGCTGACAATGAAATGCACCGTCCGGTGATGATTCACAGAGCACCATTTGGTTCAATGGAACGATTTATAGCAATACTACTGGAGCATACGGCAGGAAATTTCCCACTATGGTTAATGCCTGAACAGGCTATTATATTGAGTTTAAGTGAGAAATATGAAAATTATGCCAAAAAAGTTTTAAATCTGCTAGAAAATCACGAAATTCGCGGCCTGATTGACAACCGCAATGAGACAATTGGGAAGAAAATTAGAGAAGCAGAGGTGAGTAAAATCCCTTTCATGCTTATAGTTGGTGAAGAAGAAGAAAAAAACAATACAATTTCTGTACGACGTCACGGTCAAGAAGGAAAAGGAAATATCACATGTACGATAGAAGAATTTGCGACTATTGTAAATGAAGAAATAAAGAAAACATTAAAAGAATTTAAGTCTAACTAAAACTTTACAGTCATAGCAATTAGAAACAACAGGGGTTATCAACCCAGAGTAGAAAAAAAAGCGGCACACAGAACAAATTCAGAAATTCGTGTACCAGAAGTTCGCTTGGTAGGAGAAAATATTGAACCCGGAGTATTTAAAATTGGTGAAGCCTTACGATTGGCTGAACAATTTGAAGTAGATTTAGTTGAAATTTCTCCAAACGCTGAACCGCCAGTATGTAAGCTTATGGATTATGGTAAGTTTATCTACGAGCAGAAGAAGCGTGAAAAAATGCTCAAAGCTAAATCGTCTCAAATTGTTGTCAAGGAGATTCGATTTGGACCTCAGACTGACGAACATGATTATGAGTTTAAGAAAAAGAATGCTGAGAAATTCTTAAAAGAAGGAGCCAAATTAAAAGCCTTTGTGTTTTTTAAAGGACGTTCTATTATTTATAAAGAACAGGGCCAAATTCTTTTATTACGCTTGGCTCAAGATTTAGAAGAATATGGAAAAGTTGAGGCTTTACCTGTACTTGAGGGAAAGAGAATGATTATGTTCATTGCTCCGAAAAAGAAGAAGTAAGTTGCTGAGCAACTGAGGTTCTGAGTTGCTGAGATTATTCTGAGTTACTTAGTTTCTTAGCTAAACAGAAACTAAAAAATAAGTAAGTAAGTTGAATCACAAATAAATTTGGGAAATTATGCCTAAAATGAAAACAAAATCCAGTGCAAAGAAGCGATTCAAAGTAACTGGCTCTGGAAAAATCAAGAGAAAACACGCTTTTAAAAGTCACATTTTGACTAAAAAATCTAAAAAGCGTAAGTTAGCTTTAACTCATTCGACTTTGGTTCACAAAACCGATGAGAAAAGCATTAAACAACAATTAAGAATCATTTAATTAAGTATGCAGTGATCAGTACTTAGTGATCAGTTTTAGAACTGAATACTAAAAATCTGAAAACTGAACACTTTTTTAAAAATTCTTTAGGTTAAAAATTATTTAATAACCTTGGAGTATGGCCGATAAGTTCCCTTGATTAAATTCGGGACGCCTGCTACAAAAAAACAAGAAAATTATGCCAAGATCAGTAAATTCTGTTGCTAAAAGAGCACGAAGAAAAAAAGTATTAAAGCAAGCCAAAGGTTACTTTGGTAGACGTAAAAACGTTTGGACGGTAGCTAAAAACGCGGTTGAAAAAGCCTTAGTTTATGCTTACCGTGACAGAAGACAAAACAAAAGAAACTTCCGCTCGTTATGGATTATGCGTATTAACGCAGGTGCAAGATTGGAAGGAATGAGTTATTCTCAATTTATCGGAAAAGTAAAAGCTAACGGTATCGAATTGAACCGTAAAGTACTTGCTGATTTAGCAATGAATCATCCGGAGGCTTTTAAAGCAATTTTGAATAAAGTAAAATAAACGTTTTTTAAACCCGATTTTAACTTACTTATAAATAAAAGTGCTGTCTTTTTAGGCAGCACTTTTTTATTTGTATTATATTTATACAAAAATAATTTTTGTCAATAAACTCAAAGGTATGTTTCGAATTGTATTAGGCTCTCTGTTAGTAATAGTTACTATGATAGCGGTTCCTTCTGTAGAAAAAGCATTGTTTTACCTTCCACTAGTGTTTGCTTTATCGGTTAGTTTGCCCAATTTAGATAAATTAAAAACAAGTCGTTCTCTGGGTATACTCTTAACTTTAGGCCAAAGTTATTTAGTTTTCTTAGGTTTAGCAATTGTCATCTATTTCTTTGACGAATGGTTAATTGCTATTTCATCTGAAGAAATCACGGAATATGAAGGAATTATAATGATAACCATTGGTGGTTACTTGGCAGCTTTATTATTGTTTTACTTTAATTCTTTTCTATTTAAAATAAGTGATTTTAAATTTAGCTTTTTAGCTATTACAGTATGCTATATTCTGGTAGTTTCTATAATGCTGATTTTTTCTAAAAATGCCTACTTACAGTTTGGAGTAGAAAAGTTTCCATCCTTTTTAATTTCGTGGTGTATTTTTATGAGTTTAGCGTTTAGTATTTCGCTAAACAAAGACATTTTTTTATCATTCACAAAATTCAAACAAGATTAAAAATTGAGTTAGTTAATTAAAAACCTCTTCCTTTTCCCCATCAAAACTTGCAAAAACCATTGATGAATGTGAATCTTGATGATATATATTTCCTTTTTTATCGATAGCTATGGCTCCGGCAAAACCATCAAAGGGTTTTAGTTCGTTGAATGTTTTTTCGAATGCTGCTTCCAATGAAAAACCATCAGTTACACGAGTCACTATTTTTGTAGCCACTGCCCCACTTACAATATCTTCGCCCACTCCGGTTAAGCTTACACCACAAAACTCATTAGCATAATTTCCGGCTACTGTAGCGGAATCTGAAATACGCCCAGGAATTTCAAAACCTTTTCCACCGGTTGAAGTGGCTACAGCGATTTTTCCTTCATCATCTAAAGCTACACAGCCAACGGTACCTGTTCCGATTGCTTTTACTTTAGCTTCATATTCAGCTCTGCGTTGTAGTGTCTCAGTTGAAAAAGATTCAAAACCCTGTTTTCTGGCAAAGTTTGTTGCTCCGCTTCCCCCTAAAATTCTATCGTCAACATTCATCAAAACTTCGGCAACTTGAATGGGATTCTTTACGTCTTCTATATTAATCACACCACTCATTTTCATTGAAGTTCCATCCATCAAAGCGGCACTCATTCTAATCTTTCCATCACTCTGAATTTGAGAACCAATTCCGGCATTGAACAATTCATCATCCTCTAAAAGTGAAACTGCAAAAACAACCGTTTCTAAGGCAGAATGCGTTCGAAGAAAATGATACGATTCCTTAACAATCCGCAACAAAGCCTCTTGTTTAGCAATTTTAGTTTCTAAATTTGTAGTTGATTCTGAGAAAAAGCCTCCGTGGATGATTATTTTCATTTTTTAAATGGTACAAGGTAAAAGGTAATGGGCGAAAGGAAATATCGATTACCTTTTACCCATTACCTTTCACCATCTTATATATATTGTGAAGAATGAATGTGCATTTTATACGTTTCTAAATCGAAAGTATCGTGCATACTCATTACATGCGTCACTAAATGATTGATAGAAATTGGCTGTCCTAATTCAACCTGGGTTAAATTTGTATCTTTTATTTCTCTTCCATCAACCAAAATAACTAAACCGGAGCCAATAGCCTCCATTTTTGTATTGTTTGTGATTAAAAGTCCGGTATCTTCACCCAATCCTATTCCTAATACTTTTGGGTTTCCGACTACAGCTTGAAAAAGTCTACCGATTCTTCCACGCTGAACAAAATGAGTATCTATGACTACATCATCAATCAAACCTAAACCGCTGGTTATTTTCACTTCGCCTTTTAATAAAGCTTCATGACTACTTCCTTGATAAATCATATTATTTGACGCAGCCGCAGCTCCGGCAGAAGTTCCTGCATAAATAAAATCTTCATTTTTATATTTATTCAAAATAATATCATGGAATTTTGTGCCTCCTAAAATCGATGACAACCGCAATTGATCACCTCCTGTAAACATAACAACATCTGCGGCTGTTAAACGATCTAAAACTTCTTTTTCACCGGCTTGCTCTCGTTTCTCAATATACAAAACATCAACATTTGTGGCATTCAAATACCGAAATGCTTTTGCATATTCCGGGCCAACTTCACGAGGAATATTTGAAGCTGTAGTTATAACTTCTATTCTAGATTTTTCTTTGTATTTAGACTCTTCAATTATTCGTTTTAATATTCCTTTTTCAAAGAAATTCATATTCTTTGAAACGTCCTTATCAAAACTAGATTCTGTAAAACTTCCCTTGTCTACAGCACCTCCTATGATTATTAATTTTCCTCTACTATTCATTTGGTAAAAATAGCAAAAACTTAAAACTAACCAATGGATTTTGAATGCGATTTAAATTCAATATAATTTTTTCTGCAACAATTATAGAATTTTGCTCAACCCTTGTCAATACTGCTTCTGACAAACAAAAATTTAAATTATGTTTTAAAAATCTGAAAATCAATTCATTTTTTAAATTTTTCCTATCTAAAAGAATAAATTTTGGCAAACCAATCAAAAAAACTATTTTAGTAAAGCAAATATTCCTTATTTTTAACAAATTCATTACACAATACAAAACTTAATTCAACCAATCAATTTTCTGATTTATGAAAATATTAAAAATTCAAGCTCTTCGAGGTCCGAATCTTTGGAGCATTCAACGCAAAAAACTCATTCAAATGCGTCTCGATTTAGAAGAGATGGAACAATTTCCTACTAACAAAATTGACGGTTTCAGAGAAAGATTGGAAGCTATGTTTCCAACCATGATAGAACATCGTTGTTCTGAAGGAGTTCGAGGAGGTTTCTTTATGCGTATAGAGAGAGGCACTTGGATGGGTCATGTTATTGAACATATTGCCTTAGAAATTCAAACTCTAGCAGGTATGGAAACCGGCTTTGGCAGAACTCGTGAAACCAAAACTCCGGGAATTTATAATGTGGTTTTTAGTTATACGGAAGAAAATGTGGGGATGTTTGCCGCAGAAAGTTCCGTTAGAATTGCAGAAGCTTTGATTGCTGGAACCGATTATGATTTGGAATCCGACATACAAAAAATGAAAGAAATCAGAGAGCGAGTTCGACTAGGCCCTTCAACCGGAAGTATAGTTGAAGAAGCTGTTTCGAGAGATATTCCGTGGATTCGATTGGGAACAAATTCCTTAGTTCAGTTGGGTTATGGTGTAAATCAAATGCGATTTCAAGCCACCATTACCTGCAAAACCAGTAATATTGCGGTGGATATTGCTTGTAACAAAGAAGAAACCAAGCGAATGTTAGATATGGCTTCCATCCCCGTTGCCAGTGGTTCGATTTGTGTTGACGAAGAGGATTTAGAACTCACCATTAAAAAAATTGGATACCCAATTGTAATTAAGCCTTTGGACGGTAATCACGGCAAAGGAGCTTCCATCAATGTTGTTACTTGGGAAGACGCTGTTGAGGGTTTGGCACACGCAAAAAAATACAGTAGAAGGGTTATTGTTGAGAAATTTATAACCGGTTTTGACTTTAGAGTTTTAGTAATTGACAACAAGTTAGTTGCCGCAGCCAAAAGAGTTCCGGCTCATGTTTTAGGTGACGGTAAGCATACCATTCAAGAACTCATCGATACAACTAATAAAGATCCGAGACGTGGTTATGGCCATGAAAATGTGTTAACAGAAATTACTGTTGATAGAGATACAACGGATTTATTGGAAAAATTAGGCTATACCCTTGAAACCATTCCCAACAATGGCGAAACCGTTTATTTAAAATCAACTGCCAATTTAAGTACAGGAGGAACTTCTGTAGATGTCACTGATATGATGCACCCGGAAAATATCTTCTTAGCAGAACGTATTTCAAGAGTCATTGGATTAGATGTATGCGGTATAGATATTATGGCAGAAAATTTAACACAACCCCTAAAAGAAAATGGTGGTGTCATTTTAGAAGTTAATGCGGCACCCGGTTTCAGAATGCATTTGGCACCATCTGAAGGATTGCCCAGAAACGTTGCCGCTCCGGTAATCGACATGTTGTATCCTCCGGGAAAACCAAGTAGAATTCCAATTGTTGCCATAACTGGAACAAACGGAAAAACTACCACTACCCGACTGATGGCTCATATTGTTAAAAACAATGGTTATCGCGTTGGTTTTACCACTTCAGATGGCATTTACATTCAAAACCATATGTTGGAAAAAGGTGATACAACCGGACCACTTAGTGCCGAATATATTTTAAAAGATCCCACGGTGGAATTTGCCGTCTTAGAAACTGCAAGAGGTGGAATTTTGAGAGCAGGGTTAGGCTTTAGCCGATGTGATATTGCTATAATTACTAACATCCGTGAAGACCATTTGGGATTGAATGATATTGACACCTTAGACGATTTAGCCCGAGTAAAAAGTGTGGTTGTGAGAAGTGTCAAAAAAGACGGTTGGGCAGTTTTGAATGCCGAGGATGATCAATGTTTAAAAATTGCGAACGATTTGAGTTGTAATATTGCTTATTTCTCTATGGATGAAGAAAATCCGGTTGCAAAAAAACTCAGTAGAGAAGGAAAAATTGTTGCCGTATATGAAAACGGTTTTATTACCATAAAAAAAGGCGATTGGAAAATACGGGTTGAAAAAGCATTACACATTCCGTTAACCCTTGGTGGAAAAGCGAAATTTATGATTCAAAATGTGTTGGCAGCAACTTTGGCCAGTTATTTATATGGTTTTAAAACTGAAGACATCAGTTTGTCATTACAAACCTTTATACCGAGTGTGGCACAAACTCCCGGCAGAATGAATATTTTTGAATTCAAGCGATTCAAGGTCATGATTGATTTTGCACATAATCCCGCAGGATATTCTGCCATTGAAGATTTATTAAACAATATTGAAGCCACGCGAAAAATAGGAATTATTGCAGGAGTTGGTGACAGAAGAGATGAAGACATTCGTGACTGTGCAGAAATAGCTGCAAGAATGTTTGACCATATTATCATTCGTCAGGAGAAACATTTGAGAGGCAGAACTGAACAGGAAATTATCGATTTAATTTTAGAAGGTATTCAAAAAGCGAATCGCCCGGTTACGTATGAAATTATTCCAAAAGAAATTGAAGCTATTAAACACGCCATTAATATTGCAGATGAAGGTACTTTTATTACAGCTTTAAGCGATGTGGTAACCAATGCAATTGAAATTGTTCAGGAATATTTGGATAAGGAGAATGAGGAGAATTTGAGTTGAATTGATAAAAAACATTGACAAAGTTTCGAACTTTATCAAAGTTAACCGTATACTCACAATCAGAATAAAAGAAACTAAATGATTATTAAATATATCACTACATATTTTTTATTGATTCTGTCGGTTTTAATGATAATCTCATGTAGTGTACATAAAAAATCAAACGATATCGAAATATCTAAAAATAGTTTTGATACTTTGTACCCACTATTTAGTAAAGAAAACTTCATAACCATTAAAAATGGAAAGTGGGGAGTAGTTGATAGTAAAGGGAACAAAGTTTTGCCTTTCTTCTATGATGGTATCAAAGCAATCTCGGATTCCATAGGAGTTGCAACAATTTATTCAGGAAGCTATTCGTTACATACAGGAATACCAAGATATGTTTATTGCGGAAAATATTTTGTTTTTTCAAAAAAAGGACTTCTTAACAAAAGCGAGAAAGAATTCAGTGTTACAATAGTAGGCGTAGCAGACAGTCACAATAAAGAATTTGTTACAGACTCGCCATACAGATATGTACCTTCAGATACAATTAATAATAAATCTTGTCAAGAAATTAACCCTTTTTACTTTAAAATGAATAACTAAATTAAATTTTACTAAGTTTTGAAAAAGAGCGTTTATAAAATATAAAAAACTAAACTTCTGCTAGAGTTGGTTTAATAAAAAAATCCAAAATTAATTAAACCTTAATTTTGGATTTTTTATTAATTGAAAATTATTACGTTTTCTGTTTCTTTTTCTTCGCCGCAGGAAACAAAACATTATTCAAAATTAATCGATAACCGGGTGAATTTGGGTGCAAATCTAAAACCGTTGGAGCATCACCTACTAGATGTTGGTAATCTTCAGGATCGTGTCCGCCAAAGAATGTAAACATTCCTTTTCCTTTTGTTCCGTGAATGTATCTAGCTTCACCGTTATAGCGATTTTCGCCCATAATCAAAACATTTGATTTAATTAAATCTGCATCAAAAGCGGTTGTTTGTCCCATAAACCCTTTTACTAATTGCGTATGATTTTGACACAACATGGTTGGAATGGGATCCCATTTTGCAGAATATTCCATTAAAGTAAAATAATCTTTATCCATAGGAATTTTTCGCTTGGTGGTCATGTCGATATCTGAAAACTCATATATTGTTGGTCTTCGCTCCAAAATAAAATCCTTAAATGCAAATGTTTTGGAATAGTCAATTTTAGATTGATAATTAGGTTCGCTTTCATCGCCATCAAACATGGGTTCACAAATATCGACACCTTCTGCAGATAATGCAATGTCAAAACTATCTGTTGCGGAACACATTGCAAACATAAAGCCTCCACCAATTACAAAATCTCTAATTTTTTTTGATACGGCTAATTTAGCTTCAGATACTTTGGTAAATCCCAATTTAGCGGCAAGTGCTTCTGATTCTTTTTTTTGTTCAATATACCAAGGTGCATTTCTATAAGCCCCAAAAAATTTACCATATTGACCCGAAAAATCTTCATGATGCAAATGCAACCAATCGTATAATAGCAATTGGTCTGAAAGCACTTCTTCATCATAAACCGCAGTAAAAGGAATTTCAGCATAAGTTAACACCAGAGTTACTGCATCATCCCAAGGTTTTTTTCCCTTTGGTGTATATACTGCCACTCTTGGTGCTTTTTCCAAAACAACAGCCTCCATATTTTGTGACGGACTACTTATTTCTTCAAGAATGGAATTGGTTTGACCGTCTGATAAAATTTCAAAACTCACGCCTCGAATTTGGCATTCTTTTCTGATTTCTTGGGCATCGGGTAATAAAAAAGAACCACCTCTGTAGTTTAATAACCAACTGACTTTATAATCTTGTTCTAAAGCCCAAAATGTTATTCCATAAGCTTTTAAATGATTTTGCTGCGTCGTTTCATCCATTGGCAACAAAATAAATGAAGCTTTGGCATTGAAAGACAAAATCAGAAAAAGTAGTAAAATATAATTTTTAATGAAACCCATCGCCATTTTTTATTTCAAAGATAACTTTTTTAATGTGAAGAAAATGATAAAAAAAATCCGCTTTCGCGGATTAAATCTTAAAATGGCACTTCGCTGTCATCTTCATCATTGTTGAGATTGCTGCCAAAAGCTTCGTTTGGACTTGGAAGATTTTTAGTTGAAAACGTAATGTCTTCATCTGAATTCATTTTTGATTCAAGACTACTGTAAGGAGAGGAGAAATCATCTAAATTATCAAATTTACCAAGATTTCCGATGAATTTTAATCGTATGTTTTCCAAACTTCCGTTTCTGTGTTTAGCAATAATAAATTCTGCTTGTCCTTCTGTTGGCGATTGTTCATCGTCATCCCATTCGTCAATTTTATAATATTCCGGACGGTAAATGAACGATACGATATCCGCATCTTGCTCAATTGCTCCGGATTCACGAAGGTCAGAGAGCAAAGGTCTTTTGCTTGAACCACGTGTTTCAACCGCACGAGAAAGCTGTGATAAAGCGATAACGGGAACATTTAACTCTTTTGCAAGAGCTTTTAAATTTCTAGAAATTGTTGAAATTTCTTGTTCTCTGTTTCCTCCACCTTTTCCACCGCCTCCGGCAGTCATCAATTGAAGGTAATCCACAATGATAAGCTTAATTCCGTGTTGCGATGACAAACGTCTTGCTTTTGCTCGAAGGTCAAAAATGGATAGCGAGGGCGTATCATCAATATATAAAGGGGCTTTTTCGAGGTTTTTTACTTTAACACTTAATTGCTCCCATTCGTGTTTTTCTAATTTTCCGGTTCGTAATTTTTCAGAAGACAATCCGGTTTCAGAAGAAATCAAACGAGTGATTAACTGAACCGAAGACATCTCTAACGAAAAAACAGCTACCGGTTGATGAAAATCAATGGCCATGTTTCTCGCCATTGAAAGTACGAAAGCAGTTTTTCCCATACCTGGCCTAGCTGCAATAATAATTAAATCACTAGGTTGCCAACCCGAGGTTACTTTATCTAGTTTTTCAAATCCGGTTGCAACACCGCTTAAACCATCTTTATTAGCAATTTCTTCAATTCTTTTTTTGGCTTGAATAACCAAACTTTGAGCCGTCTCAGAACTTCTTTTAATATTTCCCTGCGTTACTTCATAGAGTTTTGACTCTGCTTTATCTAACAAATCAAAAACATCTGTAGTTTCATCGTAGGATTCTTCAATAATTTCAGAAGAGATTTTAATCAAACTACGTTGAATGTATTTTTGAAGAATAATTCTTGAGTGAAATTCAATGTGAGCCGAAGACGCAATTTTTTGAGTAAGCTGAATTAAATAAAAATCACCCCCTACTAAATCTAACTTTGCATTTTTTTTTAATTGCGAAGAAACGGTTAATAAGTCAATTGGTTGAGTGTCGGTAAACAATTGTACAATCGCTTCAAAAATGTATTTGTGAGCTTCTTTATAAAAAGCATCGGGTTGTAAAATATCAATTACCTCATCTACACCTTTTTTGTCAATCATCATTGCTCCCAACACAGCCTCTTCAAGGTCTAAAGCCTGCGGGGGTAACTTTCCTTTTTCAAGATGTATGATCGTAGTTTTATCTACTTTTATCGGGTTAATATTTCTTAAATTTTCCATGAGGCTAATGTAACCAAAAATTAAAATTAAACGTGTTAGAGTTGTTAGAAATCAATGTTAAAAACTATTGTTTTTTTGTTAATAACCCAAAAAAAATCCGAAGTTTCAAGGCTTCGGATTTAAGTTATCTTTTGTAAGATTTATTCTTTGAATTCGCCCATTTTGCTGTATTTGTCCATCCTTTGGCTCACTAATTCTTCTGTTGATAAATCTTTTAATTCATTATATCCTTTGATGATATATTGCTCTACGGTTTTAAAAGTAGTTTCTCTATCATAATGAGCTCCTCCAAGAGGTTCCGGAATGATTTCATCAATCAATTTTTGCTTTTTCATATCATAAGAAGTCAATTTCAAGGCTTCTGCAGCAATCTCTTTATATTCCCAACTTCTCCATAAAATAGAAGAACAAGATTCAGGTGAAATAACAGAATACCAAGTATTTTCCAACATATAAACTCTGTCTCCAACACCAATTCCAAGTGCACCACCAGAAGCACCTTCACCAACAATTACGGTAATAATTGGTGTTTTTAAACGTAACATTTCAAAAATATTTCTTGCGATGGCTTCCCCTTGACCTCTTTCTTCAGCTTCTAAGCCCGGATATGCTCCGGGAGTGTCAACCAAAGTAAGAACCGGAATTCCAAACTTCTCTGCCATTTTCATCAAGCGAAGAGCTTTTCTATACCCTTCAGGGTTTGCCATACCAAAATTTCTGAACTGACGTGTTTTGGTGTTAAATCCTTTTTGTTGGCCTACAATCATAAACGACTGTCCACCTATTTTTCCTAAACCGCCAATCATGGCCTTGTCATCTTTGAAGTTTCTGTCTCCAAAAAGCTCTAAAAAAGTTCCACCACAAAGTGCACGAACATGATCCATTGTATAAGGTCTGCTTGGATGTCTTGATAATTGAACTCGTTGCCAAGCCGATAAATTCTTATATATTTTCTTCTTAGTTTCTTCTAATTTCTTCTCGATTTGTTTACATGTAGCTGTAACATCAACATTAGATTCTTCACCAATAATCTGGCATTTGTCTAATTGATCTTCCAACTCTTTGATGGGAAGTTCAAAATCTAAATATTCCATAGGTCGAATTATTTTAGTTTAGTTTGAAAAGCAAAGATAGAATTTTATATTGTTACCAAAAGTAATTTTTAATGTTATCCCTAACTTTTTAATGTAAATTTAAATTAAAGCAAGGAGTAGTGCGTTTACCCCAAATTTACTTTTTTAGCTATAGCTCTACGTTTCAGATAATATTTAACAATTCCGTTTAAAATTACGGTAACCACAATTATAACAGCACCTAAATAGAAGCCGGAACTCATTTGTTCTTTTTCTTTAAAAATTAAAAGAGCCAAAATTATTCCGTAAACCGGTTCCAGATTTATGGTAAGCATTACCGTATAAGGACTTAAAAATTTCATGACTTTTACAGAAGCTATAAAAGCATATGCCGTGCAGATTGAACTCAGAATAATCAAATACATCCAATCGGAGGGTTGAAGTGTAAAAAATTCAGCCGAGAAACTATTCGTAAAAAGCAAGTAGATTGAAAAACACAAAACACCTCCAGACAACTCATAAAATGAAATTACGGTTGGGTCGTATTTTTGTGCCAATTTTCCGTTTAAAACAGAAAACAAAGCGGATAAAAATGCAGATGTTAAGGCAAGAACAATTCCTAAATAATAGTCGCCTTCAAAATTAAAAATGATATAAAGTCCGAATACTACAACCAATCCAAAAAGAACTTCATACCAAACAATACGGCGTTTGTAAAAAATAGGTTCCAGAAAAGAGGTAAAAAAAGCTCCTGTAGAAAGACAGGCGAGTGTAACCGAAACATTTGAAACTTTTATCGCTTTAAAAAACGTCAACCAATGTAAGGCTATCACTAATCCTAGGAAGAGAAAAAGCAGTAACAGTTTTTTTGAAATAAAAAGCGATTGTTTCTTGAATAGAAAATAAATAACAATAAATCCAACTGCCATTATCATTCGAAACCAAACCAATGGTAAAGCATCTAATGAAATTAATTCACCCAAAATGGCGGTAAAACCCCAAATAAACACTATTAGATGGAGGTGTAAATAGCTTTTTATGTTATCGTTTAGCATTGCGTAATAAAAAGAAAGCTAATATACCAAAAACTACATTCGGCAACCAAACTGCAATTAACGGAGGAACACTTGATTTTTCAGCCAAAGTTCCGAAAATCTTATCAAAAAAAACAAATGTAAAGGCGATAACAATTCCAATAGCGAGGTTTACTCCCATTCCGCCACGTCGCTTTTTTGAAGAAACAGCCACTGCAATTAGCGTTAAAATAAATGCCGTAACCGGCAAACTATATTTTTTATAAAGCACAACCAAATATGTATTAATGTTAGCGTTTCCTCTGTCTCTTTCTTTTTTTATGAAACGATTAAGCTCCGGCAAGGTGAGAGTTTCAGCAATATAAATAACCGGTGTTAAATCTTCCAAATCAAATGAAAATACGGTGTCTTTTTTCACTTCGCTTTCCAAGATATCTTCAAACTCGCCTACTGTTCGTTTTTGATAATTGAACATGGTATAGGTGCTGTCATTATCATTAAATTTTAATCGCCCGGCCGTGATTTTATATTTTAATCTTTCACCCTCAAATTTTTCCAATGAAAAATTGAAAGCTGTTTTAGAAACAGAATTAAAATTACTAACATATATGAATTCATCATCACTGATTTGTCTGAAAACATTTGAATTTTGACGTACTTCAACATTGTTTTTGAGGTAGGTATATCTAAAATCATTAAAACCTTTACTGGCTTTTGGCACAAGAAAAAAGCCCATAATTAATGCAAAAATAGAAACCAAAGTAGCACCAATTAAATAAGGTCTCAAAAAGCGAGTATAAGAAATTCCGGAACTTAAAATAGCAATAATTTCGGTATTGTTAGCCAACTTAGAAGTAAACCAAATTACAGAAAGAAATAAAAATATGGGAAATAACAAATTGGCAAAATAAACTGTAAAATCCAAATAATAAATAGCTACTGCTTTAAAAGGGACATTACTTTCTAAAATTTTATTGATTTTTTCGGCAACGTCAATTACAATCCCAATAGGTATAAAAAGCAACAGCATTACCACAAAAGTAGCGATGTATCGTTTTAAAATGTATTTATCTATTATTTTCATTTAGAAAATCGGATTATTCGATTGTCGGACTATTGGATTATTAAAGACGTTGACTCATTTGTTTTACCATTTGTTCTTTCCAAACTCTAAAATCACCGGCAATAATGTGTTTTCTGGCTTCGCGAACCAACCACATATAAAATCCTAAATTGTGGATGGTGGCAATTTGTTTTCCTAAATATTCATTGGCAGCAAATAAATGCCTCAAATAAGCCTTTGTGTATTCAGTATCTACAAAAGTAATTCCCATTTCATCTATGGGTGAAAAATCATTTTCCCACTTTTTATTTTTAATATTTATAGAACCGTTTGCGGTAAACAACATCCCGTTTCTGGCATTTCTTGTTGGCATCACACAGTCAAACATATCAATACCTAACGCAATATTTTCTAATATATTAATAGGAGTTCCAACTCCCATCAGATAACGGGGTTTGCTTTGTGGCAAAATAGCCGTTACCACTTCGGTCATGGCATACATTTCTTCGGCCGGTTCACCAACAGACAGACCGCCAATGGCATTACCAACCGCATCTGCATTAGCAATATATTCGGCTGATTGTTGTCTTAAATCTTTATACGTACTACCTTGAACAATTGGAAAAAATGCTTGTTCATAGCCGTATTTAAAAGGTAATTTTTCCAAATGATTGATACATCTGTCGAGCCAACGATGTGTCATGTGCATGGAACGTCTAGCATAGTTGTAATCACAGGGATAAGGCGTACATTCGTCAAAAGCCATGATAATATCAGCACCAATAGTTCGTTGGATTTCCATCACGTTTTCCGGTGAAAAGAAATGATACGAACCGTCAATATGGCTTTTAAACTTCACTCCTTCTTCTTTAATTTTTCGATTAGATGATAAAGAATATACTTGGTAACCGCCACTATCGGTAAGAATATTTCGATCCCAATTCATAAATTTGTGCAATCCACCGGCTTGCTCTAAAATGGAAGTTTGCGGTCGTAAATACAAATGATAGGTATTGCCTAAAATAATATCCGGATTGATGTCTTGTTTTAATTCTCGTTGATGTACTCCTTTAACAGAAGCTACGGTTCCAACAGGCATAAAAATTGGTGTTTCAATCACACCATGATCTGTAGTAATAGAACCCGCTCGTGCTTTTGAATTTGGGTCTGTTGTAAGTAAATCAAATTTCATATATACATTTTACAATCGGCAAAGATAAAAGAAATAGCATTTATCATCTGCGATTTAGGAATTATTTATCTATTAAAAAAACCAGACTTACTAACAACTTTTCTTTAAAACTTTCCAAAAAATATAAACCCCCGACCTAGAAAATATAATAATTGAATTACCTTTGCAGCAGTTTAACAATTATAAGCATAATGAAACTTAACACACAACAACTAAACGACTTAGTAACTCAAGTCAGACGAGACATTCTTCGCATGGTTCATGCCGTAAACTCCGGACATCCGGGAGGTTCCTTAGGATGTGCAGAATTTTTTGTAGCCTTATATCAAAATCTAATGAATCGCAAGGAAACATTTGATATGAATGGTGCTGACGAAGATTTGTTTTTTCTTTCTAACGGTCACATTTCACCTGTTTTTTACAGTGTTTTGGCCAGAAGTGGTTATTTTCCGGTAGCGGAATTAGCAACCTTTAGAAAACTT
This sequence comes from Flavobacterium sp. UBA6135, assembly GCF_002428305.1. Classification (GTDB taxonomy): domain Bacteria; phylum Bacteroidota; class Bacteroidia; order Flavobacteriales; family Flavobacteriaceae; genus Flavobacterium. The sequence goes on along the minus strand of NZ_DIVJ01000030.1, from coordinate 12,242 downwards.
AACTCTAGATTACAAGGTCACCCAACTACACACGAAGGATTGCCGGGAATAAGAATGGCATCCGGTTCTTTAGGACAAGGATTATCGGTTGCAATTGGTGCCGCTCAAGCCAAAAAACTAAACAATGACAATCATTTAATCTATTCATTACATGGTGATGGCGAATTGCAAGAAGGTCAAAACTGGGAAGCCATAATGTATGCTTCAGCAAAAAAAGTGGACAATTTAATTGCCACTATTGATTTGAATGGCAAACAAATTGACGGAACTACTGACGAGGTTTTACACATGGGAAGCTTGAAGGCAAAATTTGAAGCTTTTGATTGGGATGTTTTAGAAATCAAAGAAGGAAATTCATTAGAAGCAATCATTTCGGGAATGAACGAGGCCAAATCAAAAACAGGCAAAGGAAAACCGGTTTGTGTTTTATTGTATACTGAAATGGGTAATGGTGTTGATTATATGATGCATACACATGCTTGGCATGGAAAAGCTCCAAATGATGAGCAACTTGCAAAAGCTTTGGAACAAAACGCAGTAACGTTAGGTGATTATTAAAATTGCTTTACGCAATATGCTTTAAGCCTGATGCTTATTGACTATTGACTAAAGCTTATAGCAATAAAAAAATGAAAAAATATATAAATACAGGAAGTAAAGATACCCGTTCAGGTTTTGGAGCGGGATTGACTGAATTAGGTCAAAAAAATGAAAATGTTGTAGCACTTTGTGCCGATTTGATTGGATCATTAAAGATGGATGATTTCAAAAAAAATCATCCGGAACGTTTTTTCCAAGTTGGAATTGCTGAAGCGAATATGATTGGCATTGCTGCCGGTTTGACTATTGGTGGCAAAATTCCTTTTACGGGAACTTTTGCTAACTTTTCTACAGGAAGAGTTTACGATCAAATCAGACAGTCTGTTGCTTATTCTGATAAAAATGTAAAAATTTGTGCTTCGCATGCCGGCTTAACACTTGGTGAAGACGGAGCAACGCACCAAATTTTAGAAGACATCGGATTGATGAAAATGTTACCGGGAATGACGGTTATTAACACCTGTGATTTTAACCAAACAAAAGCGGCAACTATTGCAATTGCTGACTATCACGGTCCGGTTTACTTGCGTTTTGGTCGTCCGGTTGTGCCAAATTTTATGCCTGATGATGCTCCTTTTATAATTGGCAAAGCGATTTTGTTACAAGAAGGAAATGATGTTACTATTATTGCTACCGGACATTTAGTTTGGGAAGCCTTGATTGCCGCAGAAAAATTAGCAGAAAAAGGTATCTCCGCAGAGGTAATTAATATTCATACTATCAAACCACTAGACGAAGACGCTATTTTGAAATCAGTAGCTAAAACCGGATGTGTGGTAACCGCAGAAGAACACAATATTCTTGGCGGTTTGGGTGAAAGTGTTTCAAGAACTTTAGTAGCTAACAATCCTTTACCACAAGAGTTTGTAGCTGTAAATGATTCTTTTGGAGAATCAGGAACACCCGAGCAATTAATGGAAAAATACAAGCTGAATAATCAAGCAATTGTTGAAGCTGTGGAAAGAGTTATTAAAAGAAAATAATTATTAATTTTCTATCATAAAAAAATCCCGACAATTAAAAAAATGTCGGGATTTTTTTTCTTTCTATTTTCTAATTACAATTAGGATCTAAATGTTTTCGCAAACGATTTGGATCTGTTGTATTACCATTACAATCCGGAATATCTGCATAAGGAATTATATTACCTTCAGCATCTTTAATTTCATCTTTGGTCATTCTTCCATCAGCGTCATCGTCTATATCTCTATAATCCGGAATGCCATCGCCATCTGTATCGTCTTCATTAGTCAAATAACCATCGCCATTAATATCCTCCAAATAAGATGGGATACCATCATTATCATGATCTATTCTTTCAATTTCATATAATTTGAAACTAAAAACTAATGGTGAATAAGAGGGAATATTCGTTTGAAATAAGTTAAAATAACCTAAACCTGAAGGTATAAACATAACACCTGCACCAAAATCTGTAAAACTCACGGTACCATCACCATTTGTTATGTAATTTCCGGTTTTAAATTGAGGAAAAATTTCACTCCATCCTCTGATTACATTGTCCAAACGAAGCATTGTTGAAGGAATATCCATATAATCAAATTGAGTACCATTCAACAAAGTTCCCTTATAGGAAGCTAAAACAGCATCAACATTTGTTGGTGAAGGATTTTCGGCAATTCCTTCTCTTAATTTTAAGTAATATACTTTATATTCAACCCCATTAGATGTTACCATTCTAAATTTCAAATCAGGGTGATCTTTAATAGGTGTTTGTGTACCTCCTTCAGGAATTTCTTCAATCACAACATCCATATCATCTTGAAAACCAGGATTGTTTGTAACAGTTATATAATGTGTTTCAAGATATGTTTCAATTTCTGCGAAATCTTTAGCATATTGCTCTGCGAAATCTCTAAGAGGCTCAGGTTTTCTATCATCATCTTTATTACATGCTGTAAAAAATCCAACCGTAAGCATTACATACAAAAAGGCTTTTATTCTGTTCATTATTATTATTTTTGTCCCGCAAGATACAATTTTGATTTATTTTTGTAAAAAAAATTAACGCAGTATTCTGATTTTTTATGAGAGTAGATAAATTTCTTTGGTGTGTTCGCTATTACAAAACCAGAAACATGGTTACTGAAGCATGCAAAAAGAACCAAATAACAGTTAATGGCCAACTAGCCAAAGCCTCCAAAGAAGTATTTCCTTCTGACAAAATTACTTTTAGAAAAGACCAAATTACATACATTATTAGCGTTTTAGCCATTCCTGCAAACAGAGTTGGAGCCAAATTAGTTGACATTTACAGAAAAGACGAAACACCGGAAGCCTCTTTTGCTCATTTAGAAATGATTAAATTAAGTAAAGAACACTACCGTAAAACCGGCGAAGGAAGACCAACAAAGAAAGATCGAAGAGATATTGATGATTATACAAATGATGTAATTGATGATAAAATTCAATAAAACGTATTGGAACAAACGTTATGAAACGCAAGATACTGGTTGGGATGTTGGCACGCTTACAACACCATTAAAGGAGTATATTGATCAAATACAAAACAAAAACCTCAAAATTTTAATACCTGGTGCCGGAAATTCCTATGAATTAGAATACCTACACCAACAAGGGTTTTCAAATGTTTATGTTATTGATATTGCTGAAAACGCAATTGAAAACAGTAAACTTCGAATCAAAAATGTTCCCGCTACCCATTTTCTCCTAGATGACTTTTTTAATCTAGAAGATGTTTTTGATTTGATTGTTGAACAAACCTTTTTTTGTGCTCTAGATCCTGTGTTAAGAGAAAATTATGCACAAAAAACACATGAATTACTTGCAGAAAATGGCAAATTGATTGGGTTATTTTTTGATTTTCCTTTATCAGAAACGGGACCTCCATTTGGGGGAGATAAAAAAGAATACTTCAAACTTTTTAGTCCACTTTTCAAAATTAAAACATTAGAAAAAGCATATAATTCAATAAAACCCAGAAAAGATAAAGAACTGTTTTTTATCTTTGAGAAAAAATAAAAACAATGTCTCAAAATATCATTTTATCCCACAAAGAAATCGAAAATAAAATACGACGAATCGCTTATCAAATTTATGAAACATTTGTTGACGAGAATGAGATTATCATCGCAGGTATTGCTTCAAACGGTTATATTTTTGCTCAAAAATTAGCGGCTCAAGTGACTGAAATTTCAAATCTTAAAGTCAATTTGTGTGAAGTGATTATTGATAAAACGAATCCTACGAAAACAATAAAAACATCATTGAGTGCAGAACAATACCAAAACAATGGGCTTATTTTGGTTGATGATGTTTTGAATTCCGGAACAACTTTGGTTTATGGTGTAAAACACTTTTTAGATGTGCCATTAAAGAAATTCAAGACGGCTGTTTTAGTAGATCGAAATCATAAAAAATATCCTGTTAAAGCTGATTTTAAAGGAATTTCACTTTCTACATCTTTAAAAGAACATGTCCAAGTTGTCTTTGAAAACAATAACAATTACGCTTATTTAGAATAACAAATCAGCTATTTCATCTACGATTGTTTCAACAGATTTTGCATCAGTTGAAATGATATATTTTGCAAAATTGTAATAATAACTTCTTTCAAAAAGGTGTTTCCCAATAAATTCTTTTAACTCATCATTATCCAAATTTGCCAATAATGGGCGTTGGGATTTTGCACATTCTAAACGATTAGTTAATGTTTCAATAGAAGTTTTTAAATAAATAGAAACAACATCAGGCTGTTCTAAAAAAAGATGATTTCCGGCATAACAGGGGGTTCCTCCTCCCAAACTCAAAACAAAATTAGTTTCTTTGGATAGCATTTTTTTCAAAAACTCATGTTCCTTTTTTCTAAAATAAAGTTCACCTTTGTTCAAAAACAAATCAGAGATGGATTGATTTTCGTTTTTTTCTATAATAAAATCTAAATCCAAAGCCTTCAAATTTAGTTTTTTTGCCAACTTTTCTGATACCGCCGACTTGCCCGAACCCATATAACCAACTAAAACTATTTTCATAACGGAATTAAATACCTATAAACTAAAAGGTTAAGAATAAATGATTAAAAAACGTAAAATTAAGCTAAAATTGCTTTGAAAAATAAATTATAAGACCGTATATTTGCACCCGCATTCAAGAAATTGAATTTGACTCGATAGCTCAGTCGGTA
>NZ_DIVJ01000030.1:0-7436 GCF_002428305.1 Flavobacterium sp. UBA6135 | reverse complement strand
CGAGCCCCAGTCGGGTCACAAAAAACGAAGACGTTGCATGCAACGTCTTTACTTTTTTTTAGCAACGGCCACGTGGAGAAATTGGTAGACTCGCCATCTTGAGGGGGTGGTGCTGCAAGGCGTGTGGGTTCGAATCCCATCGTGGTCACGAATGAATACTTTAAACTAAAAACACCAAGTTTACTTGTGTGTGTTTTTTTTGTCTGCTTTTCAACTTATCTGCAATATTTTTTTAATGCTTCAGCGGCACTATCGTGCTGTAGTTCCAAAGATTTTTTAAAATCAGTACATGCATTCTCTTTTTGATTGAGCAGTAATTTTGACAATCCTCTGTTGTAATAGGCTTCACTATTAGCACCACTAATTGCTATAGCATAAGTATAATCCATAATCGCTCCTTCAAAATCATCTAATCGATGTTTTGAAATTCCTCTTCCCACGTAACCATCAACATCTTCCGGGAAAACTTTTACAATTTCATTGTAATCATCAATCGCTCCATTATTATCTCCAATTAAAGATTTCACAACCGCTCGATTATAATACGCTTCAATATATTTAGTGTTTAATTCGATTGCTAAATTATAATCAACTAAAGCAGCTTTATACTCTTCTTTACTAAATCTTGCATTCCCACGGTTGTAATATAGCTTTGCGTTTTTGGAATCAAATTCAATTGCTTTTGTAAAATCAACGATTGCCTTTGAATAATTCCCCATTTCAAAATAAGCATCACCCCTGTTACTTATTGCTTTCACATAGTTAGGGTTTAACTCTAAAACTTTTGTGTAGTCTGCAATAGCATCAGTAAATTTATCTTGTTTCATTCTTAAATTACCTCTATTAAAATAGACTTCCTGAAAATTATTTTTCAAAACCAATGCAGCATTATAATCCGTCAATGCTTCATTATATTTTTTAAGCCAAAATAAGCCAAACCTCTATTACCAAAAGCTTCGGTATAATTTGGATTTAGTTTTAAAGTTTGTGTAAAATCTTGAATGGCAAGGTCGAAACTTTCAATTGCCAAGTAAGCAATTCCTCTATTATAATAAACTTCATAGGATTCCTTATTTATGGAAATGGCATTAGAATACTCTATAATTGCCTCTTTGAACTCATTCTTATCAAGTTTAAAATTCCCGCTTCGAAAGTAACTTTCATAACTTGTTTGGGCATTTCCACTAAAAAAAAAGAGTATTATTATTAGGCTAAAATTAAAAGCTATTTTCATTTCTGTTTTTTTTTGGAAAAATAGTCAATTCTTCTTAACCATAAAAAAAACTAAGGTTTCTAAGTTGGTTTGAATCATCAACAGATTTGTTTTTTCTTACAAAAGCGAGTACAATCATAACTTTTACGAAAAAAAATCAAGTAAGTTGATTATAAACTAAAAGTTTTAGTACTTTTGTTTAACTTATTTAAGTAAAAAATGAACAACGTTAAGAATATCTTCAGTATTAAAGATCTTGAAAACCTATCAGGCATAAAAGCTCATACCATAAGAATTTGGGAGAAAAGATACAATGTATTGGAACCAATGCGAACAGACACAAACATAAGATATTATGATTTGGCTAGTTTACAAAAACTTTTAAATATTACACTGCTTCATAATCATGGCTATAAAATATCCAAAATCTCTAAACTATCGGAAGATAGAATACCTGCGATGGTCAGAGAAATCATATCTGATAAAAGTGTAAAGAATCATGCAATAAATGCTTTTAAGATGGCTATGATTAATTTTGATCACACGCTATTTTTCAACACATACAATAATTTACTTGCCGAAAAATCATTTAGAGAAGTTTTTTATGAAGTTTTCATCCCGTTGATGAATGAAATTGGACTGCTATGGCAAACCGATACCATTTCACCAGCTCACGAACATTTTATTAGTTACCTAATCAAACAAAAACTTTTAGTCAATACCGAAAAAATTCAAGTTCTTGAACCAACCAAATCGGATAAAGTTTTTATACTTTATTTACCCTCCAATGAAATCCATGAACTAGGACTAATGTACCTCAATTATGAAATAATCTTGAGTGGCTACAAATCAGTTTATTTAGGCGAAAGTGTGCCAATTGACAGTTTGAAAGACATAAAACGTTATTTCAATAACGTAGTTTATATATCCTACATGACTGTAGAACCTGATAAAGATAAAGTAAATGATTATCTAAAGGAATTTTATGAAGAAATCATAGACAATGAGACAGATGAATTATGGACAATTGGCAGAATTACAGAACATATAAATCAAAACCAATTCCCTAAAGTAAGAATATTTAGTTCCATAAAAGATTTAACATATATGCTCTAAAAATAATGCTGCTATTATTTTAATTTGTTTAGCTTTTTGTTTACTTTTGTTAAACAAATGAAGAAAAAAATAAACATCATCGGCTCAGGATTCTCGGCTCTTGCCGCTTCCTGTTATTTAGCTCAAAAAGGACATCAAGTGACTGTCTTTGAAAAAAACCCTACAATTGGCGGAAGAGCACGCCAACTTATTAAAGACAATTTCACTTTTGACATTGGACCAACATGGTATTGGATGCCGGATGTTTTTGAGCGTTTTTTTGAAGATTTCGACAAAAAACCATCCGACTATTACGAGTTAATTAAACTTTCACCAGCGTATAAGGTTTATTTTGGTGTCAATAGTTTTGTTACAATTGCTGATAATCTTCCTGAAATTATAGCAACTTTTGAAACTGTTGAAAAAGGTAGCGGTGCTGTTCTTGAAAAATTTATGGCTGAAGCACAAAGCAATTATGATATTGCCATAAAAGATTTAGTGTATCGCCCTGGAGTCTCTCCATTAGAATTAATCACACCTGAAACAGCATTAAAAGTTGGACAGTTTTTTTCAACTATCAGCAAAGAAGTTCGTAAACGCTTTACAAATGATAAATTAATTCAAATATTAGAATTTCCGGTATTATTTCTTGGAGCAAAACCTTCAGATACGCCTGCATTTTATAGTTTTATGAATTTTGCTGATTTTGGAATGGGAACATGGCATCCCAAAAACGGCATGTATAGTGTTATTTTGGCAATTGAAAGTTTAGCTCGTGAATTAGGCGTTACTTTTAAAACGAATGCTTCTGTTGACAAAATTATTGTTGAAAACAAAAAAGCAATAGGCATTAGTTTTAATGATGAAATAGACTATTGCGATTTAGTTTTGAGTGGTGCCGATTACCATCATACAGAAACTCTACTTGAGCCAATTGACCGAGCTTATTCAGAAAAATATTGGGAAAAGAAAACTTTTGCTCCTTCCTCCCTATTATTTTATGTTGGCTTTGATAAAAAAATTGAAAATGTTGAACACCATACTTTATTTTTTGACGTTTCATTTAAAGACCATGCTAAAGCCATTTATGACAAACCGAGTTGGCCAAAAGAACCTTTGTTTTATGCAAGTTTCCCTTCAAAGACAGATGATTCGGCGGCACCTATAGGCAATGAAGCAGGCATCTTTTTAATTCCACTAGCACCGGGAATTGAAGACACACCAGAAATCAGAGAAACCTATTTTAACATCATAATGACACGGTTTGAAACAATTACTGAGCAAAAAGTAAAAAATAATATTATCTTTAAAGAATCTTTTTGTGTTAATGACTTTATAAAAGACTATAATTCATACAAAGGGAATGCTTATGGAATGGCAAATACGCTTTTACAAACTGCTTTTTTAAGACCAAAATTAAAAAGCAAAAAAGTTAAAAGTTTATTTTTTACAGGTCAATTAACGGTTCCGGGGCCAGGAGTTCCACCGTCATTAATTTCAGGAAAGTTAGTTGCTGAGTTGATAGAAAAACAAGATTAAAACATTAAAAAACCATTTTAAATAAGCTATGAAATCTATTTTTGACAAAGTCTCCTTTGATTGCAGCCGCAACGTCACTAGGTCATACAGCACTTCATTTTCATCAGCTGTAAAAATGTTGGCTCCTTCCATCAGACAAGATATTTATAACATCTACGGCTTTGTTCGTTTTGCAGATGAAATTGTTGATACCTTTCATGATTACAACAAAGACGAATTATTTGAGCTTTTTGAGAATGATTTGGATTTGGCATTAAAAAACCGAATTAGTTTGAACCCAATTCTAAATTCATTTCAACATACTGTTCATGCATTTAAAATTCCATCTGATTTAATAGATGCCTTCATGTCAAGTATGAAAATGGATTTAACAAAAACAGAATATAAAACTCACGAAGAATATCAGGAATACATTTATGGTTCTGCTGATGTTGTTGGATTAATGTGTTTAAAAGTTTTTGTGAATGGAAATATTGAACAATATGAAGAACTAAAACACAGTGCAATGCGACTGGGTTCTGCTTTTCAGAAAGTAAATTTTTTACGTGATTTAAAAGCCGATCATGATGATTTAAACCGAACGTATTTTCCCAATACCGATTTAAATGAATTGGATGAAGCATCCAAAAAAGTGATTATTGAAGAAATTGAAGCCGACTTTGCTGCAGGTTTTGAAGGAATTCAAAGATTACCTTTGGAAGCAAAATTTGGCGTTTATACTGCTTATGTATATTATAAAAAACTGCTTTCAAAATTAAAAAAGACACCGTCAATGGCAATAAAAACAACTCGGATTCGTGTTCCGGATTACCAAAAAGTTGGATTATTGGCCAAGTGTTATGTAAATTATCGACTTAATATTATTTAGATTTTAAATTTTCAGATTATGTGGATTCACATTTTAGTTTTCTTTTTGACTTTTTTTATGATGGAATTTATGGCGTGGTTTACGCATAAATATGTGATGCATGGTTTTCTTTGGAATTTACATGAAGACCATCACAAAAAAGACCATGATTCATGGTTTGAACGAAATGATACCTTCTTTATTTTTTATGCCGTTGTTAGCATATCTTTCTTTTTGCTTTGGCAAAATAACATTTTGGAACTGGGGTTGGCAATTGGTTTGGGGATTTTTGCCTACGGGTTGACCTACTTTTTAGTTCACGATATCTTTATTCACCAACGTTTTAAATTGTTTAGAAATGCAAATAATCGTTATGCCAAAGCGGTCAGACGGGCACACAAAATGCATCACAAACATACTGGTAAAGAAAAAGGAGAGTGTTTTGGCATGTTAATTGTACCTTTTAAGTACTTTAAATAAAAGCAGTATGAAAAAATTTATTCCAATTATTACAGGCATTATAAGTGTTTTAGCTCTCACAAGTTGTTCGCATAGATTAGCAGATACATGGCGGGTTACACACTATGAAATTCAAAATTCTAATTTTCAAACCGCAAGAGTAACCAATATCGGAACCATGTCTTTTGACAACAACAATCGCGGTAATAAAAATTTGGAATTTAATTTTTTCAACACACAAATAAGAGATGTGAGTCCATTCAGTTGGGATGATTCTAAAAATTTTATAGTGATAAAAAGTGATAATTCAGATTTATCACGAACATGGAAAAAAGTTCAAAATAAATCTAAAGTTCAAAAATGGGTCAGTGAAGACAATCCCGATGAAAAAAGAATTTTAGTTTTAAGAAGATAATTCTAAGGGTGTCGTAATTGGCACCTTTTTTATTTAAAACACACGCACTAAATTAAACCCAAAAGCAATTTCTCCTTTTGTCCAATCACCACTGGTTTGACCTAAATATCCGGATTCATGCATGGCTCTTGAATTTGTAAAATGCATTTGAAATACGTGACCTCCCGTTTCTAAATCAACTCCAATAGATAATGGATTTTTATAAATTGATTTATCCGTCCTATTCAAATGAGCTGCATAATCAACATTTACAGACCATCTACTGGTGAGTTTGTACCTTCCTCCTGCTCCAATTGCAAATTGACTGTTATCTTGTGGATTAGGCAAAATAGCTTGATTGTTTTCATCTAAAATATCCTGCAACGTATTTTCATGAAAATAGGAAGGAGCCAATTGTAAGGTTAACTTTTCAGAAAATTTTCTGGAGATCAAAAGCTGTGTCACATAACTTAACCGATTGTCAAATGACAATTTTGGATAATCCTTTTTCTTCAATTCTGTATTAATCGCGATACTATTAAAACCAACAATTGTTACCGGAAAACCTGATTGCATTTGAGATTTTATCAAATACTTGGCTGCCAAATCATACGTTTCCTGAAAACCACTTCTTGCTACGTGAACCGTTAACCAATCTGTAGCTCCGTATAAAAATTTTAGTTGCGTATTGGCATTATCTAATCCGAAAAAATCATCAAAACCATTTTTAAAATAATCAAATCGGTGGGCTACAATAAAGTAAAAGTCTCCTTTTGAAGCTAATTTTGTAGATTCAAGATTTATAATTTTTAAAGATTTAAAAGCAGAAGTTACTCTTTGATTGGTTTCTGTACTATCTAAACTACTTAACAAATCGTCTTGAGCAAAACCAAAAAAAGGCAATAAAAGAAATAAAAGTAATTTTTTCATAAACAGAGATTAAAAAAGATTAAAACTTATTTCATCTACGTAAAACAAATGAAACAAGTTTTAATCTTTTACTAAAAATTTAATTTACGATAATCTTTTTCCAAGATTTATCGCTTGAATTTTGAAGTTCTAGCAAATAAACCCCCGTAGCCAAACCGTTCACATTCACTTCTGTTTCTTCTTGATGTCCTACTTCTATTGTTTTGACTAAAGCACCCGTCTGGGTATAAATCGTAATCCTGTCTAAACCAGTTCTTGTCTTTACTCTGAAATCTCCATTGGAAGGATTTGGGTATATCTGGGTTGCGTTTAATGAGAAATCTTCAACACCAAGAGTCGTTAAAGTAGTGTTATGGTTTGCGTTTCTAAATTGCCCATGTGCGTTAGTACTATTCATAGTATAATTTGCATTTTGACCATGAGCTAAAGCAATATCAATAGTATCATTGTCATAATTGAAGTCATAATCTGTTGGATCTGGAGAATTCAGTGCTCTAGTTGCTGTTATTGTTCTTGTTCCTCCAGAAAGTGTATTTCCCGTAACTGTCCAATTTTGAGAAGTATCAGTCGCAAGGCCACTAAATCCTCCTTCAGTTCCATCAATTAATGTTGTTCCATTATAATATACACCGTCAACCCCTGCATCCATTGGATGTGTAAAATCCCCAAACTTAAAAGCAAACCATCTATCATTTGGTCCTGATAAAACTAAAGTTGCTGTAGAGGTACCATTGTCTAAAGTAAGATTGACAGTTACACCTGCAATAAGGGTCATATCGCCAGTCGACTTTTGCTGAGAAAAACTCAAGAAGCCAGATAATATTAATAATAAAAAAGTAATTTTCTTCATAAGTTATTTATTTAAGTAAGTTAATAATTTCATCATTTCCTGAAAAAACAGCAAATTCAAAAGCAGTTTTTCCGTTTTTTATCTTGTAATCGGGTCAGACAGGGGAATT
>NZ_DIVJ01000037.1:105194-124988 GCF_002428305.1 Flavobacterium sp. UBA6135 | reverse complement strand
GCACAAACTAGATGGAATGGACAAATTTTTCACTGGTCTGCTATTCAAAATGATTTAAATGTGTATTTTAGTGATAGAATAAAATGCAATGACACAGTTTATTGAACACTCCCGACCCGTCCTGAAATAGCTATACCCATTATTAAAAATCCCATTATAGTTATATAACTATGGTTTTAATCTTAAGCACTATTGAACTGTTTTTTTTATAATTGATTTAGAGTAATTATTGTAAATCAATAGCGTTCATTTTATTATTTTCTTAAATATTTTGGTTAAAGTGGAAATTATAAGAAATAAAACCATGCTAAAAAGTTTGTTTTTTATTAAAAAATCACTATTTATCATAAAAAGTTATTAACACTATTTTTTGTCTTTCAGAAAGATAAAAATGTTTCACTAGGAACTTACTTTTTTTAATTAGCAGTTATGAAAATAAAATAAGTTTGAATTGTCTTAAATTCCTTATATCATCAAATAAGATTTCATTTACATAACTTTGAAAAATCTTTTTTTCTGTTCTTAAAAATCAGGAGAAAAGCCTTTTTTCCGATTAGTAAATTACAAACTTATTAACCACTTTTATTTATTAATTGTTAATAAAAAATAAATCGCTTTATAAGAATTGTCATACCTTATGAATAAAGAAATAATCGATGAAATGTTTTGGATTTCAGGCAAATGAAAATTTTTTTTAAAAAATGTAGTAAAAAAGGCATGAAATAAAATGTTAAGTTTGGAACTGTTTAACCAACTAAATAACACATTTTATGACGGAAATTACTTCCTATTTTAAATGTAAATCTTTACCGTTTATGTTTAAGTTTACCGGTCTATTGCTTGTTAGTTTTTTATTGTTTTCAAGCAGTGTTTTTGCTCAAAGTACCAATCCAGTCTCCATTATTTGGAGTGGTGGCGTTGGATGTCAAGTGTATGAAACAGGAGAACCTCCCAGGGATGAGAAAGAGCCTCTTTTTTAGAGGACATTCAAGATGGAGACTGTTTTAGGGTCTGTGAAAATTCTTATATCGTTTACCATTTGCAAAATGTTCCAACAGGCAGTACAGTTGTTTGGAGTAGTATTGGTGGCTCAATTTCTTCTTCAACTAACACAAGTTGTAGTGTTTTATGGGGTAGTTTTGGAATGGGTAGTTTAAGTTTTCAAATCACTACGGGGTCAACTATCAGTTCTAAAACTATTTGCTTTGAAAAAATAATTGGTCCTATTGCAGATTTTGAGGTTTTACCATTCACAACAGGGGAGGGTGAAACTATCTATGCATGTACGGATCAATTAATTTATTTCACTAATCAATCTCAAGCCAATGGTGGTACAGCCATTGTATCTTATTTCTGGGATTTTGGAGACAATACAACATCAACAGCTGAGCACCCTACACACACTTATCAAAGTGATGGGACTTTTATGGTAAAGCTTACTGTTACTAATGCTTGTAATTGTAAGCATACCATAGGGATTCTTGTTGAGGTTGGCCCAAAAGGATTTGATATTCAATGTCCTTCCATTGTTTGTGAAGATCAACGAGCCACTTATACATTGCCTTTTGATGCCAGAGCTATTTGTGGTGATGCTTTTAATTGGAGTGTTATTGGAGGAACTATAGCAGATATCAATCAAAGTACAGGTGATTTAACGGTTATATGGGATGATGTTGACGCTACCGGATTTGGTTATGTTACTTTTGATCCGAGAGACTGTCACTTGGAATGTTATTTTCCAACGACCCTACGTGTGCCGGTGATTCAATCTAAAGGAACGATTGTTGGCCCTGATTCTTTGTGTGTTTATTCTTACGGACGCTATGAGTTGCCCCAATGGCCTACTACCGATTTTCAATGGGAGATTGTGGGTAATGAAAACAATGATTTGGCTGATGTTATTTTGACTGATCAACGCAATGAAGTTGTTATTTTTCCATTTGTAGAGGGAACGTTGCTTTTGAAAGCTACTTATGTGAATACATTGACCGGTTGTACGGGAATTGCCCTTTTTACTATTATCTCTGAACCAAGAGTTGAGTTTTTGGGCGATACTGAGTTTTGTCAAGGAACAGTTGCAACCTATACTACCGCTTCAGGAGACGCAGCGAATTGGACTTTATTTGCTGCCAATGGAACAACTGTAATTACAACTTTGAACGGTTCTAATCAATTTCAATATACTTTTACTACGGCCGGAAATTATATTTTATCTACAGCCGGTAGTGCTTTGTGTGAAGGTGAACAAAAAACCATCACTATTGTGGCAAATCCACAAGCTGTAGCTTTGAATTCAATTTCAGGCACTACAGTTGTTTGTCCGTCACAACCCTATACTTATACGATACAAAATCCTGATTCTAATTCAACCTATCATTGGACTATTCAGAATGGTAGTTTTATTGGTGCCGCTACAGGAAGTTCTGTTAATGTTAGTTTTAGTGCCACCGGGCCTCATTCACTGACGGTTGTTCGGCAATCTATTAACCCACTTGTTTGTGCTTCGTCACCTACCACTTTACCCATCAACTTACAACAAGTGTTGGTTGATGTAATTAGTGAGGACAATGTGAATTCGATATGTGCCAACTCCTATCAAGACTTTTTTGCTTATCAAAGCGGTACCACCAATTTATATACTCAAGGAGAGCTTTATACTTGGAGTCTTTCTGACTCCAGTTTAGGTAGTGTTACGGAAGGTCAAGGTACTAATGCAGCCACTTTTTTATGGTATAATGTGAGTGCACCAACACAAGTTGATGTGATTTTAACGATACAAAAATGTACGTTACCTCCACAAGTGTTTACGTATCAAGTGACTATTATTCCTATCCCGATTATTCAAATTTCAGCTGACAGTTCTGTTTGTTCCGGAGCAGGAGTAACGTTTACAGTCAGTTCTACCAACGGTGTTTCTCTTGCACCGGGAACAGTGGTTACTTGGACAAATGGAGGAGTAACTACCACAGGAAGTACCACACAAAATTTTACATTTTCTAACAACACCGGTTCAAATATTGGAAGAACAATTACAGCTTTTATTGCAACTCCAAACGGATGTGATGTAAGTACAAATGTTGCTGTATTCAATGTATCAGTATTTCCTGAGCCGCCTGCTTCTTTATCCATTGTAAGCGGAGGTAATGTGTTTTGTGATGTGCAAGATATTGCAACTGTTTTAGAAATAGGCACCTCCATTGCCGGTTTAACGGTTACTTGGTATAGAAACGGTGCCATCCTTAGTCCTCAACCCGTTCCGAATACTACTTTGGCTGTTACACCTGCTATGGGGTTTGGCAGTTATCGTTTTAGCGTAGTTGACAGTAAAGGTTGTATTGCTTTTTCCAATATAGTAAACGTTTATCAAAATTGCAACGATACGGTTATTTGTGAGTTGGATCCTGTACCAGTTTTAACCAACACCAGTTTTAATGATTGTGGTATTATTTATTTGAGTGGCAGTACTACAGTGCCCTCCTCTTTTGAAAGTTTTAAAATTGTTGGACCTAATTTTAACCATAACAATTATACCGGGACTCAAATTACGGCAGAAGCCGGAGAGTATCACGTGTACTATCAAGCTCGTTATACCTGTCAAAATGCCCCTTTTAATCTAATTACATTGCGTGATTATAATAAGATTACGGTGCCTTATGTGCCTAAATTTGCTTATCAGGCAGTATGTAATGGCAACACCGATTTTACTGTAACCTTTTTTGATGAAACCAACTTTTTTGCTCCTGTTACAGACAGGGATATAAAATATTACATAAGACCTAATGGCACACCGCCAAGCAGTAATGTATTGGTTTCCGGAAATGTAATCAATTCATTAGGAAGCGGTACTTATATAGTTACCCAAGTAGTTAAAGGAAAATTGAATGGTGTTTGGCAAGATGAATGCTCGTATGAGTTGGTGTTTACGTTGAGTACGATGTCAAATGCGATGTTTATAGAATTGGTGGAAGAAATTCATTGTCATGATACTGCTGTACGTTTTGAAGTATCATTTTCTCAGTCATCAACGGATTCTTATTTATGGACATTTGATGAAGGAGCTCAAAGTACTTTATTTAATCCAAAAAGGGTTTTTTCAACCAGTGGTCCTCATACGGTTTACGTAACTGTAACCAATGCTTTGGGATGTTCCCGAACCTTGTCATTACCTATCACTATTCCTGAAAAATGTTTTTATGGTGATGTGGTGACCACACCAAATCCACCAAGTGTTTGTGCCGGTTATGGTGTAACCTTGACGTATCAAGCCAACCCTAGTCAGCTCGACACTTGTGCTGTTGAGGAATATATTTGGATGAATGGGTTAACGGAAGTGACTCCTCCTGTAAACGGTCCCAATCTTGTTGTCACGACACCCGGTTCGTATTGGCTAAAAGTACGTTCAGCGGATTTGTGTGAGTATGCTACTCCAAGTCGCATCAGTCCTATCTTTAAACCGTTACCATCTTTAACGTTAACGGCGGCTACTTCTATTTGTTTGGGAGGCATCTATCCGGTGAAAGCAACTACTAATGCTACAACAATTAGTTGGACGTTGAACACTGTTGCCCAACCCCAATTTAACAACAATACTGCCCCTATATTTTCTAATTTAAGTGCAGGTACTCATACCATCACAGCTACCGTACTTTTGGATGGTTGTAGTAATTCAAGCAGTGTTACGGTTCAAGTGCTGCCCGCTCCAACGGATTTGGTCATTTTAACACCGCAAATGGTCAGTTGTAGTCCGTATGAGTATAAGTTAACTGCACAAACGGCAGCAACCGGAGCTCATTTTACTTGGAGTGACGGTCAAATAGGTAATCCTATTTATGTGTCAGCCGGTGGACCTTATCGTGTGACTGCCACTGTAGGAGATTGTAGTTTCTCAACCCAAATTGATGTGCCAAAAGATCCGGAAGTTTACAGTTGGATTTTCCCTTCAGGATGTTATGATGCCTGTAAAGAAAACATCGGTACACTGATAGGACCAAGAGTATATTTGCCTTATTGGGCTTGGGAAAAGGATCAAGTTGTTGCTGTTTCCAATACCACCAGTTTTCCGACTCCTTATGAGCTAACCGGAACGGGAGAATATGCTTTTACACTAAACACAGGTGATTGTGAATTAACTACTGACCCTCTTTATTTTAAAGAGTTAGCATGTAAAAAATGTAAAATTGAACGGGTTATACCACAAAGTATTATAAAAAATGAAGATAAATTTTGTAGTTTTACGGTTGTGTTGGATATCGCCAGTGGTGATGATTTGAATGCGGTGATTAGTTCTTTGAGTGGTACTATGGTTATTAACCCATCTGCTTTTGACATCAGTGCCGGTTTGCATCCGTATATGTTTACCTTTATTCCAACGGGTACTTTTACAGGTGGTATGGTAGAATTTATCATTGAGGCATTGGATAAAGATGGTAATCCGTGTACGTACACCTTCTTGTTAGATATTCCTTCTTGTGAGGAAGAAAGTCAAGTTAATAAGGAGCAGGTTCAGGAGCCAACTAAGCACGGTGAGGGAATGGATTTGGTTGCGGTTACACTGTATCCGAATCCGACAAATGATGCGGTCACTATTTCCTTTACCGGTATTAAATCAAAAGGTGAATTATTCATTTATGATTTGACGGGTCGATTGATGCAACAAACGCACTTAAAACCTGAAGATAAAGCCATTACGGTTCACACCGGTTCTTATCCTGCAGGTGTTTATATTGTGGTGCTCCGTGAAGCAGGAGTGCTTGTGTCACAACATAAACTAATGAAAAACTAAATTAAACCTAAGGCCGCTGCAAGGCGGCCTTTTAAATTATAATTTCTATGAAAAAAACAATTACCTTATTTTTTTTATTAATTACACCCTTCACAATAGTAGGTCAATGTTTTGTTAAAGTGGGAGGCGGAGAAGGAAATGTCATTGCCCAAAAAAGTGATGGTACTGTTTGGTTTTGGGGATGGGGAGCGAATGGACAGTCTGGTACAGGTAATAATTCGGATCACTTAACCCCTGTATTGTTTGCCAATCTGAACCAGCCTTGGACTACTTTTGATGCTGGATATTATACTACTTTTGCTATTGCCACCAATGGTTCTTTATGGGGAACCGGAGGTAATAATGTAGGGCAATTAGGCGTAGGCACTACAACGTCATATAATTCTCCAGTGCAAATTAATCCCGGTACTACGTGGAAAAATGTTTCCAGTACGGCTCACACTTTAGCTATACAGACAAATGGTACCTTATGGGGATGGGGACAGAATAATTCTGGTCAAATGGGTAATGGTACGTGTTGTGCCAATCAATTATCTCCCATTCAAATTGGGGCAGCTACTGATTGGAAGCAAGTGGAAAGTAGCAACACCGGTGCTAGTTTAGCTTTGAAAGAAAACGGTACGTTATGGGGTTGGGGAGATAATTCTGGGAGATTAGTGGCTACCCCGAGCACATTGGTGGTTAACTATCCCACTCAGATTGGTACGGCTACCGATTGGGAGTATATCAGTGTGGGTGCTGCTCATGGTATGGGCTTAAAAACCGATGGTACCTTATGGACCTGGGGAGGGGGTGGCTATGGTCAGAATGGCACCGGTTCCAGTTCCAATGTGCCTCAACAAGTAGGCACTGATACTTGGCAGTTTATTGCAGCAGGTTTTCAATTTTCCCTAGGTATTAAATCAGATGGAACGCTTTGGGTCTGGGGTCGTAATAACTTTGGTCAGCTTGGTATAGGAAACACAACAAATCAAAGTGCTCCTGTTCAAATCGGTATAGATACGAACTGGGTTGCTGTTACCGGAGGAGGATATCACTCTGTTGGGCTAAAAACAGACGGTTCCCTATGGTCTTGGGGATATAATGAGTTTGGTCAATATGGCAATGGAACTACAACTGAATCTCCAATACCCTTATATGTGCCTGTGGCGGGGTGTACGCTGAGTGTGAGTGATTATCAGCAAATTTCATTGGTGCTGTCACCGAATCCTGCTACAGACACTGTTCGTCTTTCTTTGAAAAGCGGTTTGGATAATGTAAGCGTTTCGGTCTATGATTTACATGGTCGGGCGGTTATGGCACCGATGTATTCTAATGGATTGTTGTCGTTGGATTTGTCGTTGTCGTTATTGTCAGCGGGGGTTTATGTGGTTGAGGTGGTGCAGGAAGGGAAGGTGATTGGGGTGCAGAAGTTGGTGAAGGAGTAGGGATGGAAGATGGAAGATGGAAGATGGAAGATGGGAGTTGGGAGATGGAAGATGGGAGATGGGAGATGGGAGATGGGAGATGGAAGATGCTGAAACGAGTTCAGCATGACAGGGTTCGGGAGGGTTCAACATGACTTATGCAATCTGGTGGGGATTAACTACACTTTTTTCTGCACTTTTTTCTATTCCATTTTATGAGATTGTTATTTTTAGGCTTTGAAATTATCAAATTTTCATTATTATACAGTTAAATTGCTATTTATTGAAAATTCTATGTATAAAAATCGTTTTTGATAAAAAATGATTTCCAAAAGAGATATTTGGCTATTAATTTTCTATTGTTCTAACGTTTTCGTAATTTTGCACCACAAACAAATAAACCTTTTTAATTTATGGCATTTGATATTGAAATGATTCAAAAAGTGTATGCTAATCTAGCGGAGCGTGTTGACAAAGCCCGTGAGTTAGTAGGTCGTCCACTTACCTTATCTGAGAAAATTTTATATTCCCATTTATGGGAGGGAACGCCTTCACAAGCTTTTAAGCGAGGTGAAGATTATGTTGATTTTGCCCCGGATCGTGTGGCCTGTCAAGATGCGACAGCTCAAATGGCTTTGTTGCAGTTTATGCATGCCGGAAAAAGTAAAGTTGCTGTTCCCACTACGGTACATTGTGACCACTTGATTCAAGCAAAAGTAGATGCTAAAACTGATTTGGCACGTGCGAAGCAACAAAGTAATGAGGTGTTTGATTTCTTATCGTCAGTATCGGATAAATACGGTATTGGATTTTGGAAACCGGGAGCCGGAATTATCCACCAAGTGGTATTAGAGAATTATGCTTTTCCGGGCGGAATGATGATTGGAACCGATTCGCATACTGTAAATGCAGGTGGATTGGGGATGTTGGCCATTGGCGTAGGTGGTGCTGACGCGGTAGATGTAATGTCGGGTATGGCATGGGAATTGAAATTTCCAAAATTAATAGGTGTAAAGTTGACCGGAAAATTATCCGGTTGGACAGCCCCGAAAGATGTTATCTTGAAAGTAGCCGGTATCCTAACCGTAAAAGGAGGGACCGGAGCTATTGTTGAATATTTTGGTGAAGGTGCTACTGCGATGTCGTGTACCGGAAAAGGCACCATTTGTAATATGGGTGCTGAAATTGGGGCTACTACTTCCACTTTTGGCTATGATGCTTCGATGGATCGTTATTTGCGTTCCACCGGAAGAGCGGATGTTGCAGATGCAGCCAATCAAGTAGCTTCTTATTTGACAGCTGATGCGGAGGTATATGCTAATCCGGAGCAGTATTTTGATCAAGTTATTGAAATTAACTTATCGGAATTAGAGCCTCATTTGAATGGTCCTTTCACACCGGATTTGGCTACGCCAATTTCGAAAATGAAAGAAGAAGCCATTAAAAACAATTGGCCATTGAAAATTGAAGTAGGTTTGATTGGTTCTTGTACCAATTCCTCTTATGAAGATATAGCCAGAGCTGCTTCGTTAGCGAAACAAGTTTCTGATAAAAATTTAAAAACCAAAGCACAATTCACGATCACACCGGGTTCAGAAACCGTACGTTATACGATAGAACGCGATGGATTTATTGATACTTTTGATAAAATCGGAGCGACTGTTTTTGCGAACGCTTGCGGACCGTGTATTGGAATGTGGGATAGAGAAGGAGCGGAGAAAGAAGAACGCAATACGATTGTTCACTCGTTCAACCGTAACTTTTCAAAACGTGCGGATGGAAATCCGAATACGTTAGCGTTTGTAGGTTCACCTGAATTGGTTACTGCTTTAGCGATTGCGGGCGATTTAGGATTTAATCCGTTAACCGATACCTTGATTAATGAAAATGGTGAGGAAGTACGTTTGGACGAGCCCACCGGAAATGAATTACCACCCAAAGGGTTTGACGCGGAGGATCCGGGTTATCAAGCTCCTGCAGAAGACGGTTCAAAAGTGCAAGTGGCTGTAAGTCCCACTTCAGAACGTTTGCAATTACTAGATCCTTTCTTGCCATGGGACGGTAAAAATATTACGGGTGCTAAATTATTGATCAAAGCTTTTGGAAAATGTACTACCGACCACATTTCGATGGCTGGTCCGTGGTTGCGTTTCCGAGGTCATTTGGATAATATTTCGAATAATATGTTGATTGGAGCCGTAAATGCTTTTAATCAAAAAACGAATACGGTTAAAAATCAATTAACAGGAGCTTACGATGCGGTTCCGGCTGTTCAAAGAGCTTATAAAGCGGCGGGTGTTCCTTCAATTGTTGTGGGAGACCACAATTATGGGGAAGGTTCTTCAAGAGAGCATGCGGCAATGGAGCCTCGTTTCTTGGGAGTGAAAGCGGTATTGGTAAAATCATTTGCTCGTATTCACGAAACCAATTTGAAGAAACAGGGGATGTTGGCGTTGACTTTTGCCAATGAAGCGGATTATGATAAAATTCAAGAGAATGATACCATCAATTTTGTGGATTTAGTTGATTTTGCACCGGGTAAACCGTTAACGTTAGAGTTTGTTCATGCGGATGGCAGCAAGGATGTTATTGTGGCTAATCATTCGTATAATGACAGTCAGATTGGATGGTTTGTGGCGGGTTCTGCTTTGAATTTGATTGCAGCGGCAGGAAGAGCTTAAGTTTTTCTTTTTTGTATATAACTCCCGAAGTGATTCGGGAGTTTTTTTGTTTTTTGTTTTAAGTGTTAAATTTTTTTTCTCGCGAAGGTTGGAACGCGGATGACGCAGGTGGCTTTGCCAACGCTGATTTTCGCAGATTTTTTTATGACGCTTCGCTTTTTGATTGGTTTTTACTTTTTAACATTAAGATTTTAAGACGCTTCGCTTTTTTTTTCATTAAGGATGTTAAGGTTTTCTTGCGAAGGTTGGAACGCGGATGACGCAGGTGGTTTTGCCAAGGCTGATTTTTGCGGATTTTAAGACGCTTCGCTTTTTGATTGGTTTTTACTTTTTAACATTAAGATTTTAAGACGCTTCGCTTTTTTTTCATTAAGGATGTTAAGGTTTTCTCGCGAAGGTTGTAACGCGGATGACGCGGGTGGCTTTGCCAAGGCTGATTTTTGCAGATTTTTTTATGACGCTTCGCTTTTTTTTTTAAGTGTTAATTTTTTTTCTCGCAAAGACGCAAAGACGCAAAAATGGGAAGACGCAAAGACGCTTCGCTTTTTGGTTTTACTTACGGTTTTGTGGGTTTGACGTATACTTCGGTGGTACCGGAATTCCAATATACTTTTTCAAAATAGAAGTCGATTGCGGTTAGTTTGTTTTTGGTACGAATGCTACATTTTCCATACACTTTTGCTTGGTTGCAGGTTACGGTTAACCATTGGTTGTTTTCCAGTTGGTTGGCTTCATACATTTTGAAGATGTTTTGTGCAATTTCTTCCCGAATGGTCATTTTAGCATTGTAGGTACTCACAATAACGGTGTTTCCTTTTTGGCATCGGGAAACCAGTTCAATACCGTTATGCCCGTGGTTATACGATTCCGCTTTTTCTGTTTGAGCAAAGGTAAGCTGTGCACATAAAATCAAAAAGATACCGATTATTTTCATGTAAAATGGTTGTTGTGTTTTTTAGTCCGTTAAGTTTTTTAAAAAAGTAAAGCCATAGCACTACTACGTGGTTTAGTTAAACGATTAACTAATCCTGTTCGTATAACGCTTCTTCATTAAAAACGGTTGATTGAAATAAGGGAATTCAAAAGTATACTTTTTTGTGAAATAAACGAATACTTTTTATAAAAATATAATGGGGAGGTGTTGAGGGACTGAGGTGCTGAGGTACTGAGGTACTGAGGTGCTGAGGTGCTGAGGTTTTAAGGTATTAAGATAAAAGAATTAAGATAGTTAGTGTTTGTTGATTTTTAAGAGATTGGTTTTGAAGTAATAAGAACCACCCCGGCCTACGGCCGGAGGGAAATACGGGAGCTAAAGACAGTTAGTGTTTGTTGATTTTTTCATGGTTTTAAATGTGCTGAGATACTGAGAGAAAAAAAGCACTTCATCAGAAGAGAGGAAGTGCTTTAGGGTTGTTTCGTTAGGTGTTATTTTAATAGTAATTGTAGCGTCTTACTTTTGCGATGTATTTTGCTAATCGAATTACTTGGTGGCTGTATCCAAATTCGTTGTCGTACCATACATACAGTACGATATTTTTTCCATCACCTGAAACGATCGTGGCATTGCTGTCATAAATAGCGGGTGCATTTGTACCTACGATATCGGAAGACACCAATTCGTTATTTAAGGAATATTTAATTTGTTCTACTAATTCACCTTCTAAGGCGTATTTTTTCATGATGTTGTTGATGTCTTCCACAGAAGTTTCTTTACTAACTTCTAAGTTTAACACTACTAGAGAACCATTAGGTACAGGAACACGAATTGCGTTGGATGTCAATTTCCCGGCTAATGAAGGCAATGCTTTCGCTACGGCACTTCCGGCACCGGTTTCTGTGATTACCATGTTCAACGCAGCGGCTCTACCACGGCGGTATTTTTTATGCATGTTGTCCACCAAATTCTGGTCGTTAGTGTAGGCATGTATGGTTTCTAAGTGACCTTTTACGACGCCTAAAGTATCTTCCACCGCTTTTAAAATGGGTGTGATGGCATTGGTTGTACACGATGCCGCAGAGAAAATATCAACATTTTCCGGATTGTGTTCGTTGTGGTTAACACCATATACAATATTTGGAATTCCTTTTCCGGGAGCTGTTAGCAATACTTTTGCGGTTCCTTTTGAAACCAAGTGTCTTTTTAACGCTTCTTCGGTAGTGAATGCTCCTGTGTTGTCAATCACCAAGGCCTCTTCAATTCCGTATTTAGTGTAGTCAATATCTTCCGGTCCGTTTGCCGAAATCATGTGCACGGTAGTACCGTTTATAATTAACGCATTGTTTTCGGGATCGGCCGTAACAGAGCCTTGAAAATCACCATGTACCGAATCATAGCGTAATAAGGAAGCTCTTTTTTCTAAGATAGTGGCGTCATTTTTGTCTCTGGTAACAATAGCACGAAGCCGCAATTGACTTCCTTTTCCGGTTTTAGACATTAACTCACGAGCCAATAAACGACCGATTCT
This sequence comes from Flavobacterium sp. UBA6135, assembly GCF_002428305.1. Classification (GTDB taxonomy): domain Bacteria; phylum Bacteroidota; class Bacteroidia; order Flavobacteriales; family Flavobacteriaceae; genus Flavobacterium. The sequence continues at coordinate 112,654 of NZ_DIVJ01000037.1, read as the reverse complement.
ACCAAAACCATAAAGCACCACATCTTTTGGTTTGATGATGTGGAAGTCTTTGGCTTTTTTTAATTTATCAATTACGAAAGATTTGGTATTGTGGTATTTGTCGTCTTCTAAGTGGTATTCGTACGTTAATTTTCCGATGTCTAGTTTAGAAGGAGGTAGGTCCAGAGAAAGCATTTCTCGGGCAATTTCTACGGAATCAAACACGGAGATAGGTTTCCCTACAAATTCGCCGGCATATTCGTGAAGGTTTAGAATTTCAGAAACATTTTTATCAATTAATTGGTTTCGGAAAAGCACGATTTCAATGGATTTGTCATACCATAAATCGCTTATAATTTTAATAAATTCTACCCCTGCTCTTCTTCTGTCCGCTTGAAACGAAAGTTCTTTTTCGTATAACGATTGATTGATTTTCATTTTGTTGTAGTTAGTGTTGTTTATAAATTTGGTGCAAAAGTATCGATTTCAAACGTTTTCGTAAAGTGTTTTAGGATTTTTTTTTGGTTGATATCGGATAATGGGGGACGGTGATGGTGATGGCTATGGTGGGACAATGGGGGTGGTGGAGGGTCTTGTCTTAGCTAAAAAAAAACACTACTTTTGCAGACCATTACCCATCCTATGAGTTTTACAGACGAAATTAAAAGAAGACGAACCTTTGGTATTATTTCCCATCCTGATGCAGGAAAGACTACATTAACAGAAAAGCTACTGCTATTTGGTGGTGCTATTCAAGAAGCCGGAGCGGTTAAAAATAATAAAATTAAAAAGGGAGCCACATCCGATTTTATGGAAATTGAACGGCAGAGAGGAATTTCTGTGGCCACTTCAGTATTGGCATTCAATTATAAAGACAAGAAAATCAACATTCTAGACACACCGGGTCACAAGGACTTTGCTGAAGATACCTTTCGCACGCTTACCGCTGTGGACAGTGTTATTGTTGTGATTGATGTGGCAAAAGGAGTTGAAGAGCAAACGGAAAAATTGGTTGAAGTATGTCGTATGCGAAACATACCTATGATAGTTTTCATCAATAAATTGGACCGTGAGGGTAAAGACGCCTTCGATTTAATGGATGAGGTGGAGCAAAAACTAAAACTTACGGTAACCCCCATGAGTTTTCCTATCGGAATGGGGTATGACTTTCAAGGAATCTATAACATATGGGAGAAAAACATCAACTTGTTTAGTGGCGACAGTCGTAAAAATATTGAAGATACCTTATCATTTACCGACATTCATTCCGGGGAATTGGAAACGATAATCGGCCAAAAACCGGCTGATAGACTTCGGGAAGAATTGGAATTAATCCAGGAAGTTTACCCCCCTTTCAATAGGGAGGACTATTTGGAAGGGCATTTACAGCCTGTATTTTTTGGATCGGCGTTGAATAATTTTGGAGTACGTGAATTATTGGATGCCTTTATAGCAATTGCTCCGTCACCCCGACCAAAACACTCCGATATTCGTTTGGTGGAACCGGAGGAAACAAAAATGAGTGGTTTTGTATTTAAAATTCATGCCAACATGGATCCCAAACACCGCGACCGTTTGGCTTTTATAAAGATTGTTTCGGGGACTTTCGAAAGAAACAAGCCCTATTTGCACGTACGACAAAATAAGAGCTTGAAATTCTCGAGTCCGAATGCCTTTTTTGCAGAGAAGAAAGAAATTGTAGACATCTCTTATCCCGGAGATATTGTAGGCTTACACGATACCGGAAATTTTAAAATTGGCGATACCTTAACCGAAGGCGAGAACATGCAATTCAAAGGTATTCCCAGTTTTTCTCCTGAACATTTCCGTTATATCAATAATGCCGACCCGATGAAGGCGAAGCAATTGGACAAAGGGATAGATCAATTAATGGATGAGGGGGTTGCCCAGTTATTTACTTTGGAAATGAACAACCGTAAAGTAATTGGAACCGTAGGTGCTCTTCAATATGAAGTCATCCAATACCGATTGGAACACGAATACGGAGCCAAGTGTACCTATGAAAATTTCCCGGTTCATAAAGCCTGTTGGGTAAAACCTGATGATGCTAAGAATTCCGAATTTTTAGAATTCAAACGCATCAAGCAAAAGTTTTTAGCTCATGACAAATATGGTCAGTTGGTTTTTCTGGCGGACTCTGATTTTACGATTCAAATGACCCAAAGTAAATTTCCGAGCGTGAAATTATTTTTCACATCAGAATTGGATTAGATTTATATCCCTATAGCCTTTTAGTCTGCTAACAAAACCCATGGACTTCAATTCCAGATTGGTTATATATATTGTGTTCTTGGATTAAGTTGTTTTCTTGCGAAGGTTGGAACGCGGATGACGCTGATGGCTTCGCTACCGCGGATTTTTGCGGATTTTTTTGGGATTAAGAATTTAGGACGCTTTACTTTTTTTATTAGGAGGATTAGGTTTTTAACCGCAAAGTGCACAAAGAATTACGCTAAGGACGCAAGGACGCTTCGCTTTTTTTATTAAGAGGATTAAGGTTTTTAACCGCAAAGTGCACAAAGAATTACGCTAAGGACGCAAGGACGCTACGCTTTTTTTTTATTAAAGTATCCTTTTCTATGCTTAATTTATGAAGTAATGTTATTAAAATACATGTACTTTAATAAAGAAATTGCTTAAAAAGTTGTTACTTTGAGCATGGAGGCCATTAGGAGCCACTTTAAAAAACACACAATGAGGTTATGTTTTCAATCTGGAAAAAAGAGCAACCCCTATTAAAAGATTTAGTGCCGGATGATTATACTGATATTCATTCACATCTGTTGTGGGGGTTAGACGATGGAGCCTCTACCGAAGCAGTCACTAAAGCATTAGTATCACAAATGAAAGCAATGGGTTTTGCTCGATGCATCACTACTCCACACGTGATGACTGATGTATGGGAAAATACAACAGCGGGGATTAGAAGTAAGGCTTTAGAAGTAGCCAATGCACAAGAACATTGGGAAGAAAGAATTCCCATAAAAGCTGCTGCGGAGTATTTATTGGACCTTACTTTTATTTCAAAATTAGAGACTGACGAATTACTCCCACTTCATGATCGTTTGTTGTTGGTGGAGCTCTCCTACAGTAATCCGCCGATAGCACTTTATGAACTGTTGTTTGCTATACAGTTAAAAGGGTACACACCGGTTTTGGCACATCCGGAGCGGTATTTGTATTATAAGAACGATTTAGCTTCACTTTTTAAGATGAAGGATGTGGGCTGTCTTTTTCAGCTCAATTTACCAGCAACAGTGGGATATTATGGAAAGGCAGTTGCTGCGTTTAGCGATACCCTATTAAGAAACGGACTTTATGATTTTGTGGGCAGTGATATACATCATGAAAATCATGTACAAAGTTTTTCGAACAAGCTTGTGGTAAAACACACTAAACTATTAGAAACGTGTTTTGCTAAGAATTCCTCTTTACGTTTTTAGAAACGAGTTTAGCATACCAAGGTTTCTTTTTATTTTCGCTACCATAACCATAGTTTCCGTAACCATAGTTTCCATAACCATAACCTCCATAACCATAACCTCCATACCCGTATTTTTTGGCTAGATCTACATCATTAAGTAAGATTGCCATATTTGGTAATTTTTTTTCTTGGTACATTTGTTCGGGTATGTGTAACATTTGTTTTTCCAAATAATTTGCTCTAACGACAAAAACAAAAGCATCAGCATATTTAGCAATCAATAATGAGTCAGTCACTAAGGTTACGGGTGCAGTGTCAACCACAATATAGTCGAACTCTTGTTTCAGTTTGTTGAACAAGCTTTCAATTTTAGGACTCATTAATAATTCTGCAGGATTTGGAGGAATGATTCCGGAAGGTAGCACGTAAAAGTTTTTGTAGCCATCAACTTTGACGATATAAGCCTCAATGTCTTGGTTTTCCATAGACAAATAATTGGTTACTCCGATTTTGGGAACCTTTATGTATTGGTGGAGTTTAGGGTTTCTTAAATCCATTCCAATGAGTAGTACTTTTTTTTCAGACAACGCTATAGTAGCGGCTAAATTTAGCGAAACAAAAGTTTTACCTTCTCTAGGAATACTAGAAGTAAGAAAGATTGTTTTGGCTTTTCCGGACGGCACTTGCGTTAGCATGAATTCGAGGTTAGTTCTCACAATTCGAAGAGCTTCGGCGGCTCCGGATCTGCTATTGAAGTTGATGATTTCATTAGTATCATCAAATCTTGGGATTTCGCCCAAGAAAGGAGTTTTAGTTTTCTTTTCCACATCCAATCTATTTTTAACTTTAGTATCGAGTAATTGCGATAGGTAAAGGATGCCAATAGGAACGACAAGACCAATAGCAAAAGCCATCAGGTAAATTGATTTTCGATTTGGAGAAATTGGATGTTTAGAGGAATACGCTTCATCAAAAATTTTAACGCTGGTAGAAGTCACCACCATGGCAAGAGCTGTTTCTTCTCTTTTTTGCAACAAGTACAAATAGAGACTTTCTTTAATTTTTTGTTGTCTATCAATAATTTTAAATTCTCTTTCTTGTATTGGTATTTGGGAAATTTTGCCACTAACTTTAGCATCTTGTTTGGCTAGGTTTCGTCTTTTGATAATTAAATTATTTTTGTGTTGCGTTAAATTTTCCTGTAAATTTTTACGCAGGGATTGAATGTTAGCGTCGATTGTAACCACAGTTGGATTAGAAGGCGTTGAGCTTTTCAGGATTCGATTTCTTTCTTGGATGAGTTGGTTGTAGTTAGCAATAAGGCTTGAGGCGTTAGTTTCAGCCGGTAATACGGTTGGAATAAATTCAAAGGCAGCAATAGATTTAAAAAAATTAGTTACATAATCGACCATTTGAATTTGTGCATCAATATCGAGTAGTTGTTTTTCATATTCTTCTGATTTGCCTAGGTTTATTCCTTTTTCATAATTCATGTCTACAATACCTTCATTTCTTTTAAAGCCTTCTACATCTTTTTCCACTACATCCAATTCTGAGGTTATGAATTGAAGTCTTTCGGCGATAAATTCTGAGGTTTTTTTTGATGCTCTATTTTTATCATCAATCATGTCTTGGTTGTAAGCTTCAATCAGACCGTTTAAAAAATCCACGGCTCTTTCATGGTTTGTGTCGGTAATGGACAATTGAATGATGTTCACTTCTTTGTTGAGCGGGAAAACGGCCAATCTGCTGCGGTAGCTTTGAGCCACAGCTATTAGTGGGCGAATTGATATTTGTATGTCAAAGGGAGTGTTGTTTTTCACAAGAGCTGCGTTATCTTCCTTTTGAATTTGTATGGTGCCTAAGGTTTTGGATTCAAAAGGTTGATTGAATTCAAATCGGCCTAATTTGTTATCGGCCTCATAGCAATCAAAAAATTTTGTACCGTCAGTGACTACTCGAAGTGTGGCTGCACTATTATTATAATATGCACTACTGTCCTTAATGATTAGTTTAACCGGAGAGTTTTTATACGATTCACCAGACTTTATAAGGCCTTCATTGACATAGCTGATGTGCAGTTTCATTTTAGCCACCGTTCGTTCAATTAAAGTTCTAGAACGCAGGAACTCAATTTCATTATTCATGTCGAAATTTGAGTTTTTGATTCCTAAATCTGTAAAAACGGTTAATTCGGGGTTTCCGCCTCCTTTTTTATCATTTACCAGTATGGAGGTGGTTGCACTAAAAATTGGCGTAGAATAACGCAAATACACATAGGCACCGACCAGTGTAATGCTACAGCTTAAAACAATCCATTTCCAATAAGACAGAAAATAAAATACCTGTTCTTTAATATTGTTTTCATTTTGTTGAAATTCTGTATTTGAGGAAGCTTCCATGGCTGGTTGTTTATCTATTAATTAAAAGGAACAAGGACAACGCGAATCCTGTTAGGGATGCTATTAATCCGAGGTTAGCACCCAGAGCTGTAGAGTCGGATCTTGTAAATCGGGGTTCGACATAAATTAAGTCATTTTGTCTCAAATAGAAAGCAGGAGATTGAAATGCTTCAACACTAGTAAGGTCGACGCGATAATGGTTTTTTACCCCTGCTTCGTCTCTAATCACCAGTACATTTTTACGATTGGCTACAACTTTAAAATCCCCTGCCTTTGCGATAGCTTCGTGGAGCGTCATTCTTTCCGTTGCGGAGCTTATCGTTCCGGGACTTCCTACTTCACCGAGGAAAGTAACTTTAAAATTAAGGATTCGAATATCAATTAGAGGATCTTTAATGAAGTCAGTTAGTTTTAAGTGGAGTAGTTCTTTGAGTTCACTTTTAGTTAATCCTGCCGCTTTAATTTTTCCGAGTATTGGCATTTCTACAAAACCTTGGTAATCTACTAAATATCCCATGGTTTGCATGTTTTGACCCCCGGTAGCCTGAGTTTGATTAAAAGGTGCGGCGACTTCACTCACTTCGGCGGTAATTCTAATAGAAATTAAATCATCAGGTTCGATAATGTGATTAAAAGTTTCATCAGCTTTAAACGTATTTTGGTTTTCAATCCCCTGAAAGTATAAAATATTTTTCTTGGAAATACACGAGGTATTTAGAATTAGAAGACAGATCGAAAGGAGTACAATTTTATTCATCCTATTTTTAATTTAAAATATTGGGGGGCGACTTGCAAATATACATTAATATCTAACGGATGACAAAAAGAGACTTGCATTTCCATTTCCTAGCTTTATATTAATCTATTTCCTAGTTGCAGTGTGCTAACGGAACTTTTTCAAACAACATGTATTATTAGTTTTGATCATTGTTATCCAAAGTTTCATACTCTGAATTTTTACTAATGAATTCCGGGATAATTAATTTCATGAATTTAACGATAGCAACGTTTGAATTATTTTTTGCAATTCTAATTAACTCTTCAACTTGTTTAGGGATGCTATTAAAATCAACCATAGGTTCGTGAGCAATCGTTATTTTTTCGTGATGTGTAGGCAACGTATTTTTAGGATCGTTTAATAATTCTTCATAAAGTTTTTCCCCGGGTCTTAAACCCGTGATTTCAATTTTAATTTCTTTTTCGGGTTCAAAACCGGCCATACGAATCATTTTTAAAGCCAAATCATAAATTCGAACCGGTTTGCCCATATCAAAAATATAAATTTCTCCTCCATTTCCCATAGCTCCGGCTTCTAAAACCAGTTGGCATGATTCGGGTATCGTCATAAAATATCTGATAATGTCGGGATGGGTTATAGTTACCGGTCCCCCTTCTTGAATTTGTTTCGTAAACAGTGGCACTACTGAGCCGTTTGAGCCCAACACATTTCCGAATCGAGTAGTAATAAATCGGGTTGTATTTTTTGTTAGAATTTCTGTTTGAGCTAAGTGTAATGATTGTATGTATTTTTCCGCAATACGTTTGCTAGCCCCCATTACATTACTTGGATTTACGGCTTTGTCTGTGGATACCAATACAAATTTTTCCACTTTATATTGATAGGATAAGTCGGC
>NZ_DIVJ01000037.1:0-105094 GCF_002428305.1 Flavobacterium sp. UBA6135 | reverse complement strand
CGGACAATTTCGCTACCGATAGAACCTGCGGCTCCGGTAATGAGGATGCATTTATTTTTGAGTTCAGTTTCTATAATTTTTTTTTCCAATAAAATTGATTTACGTTCCAATAAATCTTCAATTTCTATTCTTTTAACTTTTCTAGAAATTTCTTTTTTATTTTCCCAATCACTAATTATCGGCATGGTAAAAATTTTGTATCCTGCTTCCAAACAATTGTCAACAATTTCTGTTTTTTCATCAATTGGGATATTGTTGTCTGCAATGATTAAAGCTTTTGCATTGAAGCTTCTCAGAATTACTTTTGGAGACTTGCTCAATTGGATTAAAGGCAAATCGAGCAATGTTTTGGAATTGCCATGATCGACTCTACTGATAAATCCTTTTATATCGAAACGGCTGGGGACTTCCAATTTTAAAACGTTCGCTACGGCTATTGCATTAGCGTCAGACCCTAAAACCATGGCAGGGATTAAATTGTGTTTGTTGTTTTTGGTAAAATAATTTTCGAATACAAATTTGATAAAGATTCTGAACAAAAATAAAAATGAAAAATTCAGAATAAAATTGATCATTAAAGAAGGAATCAAATAAACCTTACTTCCAAGCAAAAAGTAGCAAGAATAATTGATGATTAGTAAAGAAACAAAGCTACAAAAAGTAGCTTTTAACAATTTGATGCCGTCAGTAAAAGTAGAATGTCTAATAATGCCGGAATAGGTTTTAAAAATAACAAAAAAGAGTGCGTTAACAACAATGATTAGTGCGACACGATAATGAACAGCGATTAATTGATGAAAATTTAGCGTCAATTGTTTGACCAAATAGTAAGTGGCGAGTGCTGCTATTAATAATATAAAAACATCAATACAAAAAATGATCCATCTAGGGATGAATCCCAGTTTTGAAATGTCGACGTTTTGAAACAACTGATGTAAAAACTCCTTTAGTTTGAGTTTATTATTTTGTTTGGTAACCATAGCTTTTCTTTTGCATTTCAGGAATTAAAATAATTGTTTATAGCTAGGGCAATTCGCATTTTATTGTCATGATTCAGGTTGGAACCTGAGGGTAAGCACAATCCGTTTTGAAATAAAGTTTCACAAACCTTATTGCCGTAATATGGATAATTTTGGAAAAGCGGTTGTAAGTGCATAGGTTTCCATACAGGTCTACTTTCAATCCTTTCTTTTTCCAGGGCTAGTCGCAAGTCTTCGGAATTTTTACCTTTTGCAAGCGAAGGATCAATAGTGAGAACAGTTAGCCAATAGTTGGAAAAGAAATCTTCATTTGGTTCTTGTAAGAGTTGCACTCCCTTCTTATCAGAAAACAATGTTTTATAAAACGCATTCATCTCTCTTCGAGCTTTGATGTGTTTTTGCAGTACCTGCATTTGGCCTCTACCTATTCCGGCACAAACATTGCTTAAGCGGTAATTGTATCCTATTTCAGAATGTTGGTAATGTGGTGCATTGTCACGAGCTTGTGTTGCTAAAAAAACAGTTTTATCTTTCATTTTAGATGAAGGAGCAATTAAAGCACCGCCACCCGATGTAGTTATAATTTTATTACCGTTGAAAGACAATACTCCGAAATTGCCGAAAGTTCCACAGTTTCTACCTTTATAGCTACTTCCCAGTGCTTCAGCACTATCTTCTAAAACAGGGATGTTGTATTTTAGAGCAACGGCTTGTATTTCCTCTACCAAGTAAGGCATTCCATATAGGTGTACGCTAATAATTGCTTTAGGTTTTTTGCCTAAACGCAAACGGTCTTTAATTGCTTCCTCTAATGCAATGGGACAGATGTTCCATGTTGCCACTTCACTATCCACAAATATTGGAAGAGCACCCAGATAAAGAATAGGATTTGCGGAAGCCGAAAAAGTCATGGATTGGCAGATAACTTCATCGCCGTGTTGTACTCCGAGTAAAATCAGACCCAGATGGATGGCAGCGGTACCTGAGCTTAACGCTGCGACGTATTTATCTTGGCCAAGAAATTCTTGTAATGTATTTTCAAATTCAGTGACATTAGGACCAAGGGGAGCAATCCAATTGTCATTAAACGCTTCATTCACAAAATGTTGTTCAGTGCCTCCCATATGAGGAGAGGATAACCAAATTTTTTCAGGGGACATAATTAATATGAATAAAGGGTTACNNACACACAAATATAATGAAAATTTATCACATTATTATTTGAACAAAAAATAAATTTAGAGGATGGTTATGAGGTTTTTTTGGGTTTTGAGTTGGGACAATGGGGACAATGGGGACAATGGGGACGAAGATAGCGATGATGGTAGAATGGGGACGGTTATTGGAGTGTGTTTAAAAAAAATCCTGCAAGGTCACATGAAAACCTTGCAGGACTGCCCCTGGCTAAAAATAGCCTTCCTACTAAATTATTATTCGCATTAGCTGCCCGTTTTTCAGTAGTAATTCTACGCGAACGCCTTCTTTTTCTGTCTTACTTCCCAAGCTTCTTGAGACGGTTTCTACATCTGTAGCTTTAACCCCGTCAATGCTTAGGATGATGCTTCCTTTTAATTCTTCACTATAAGGAGCTAATTTTTCATTGGTAATGTCTTTAATTTTTACCCCTTGATTTATTTTAAAACGCTGTTTGTCCGACGCCTCTAAATCTTCCAATTCTAACCCGTAAAATTCATAATTCAGGAGTTCTTTTTTGGATAATTTTACCGGAATTACCACTAATTTACCATTTCTGCTTACCGTTACCTTAATTTCATCATTAGGTCTTTTGGTGTTAATATAGCCCGATAATTCAGCAAACGAGCTGATGTTTTGGTTGTCTAATTTTTTAATGACATCGCCCGATTTGATGCCGGCTTTTTCGGCACCCGAATTTTTGGTAACTTTATTTACATAAAAACCTTGGGTATCTTCTACTTTAAATTCTTTGGAAGCCACCCCGTTGAGTTCAATTCCTTCGATTCCTAAAATACCCCGTTGCACGTTACCGAATTCCATGATGTCTTCGATAATTTTTCGGGTGATGTTAGAAGGTACTGCAAAAGAATAGCCAACATAACTACCGGTATTGGATGAAATCATGGTATTAATTCCCACTAATTCGCCGCGGGTGTTTACTAACGCACCACCGCTATTTCCCGGGTTTACAACGGCATCGGTTTGAATGAAGGATTGAATGCCTCTTGTGTCGAGGTTTCTGGCTTTCGCCGAAACAATTCCCGCCGTAACTGTTGAGTTGAGGTTGTATGGATTTCCGACAGCCAAAACCCATTCCCCCACACGCACATGGTCTGAATCGGCAAAAACGATATACGGTAATTTTTCATCGGCTTCCACTTTTAGGAGAGCGATATCCATTTTGGAGTCGGTGCCAATTAATTTGGCTTTGTATGTTTTTTTATTATTAAGAGTCACCTCGAGGTCTTGAGCTCCGTTGATCACATGGTTGTTAGTCACGATATATCCATCTTCAGAGATGATGACACCGGAACCTGTTCCGATTTGTTGTTGTTGCTGACCGCCACGTTGACCGTACATGAATTCCATAATGGGATTGGAAACGGTTCGATAGGAAACATTTTTCACGTGCACTACTTGGTTTAATGTGGATTCAGCAGCTTCAGTAAAATCAATAGCCTCGGCCGCTAGTCCAACGGTTTTGGTTGGTAACGACGGTGCTGTGGTAATGATGTTGTCTGCAGAAGATTTGTTATCTTCTATGAAAAGTTTGTATGATCCAAGTGTTATAATACCACTCAGTAAAGCGACAAAAAAAAGATTTGCTGTGTTTTTCATATACTAAATGTTATTTATTATACAATGTAAAATTATTTGATTTATTGTTTATGTAAAATAGGTTTAACGTACTTTAACGCACCTTAACTTTTCTTTAAAATAATTGTACTTTTGTACAACAGAAATTACAAAATGACAATTCAATTTTACAAATATCAAGGTACGGGAAATGACTTTATCCTAATTGATAACCGTTTGGCAACATTTTTCAAAAATGATACCAAACTGATAGAACGACTCTGTAACAGGCGTTTTGGTATAGGTGCAGACGGTTTGATTTTGTTGGAAAATGACAAAAATTCCGATTTCAAGATGGTTTATTACAATTCGGATGGCCATGAAAGTTCGATGTGTGGCAACGGAGGCAGATGTATAGTAGCTTTCGCCAAACAATTAGGCGTTATTCAAAATGAAACTACTTTTATTGCGGTAGATGGCTTGCATTATGCCAAAATTTCAGAGGATGGTTTCGTTGCTTTACAAATGAAAGATGTGGATGCTATACAATTCGCTTCCGATTACGTTTTTATGAATACCGGTTCGCCCCATCATGTTACTTTGGTAGATGACGTAAAATCGGTACCCGTAAAAGAAATAGGTGGTGCCATTCGTTATAGTGATTTGTATGGAGCAGCGGGAAGCAATGTCAATTTTGTGGAACCCATTTCAGACACTCTTTTTGCGGTGCGAACCTATGAGCGAGGGGTAGAAGACGAAACCTTGTCTTGTGGAACGGGTGTTACAGCAGTTGCTATTGCGATGAATGCCATAGGTAAAACCACTTCCAATGCTATTTCGTTATTGGTAGAAGGCGGTCAATTGCAAGTGCGTTTTCAAAAAGAAGACCAAAAGTACACCCAAGTGTTTTTAATTGGGCCAGCTGAATTTGTTTTTGAGGGTCAATTCGTTTTAGCCACGTAATATTATGAGTACACTTCAAGGAAAACATATTTATTTAAGAGCCTTAGAGCCAGAAGATTTGGAATTTGTTTATCGGCTTGAGAATGACACGGCCCTTTGGGAAGTTAGTCAAACGCAAACACCTTATAGTTTATTTTTGATAAAAAACTATTTGGAAAATGCACATAAGGATATTTATGAAGCCAAGCAATTGCGATTGGCCATTTGCAAGCACGAAACTTTTGAGGCCATTGGATTGATTGATTTATTTGATTTTGATCCTAAAAACCAGCGAGCAGGCATCGGTATCGTCATTCAAAATCAGGATAACAGAAATTCCGGTTACGGGAAGGAGGCTTTGGAGTTGCTGCTTACTTATGCGAAAGATTATTTGCATGTGCACCAGCTTTTTGCCAATATAGCCGTGTCTAATTCACCGAGTATTGCGTTGTTTACTTCTTTAGGTTTTCAATTGGTTGGCCTAAAAAAAGACTGGATTTATAATCAAGGTATTTATACTGATGAAGCAATGTATCAATTTATATTTTAAAAAATAATTTATGACTTTAAAAAAATTAGTTCTTTATATTGTATTGGCTTTATTAGTTGTTGTGGCTTTTTTAGGCTTTCGTGTCTATCAAATCGTTTTCACTCCCAATACAGATTTTACAGAAGAAAAAGTAAGTATTTATGTGCCTACAAATTCCACTTTTGAGGAAGTTAAAGCTTTAGTAGCTCCTTATTTAAAAGACATGAATAAGTTTGAATCGTTGGCCAATCGAAGAGGTTATCCTTCAGAAGTGAAAGCCGGAAAGTTTGAATTGACGAAGGGCATGAATACCAATGAAATTGTATCCGCTTTACGTAGGCCTGTGGCGGTTAGGGTGACATTTAACAATCAAGAACGATTGGAAAATTTTGCCGACAGGATAGGTTCCCAATTGGAAGCGGACAGTACCGGTTTGATGGCGGCATTTAAAGATTCTGTTTTTTTGAAAGAAAATGACGTTACGGAAGCCACTGTTTTTACGTTGTTTCTTCCAAATACTTTTGAGTTTTATTGGAATACCTCAGCCACAAAATTCAGGGATCAATTGGTGAAAGAATACTATCGTTTTTGGAATGACGAACGCAAAGCCAAAGCTGAGGGATTGGGTTTAACCCCCACAGAAGTTTCCATTTTGGCCTCAATTGTTCAAAAAGAAACCTCAAAGGTTGACGAGCGACCTAAAGTGGCACAAGTGTATTTGAACCGTTTGAGGATAGGAATGCCATTGCAAGCTGATCCCACGGTGATTTATGCGTATAAATTGGTTTCGAATGATTTTGATCAGGTAATCAAACGCGTTTATTATAAACATTTGGAAGTGGCCTCACCGTATAACACCTACAAGAATAGCGGTTTACCACCAGGGCCTATCTTTATGCCGGATGTCAGTTCGATTGATGCCGTTTTGAATCCGGAGCCTCATGATTTTATTTATTTCTGTGCGAGTGTCACCCGATTGGGTTATCACGAATTTGCCACTACATTGCAACAACATTCTGTGAACGCCAGAAACTATTCGGCTTGGTTGAATGCTCAAACATCCGGAAACTAGTTGAAAAAGTCTGTTTTCCTACCGGCCCTTTTTTTATTGATTATCACGGGAGGATATTCCCAATCCAAAGTTGAAGCCTTTTTGACACCCTCAGATTCTTTACTTACTTCCAGAAGAAACTTGGTTGTGGTTTCTGAGGCCGTTATAACTTCAGCGGCTTTGGTGGGATTGCATCAACTTTGGTATGCCGATTATGAAAGCTCATCCTTTCATTTTAAGAATGACAACAGCCATTGGTTGCAACTGGATAAAGCGGGGCATGTTTATGCGGCCTATCAATTGGGTCGTATGAGTGCTGAGCTGTTGGCTTGGTCCGGAGTTTCCAAAAAAGACCAATTGCTTTACGGAGCGGGTTATGGTTTTGTGTTTTTAACAGCCGTTGAGGTTTTTGACGGACATTCGGCTGAATGGGGTTTCTCTTGGGGCGATGTAGCGGCTAATGCTGCAGGAACGGCGATGTATGTTTCCCAAGAACTAATGTGGCAGGAGCAGCGGATTGTTCCGAAGTTTTCTTTTCACACTACGCAATATGCCAGACAGCGACCAGCAGTGTTGGGCAGTGGTTTTGGCGAACAAGTAGTAAAAGATTACAACGGTCAGACCTATTGGTTGTCGGCTAATTTGCGTTCTTTTATGCCGAATTCTAAACTTCCCAAGTGGTTTAATGTGGCTTTAGGCTATGGTGCTGAGGGAATGCTTTCAGCCACAACGTCATCAGCTGTCGGTTTATCACTTCCGGATTATGAAAGGTATCGTCAATTTTATATAAGTTTGGATGTAGACTTGACTAAAATTAGTACCCCTTCTTCTTTTTTACGCACTTTATTTTCAATTTTCAATACGATTAAGATTCCGGCTCCAACGTTTGAAATTAGGGATTCCCACGGGGTCAAATTCCATTGGTTTTACTTTTAGAAAAAGTTTAACTGTTTGATAATCATATTTATAAAAAAAGTTGTATATTTGCAGCGTGAAATTTCAGTGTTGTGACAGGGCCTGAGAAAACAACTTTATGATTAGAAAATGGTATTTTTACACTTCGATTGTGTTTGTAGTGGTGGTTTTAAGCTCCGGTTTTAAACCTTATGAATTTCAGCATTTTGATTGGTTTCATGTAGATGAGACTGAGGAATTATTTTACACGGTTCCAACTTCAGACGAAAGTGCTTATCAGCACATCACCGTACCATTTACCGGAAAAACATTTGCCGGTTTCAAACAAGCTTTAGCCTTTAAAGAATCTCAAGGAAAGTATCACAAGGTCAATCCATTTGGTTATATGGGAAAATACCAATTTGGTATGGGAACATTAAGAACCATTGGAATAACTGACAGTTTGACTTTTATGAAATCCCCTCGAATTCAGGAGCAGGCATTTAAAGCTTTGTTGTCTTTAAACAAGTGGGAACTTAGGAATGAGATTCAGCAGTATGAAGGCAAAGTAATTCATGGAGTAACTATTACAGAATCCGGCTTATTGGCTGCAGCCCATTTAGGAGGTGTTGGTTCGGTTCGTAAATTTTTAAAGAGTAATGGGAATCGTGGTTTTACAGATGGTTTTGGAACTTCCTTAAAGAGTTATATTAAAAATTACGGGGGTTATGATACGTCTATTATTCAGCCGCAAAAAAAGGTGCGGGTGAAAATAAAGCAAGTTTAAACTCTACAATTATATAGAAAAAAGGCGAATTTAACATCGCCTTTTTTTATTTTAAAAAACCTCTCAGTTTCCAGGCTTGTAGGTGGAAAATTCCTTCGTTAGGAGGGAGGGTAATCTCATCTAATGAAACCACTACCTTTTCATAATTATCAGGTATAACTTGTAGCGGTGCATATTCTCTAGTAGCTGTTTGCTCGTTTTCCAGTGAATAGGTTACTTGCAGGTAGATTGTTCGGTTTCCTTTTTTAGCCACAAAGTCCACTTCCTTATTTTTTACTGCACCAATAAAAACTTCAAAACCGGCTCTACGTAGTTCAAGAAAAACTAAGTTTTCCAATTTATACCCTATTCCATAACTAAAGCCTTGATATAAATAGTTTTTGAACGCCAAATCGTTGATGTAGTATTTGCAATTTCCTAAAATAATATCCTTCCCTTTGATATCAAATCGTTCGGTTTTATGAATTAAAAAGGTGTCTGTAATGTATTCGATATAATTTGAAACCGTATCATAGGTTGTTTTACGGTTATTACTTTTAAAAAAATTCACAATATTGTTAATAGCGATTAAATTGGATGCATTGTTTACTAAATAAACAAATATATCTTCCAATAATCTCGGGTCTTTTATGTTATAGCGTTGGATAATGTCTCGAAGTAATACAGAATCTTTTATAGCTGAAACGTAGTTGCGTTTGGTTTGTTCGTTTGGTAATACAAAGAGTTCGGGCAGTCCACCGCTTTCCATATACTCAATATAGCTAGATTTGTTTGCCTCTTTTTCTAAGATTTCAACATATTCCTCAAAGCTAAAAGGAAAAATTTCAAACGAAACATACCTTCCTGAAAGTAGTGTTGCTAATTCACCGGACAGCATTTTAGAGTTCGAGCCACTAATGAACAATTCATATTGGTCTACATAATCTTGAGAATAGGAATTTGCAAAATGTTCCCAACCCTCAATATTCTGAATTTCATCAATTAATACATAGATTTTCCCCTTAGGATTTATTTCTTTCTTATAGTTTTCAATCAGTAGTTCTAAATCCTTATAGCTGTTTACAAAATCAAAGTCGGTAAATTCTTTATTTAGATAAAATATATTTTCAGCAGGAATTTTTTGTTTGATCAGTTTTTCCGCAATTTGACGTAGTAGATAACTTTTGCCTACACGACGTTGTCCAACCAGTACTTTTATTAGTTTATTTCCTGTATAATCAAGAATTGTATCGGTATATTTTGTTCTTGGAAAACCTAATGCCGGAATGTTTTTATTCCAGAAATTGTATTTTCTTAATTTGTTGAAATAATCTTCCATACTCGAATATTTTTACAAAAATACAAAATAATCTTTTATGGACGAATATTTTTGTAAAAATGTAAAATAATCTTTTCTACTCGAATGATTTTTATGTTAGATAAAAAAATCAAGCTAAATGACAAGACGCACTTACGATTTCTGAATAATAAAAATGGTAGGTCTATTGTGTAAATCGACTTTTGTTTTTTTCCAGTCGTTTATCGTCAACGTTTTGATGTACTCGGTTGGGAGCGTAATGTCGGTTGCAATACAAAGTCGCGTACTATTTTGAAGGGCTTGCAAAATGTCTTCGAGTAATTTATTGTTTCGATAGGGCGTTTCAATGAACAATTGTGCTTGGTTTTTTTCAAACGACAAGCGTTCTAAGTTTTTCAAAGTTGCTTTTTTTTCTGATTTGTCGATGGGTAGGTACCCATTGAACGCAAAACTTTGTCCGTTCATTCCGGAGCCCATCAATGCCAAAAGAATGGATGATGGTCCGACTAACGGTACTACTTGAATTCCTTTTTCGTGGGCTAATTTCACGATTACGGCACCCGGATCAGCGACACCCGGGCATCCGGCTTCACTCATTAATCCCACATTTTTACCTTCTAAACAAGGTTGTATCATTGCGGCATATTCTTTTTCTTCCGTATGTTTGTTCAGTAAACTAATACGCAGTGAAGGTTGCGCTTTTTCGGGATGAATTTGTTTGATGAATTTTCGGGCTGTTTTTTCATTTTCAACGATATAATCGGTTATGAAATCAATGGCACGTTTCACGGTTTGCGGTAGCACTTCTTCGGGAGCTATTTCGCCTAATGTAGTTGGAATTAGGTATAATTTTCCTTTGACTGTAATTGGTTTCATGAGGATGTGTGTTTTTCAATCAGTTTTTGAGCCAGCACTTCACAAGCTTCATTCAGCATTTCAAATACGTTATCGAAATTATTGAGACTGCCATGATAAGGATCAGGAACATCTACTTTTTCTCCCGGGAAAACCTGTTCTAAGATTAGTTGTACTTTTTGTTTTTCATCTTCATTTGTAGCCATTTCAATGACATCAAGATAATTGTTGTTGTCCATTACGAAGATATAATCAAATTCTTTAAAGAACGAAGGTTTAAAAAGTTTTCCTTTTTGTTTCGAAATATCGATACCGTTTTTTTGAGCTGTTACAATTGAGCGTCTGTCGGGTGGGTCGCCAATGTGCCAATGTCCGGTTCCTGCAGAGTCAACATGAAACAAGTCTTTGGGTAATTTGGAGGCTAGAATTCCTTCCGCAAGGGGAGAGCGGCAAATGTTTCCTAAGCAAACCATTATAATTTTTACGGCCATATTGAATAAAAAAAAGTGGTTAGTCGTTTTCGGTTTGACTAACCACAAAATTTAACTTATAAGGATAATTTTTTATGAATATCATCAACAAATTTCCGGAACTGTTTGTCAGTTGTAACCAGATTGTCTACTGTTTTGCAGGCGTGTAATACGGTTGCATGGTCTCGGTCGCCAATTTGAGAACCGATATTTGCCAAAGAGGCTTTTGTAAATTTCTTTGCAAAAAACATGGCCAATTGTCTGGCTTGCACCACGTGACGTTTTCTTGTTTTGGATTGTAGTGTATCGATATCCAGTTGGAAGTAATCGGAAACTACTTTTTGGATGTATTCAATAGAGATTTCGCGTTTTACATTTTTAACAAATTTTTCGACAATATTTTTTGTCAGTTCCAGCGTCACTTCTTTTTTGTTGAAAGAAGCTTGAGCGATAAGTGAAATGATGGCTCCTTCTAATTCTCTGACATTTGATTTAATGTTTCGAGCTACGTATTCAATAATTTCGTCGGGCATTTCCACGCCATCTCTGTAGAGGATGTTGTTCAAGATGGAGATTCGTGTTTCGTAATCCGGCTGGTGTAATTCGGCAGACAATCCCCATTTGAATCGCGATAACAAACGTTGTTCGATATCTTGCATGTCCACCGGAGCTTTGTCGGAGGTAAGAATTACCTGTTTGCCGTTTTGGTGTAGGTAATTAAAAATGTGAAAAAACACATCTTGCGTACCAGATTTACCGGAAAGGAATTGCACATCATCAATTATCAACACATCGATCAATTGGTAGAAGTGTATAAAATCGTTACGGGTATTTTTTTTAACCGAATCAATATATTGTTGTGTAAATACTTCAGCGGAGATATACAATACCGTTTTTTCAGGGTATTTGTCTTTGATTTCAACTCCGATTGCGTGGGCCAAATGTGTTTTACCTAGTCCGACACCACCAAATATTAATAATGGATTGAACGAAGTCCCACCCGGCTTATTTGCCACAGCCATACCTGCTGATCTGGCTAAGCGGTTGGAGTCCCCTTCTAAGAAGTTATCAAAGCTATAATTTGGATTTAACTGGGATTCAATTTTTAAATTTCTAATTCCAGGAATAACAAAAGGGTTTTTCAGCTCCGGGCTTAGGTTTTTAAAGGGAGCATCAACTTCTTGTGGTTTTAATGGATTTCTATTAGAGCTTGGCAATTGTTCCGTAAAAGGTTGTTTGTTGCCAAAAGTGTTTTCCATTTTGATTTTATAGAGTAACTTTGCATTTTTTCCAAGTTCTCTGGTAAGAGCCACTTTTAGTAATTTAACATAGTGTTCCTCGAGCCATTCGTAGAAAAATTTGCTAGGTACTTGAATGTAAAGAGCATTGTCGGTAAGTTCAACTGACTTAATTGGTTCGAACCAAGTTTTATAAGCTTGGTCCTGAATATTGTCTTTTATAAAAGACAGACAGTTTTCCCATACCGATTGCGCAGTTTTATCCATGAATCTTAAAATTTTTTATAAATTTATTACTAGTTAAGCTACAAAAGAAACAGGCTGTTTCAGTTGTTAATTTTGGGTTAACAAATATGTGAACAAAAATCCTTAAAAAAAAATAAAAAGGGTATTGATTTTATAAAATTATTGTTGTAAAGGACTTTTGAAGTTCAAAATATTAACCAAGAAAAAGAATACAATTACGATGAATGAACATCAATTAGAAGTACGCGTTCGCTATTCAGAAACCGATCAAATGGGGGTTGTTTATCACGGGAATTATTTGCCTTATTTTGAGATAGGGCGTGTGGAATGGCTTAGAAATCAGGGTATTTCATATAAAGAGTTGGAAGAAAGCGGTGTGGCATTGCCCATTGTAAACATCATTATAAATTACAAGAAACCAGCTCGTTATGACGATCTACTAAAAGTGATTACTAAGCTAAAATTCAGTTCCTCTGTGAAGATAGGATTTGAATGTCGCATTGAGGATGAAAAAGGAGAGTTATTAACAACAGCTGATTTTATTTTGGTATTTGTGTCGATAAAAACCGGACGACCGATTACGCCACCGGAACAAATTTTAACTATTTTGGAGGCTCATTCTTGATTCAAAACAAAGTAATTTAAATCCAATATAAATTAGCTGCATCAGTTGATTCTTATAAATCGATTTTTGTGATTTTACATGTTTTAAAGGATTCGCATTTTTCCCGGAACTGATTGTATTCTTTTTCGGGAATTGTGATAGTCCATTCGCAGTTCAATTCCATTTTTTGTTCCTTTATTGATGCTTTAGATTCTTTTAAAAGATTCATTATTTTGGGATGGTCTTCGTATTCGTATTTAAGGTTTACGGTTGTCATTTCGATACATTCCACTTTTTGAGCGGCTTCTAAGGCCATTTTTGCTGCCATTTTGTAGGCAGTGACCAATCCACCTACGCCTAATTTTACGCCTCCAAAGTAGCGAACCACCACCACCAGAATGTTTGTGAAATGAAATGATTGTATCTGTCCATAGATAGGTTTTCCTGCACTGTTGTTGGGTTCACCGTCATCACTTGCTCGGTATTTTACGGTTTTATAACCTATTTGGTACGCATAACAAGCATGGTTGGCATTGGGGTGTTTCTTTTTTATAGTTGCTAAGTGGTTTTTAATTTCTTCATCAGAAAACACAGGAAAAGCATAACTAATGAATTTACTGTTTTTTTCTTTTAGTAACAGCTCTAAAACAGGATTTTCGATGGTATAATAGCTATCTTCTGAGTTGGTTTGCATGATTAAAAGGTTACTAAAACTATTGCGATTATGGCAATTAGGATTCCGATGCTATTTCTAAGGTTTATTTTTTCTTTAAAAAGGATGATTCCGAGTAGCGTTGTGAGTATTACTATAGCCACATTGTGAATAGTGAAAATAGTAGAACTCTCCCATGTTGGGTGATTTAACATTCTAATCATGAAATACAAAGAAAAGTAATTAGGAATTCCCAATAGGACGCCGGCCATACAATTTCTAATTTTAATTGCTTTATTATTTTTTACGAGTTGGTAGCCAATTAAGCAAGAGCCTGCGACAAAAGCCATAAAAAAAGTATGCGATGAAAAAACAGCAATTTCTTCAATAGTCACATGATGATTTTGCATAATTTTCAGACTTGCATCAATTGTACCTGCACCCAAAAATACTAAAGCCGGTAATAGCCATTCTTTATTTTGGTTTATTTTCCCTTCTTCTTTTTTTGAAGTAAAATAGACAGCAGCTAAAGCTAAAATGATACCAATAATTTTATAGCCACCTAAACTTTCTTTGTATATAATGACGCCTAAAGTTATAGGAATTACGACCGACATTTTTGAAGCCACTGAGGTTGCTGAGAGTCCGTTTCTTTGGGAAGCTAAAGCCGTTAAATA
Organism: Flavobacterium sp. UBA6135; assembly: GCF_002428305.1. Taxonomy (GTDB): domain Bacteria; phylum Bacteroidota; class Bacteroidia; order Flavobacteriales; family Flavobacteriaceae; genus Flavobacterium. The sequence continues at coordinate 91,100 of NZ_DIVJ01000037.1, read as the reverse complement.
AAAAACACTAATGAACAAGAATCCCATAAAGAAACTACCCCAATACCAAGTTTTATTAGGTAATTCAGCAATTTCAAAAGTTTCATAGCTAAAAAGAAACCCGATGCAAGCGGCGGTTAAATAGTTTACAACTAAGGCTTGTAGGGTGTTAATATTAAAATGATTAAACCATTTTAAGATGACGAATAACAACGAATTCAGTCCAACACTGCAAAGAATATAAATCACTTTGGTTTAGAATTTTTTATCAAATAAATCCACCACATCTTCTTCATTAGGATTGAGGTTCCAAACCACCATTCCCAGTTTTTCTGCGGTATCGGTATTGTCTTTTCTATCATCAACAAAAAGTGTTTTATTGGGTTGTAGCCCTTGTTTATGGATTACAAAATTGAAAATATCTTCGTTGGGTTTTCGCATACCTATTTCAAAAGAAAAATATACTTTTTCAAAGCATTGATAGAAATCGCGTGCAAAGGAGATGCCTACTTTATGTTCAAATTTATCAATATGAATGGCATCGGTATTACTGAGTAGAAAAAGGCGGTATTTGCCTTTCAGATTTTGTAAAAATTCGAGGCGATACAGCGGAAAATCACCTAAAACGGCGTTCCAGGCTTTGCGAATTTCATCTATTGACGCTTTGGGTAGGTGTTTTTGAAAACCTTCAATAAATTCGATTTCGGATATTTTTCCGATTTCAAATTTTGCGTTAAGTTCGTCAAGATCTTGTGACCATTCTTTTAATCCTAATTCTTTAAAAGCTTTGGCAACTGCTTCTTTTTCGAGGTTGATAAATACCTCTCCAAAATCAAAAATAATGGTATTAATCATAATTTTTAACAATTAAAAGTTCGTCATCCCCACATTTTTTTTGGTCAAAGGGTGTTTTGTTTTCAAAAATTGGAGCTTTGATTCCCGATTGAAGTTTGAATTTACTTTTAAAAATTCGGGCTTCGTCCCAAAGATTCCAATGAATAAATTGTTGTATCGTTTTTGTTCCTCCTTCAATTATAACCGATTGTATTTCATGTTTAAACAAAATTGTTGTTATCTGGTTTACAAGTGATTTATCAAAGATAGCAGATTCGTAGTACATTTGAGTAGTAGCATTTGAAATTTCTTTTGCTGTAATAACAATTGTTTTGGCAGCATCGTTTTTTAAATGAAAGTGATTGGGGACTTTATTTTCGCGATCTACTACAATTCGAGTGGGGTTATTGCCTTTCCAATCTCTTGCATCCAGTTTGGGATTATCGTCTAAGGCTGTTGTTGTTCCTACTAAAACCGCTTGTTCTTCTGTTCGCCATTTGTGCACCAGTTGTCTGGAATAGTGACTGGAAATCCAGACCGGGCGGTTTTCCATTTTCTCCAGGGGTGCAATATAACCATCGGCGGTTTGAGCCCATTTCAAAATGATATACGGTCTTTTTTTCTGATGAAATGTAAAGAAGCGTTTGTTGAGTTCGGCACATTCCTTTTCTAAGACACCCACAATGCACTTTTTTCCGGCCTCTTGAAGTTTTTTTATTCCGTTGCCGTCAACTTTAGCAAAAGGGTCTTTAGTTCCGATAACAACGGTTGGAATTTCATTCGCTATGATTAAATCGCAACAAGGTGGTGTTTTGCCAAAATGGCTACAAGGTTCGAGGCTTACATAGATTGTAGCATTTTTTAAAAGCGATTTATCTTTCACGTTAGCCATTGCATGAACTTCCGCATGGGGTCCGCCCGCTTTTTGGTGCCAACCTTCCCCAATAATTTTCCCATCATGTACAATGACACTTCCCACTAAAGGGTTGGGATAGGTAGTTCCCAGTCCGTTTTTGGCCAATTGGATACAACGTTTCATGAAGAATTCGTGCGTGCTCATCACACAAAAATAGTTTTTTAGGCTGATAGCACCAACACTAAAAAGATTAATCTTAACTTTGCTGTTTATTCCTCATTTTATGATTGCCATAGAGCCTATTTTAGCTTCTGATAATGAAGTAATTGCACAATTGATTCGTGCTGTTTTGATAGAGCATAATGTTCCAAAAGTGGGAACCGCTTATGCGGATGTATCGTTGGATTTTATGTATGAGACCTATTCAAAACCCAAAAGCAGTTATTTTAAAGTAGTAAAAGACGGAAAAATAATTGGCGGAGCGGGTATAAGTCCTTTAGAGAATGGACCTGAAGGAGTTTGTGAACTTCAAAAAATGTATTTTTTACCGGAAGCCAGAGGTTTAGGACTTGGGGCAATGATGATGGAAAAATGTTTAGAGAACGCCAGAACATTTGGATTTAAGCAATGCTATTTAGAAACGATGCCCTACATGACTTCTGCACAAAAGTTGTATCAAAAGTATGGATTTGTTTATTTGGAGGCTCCCATGGGCGATACAGGACATATTTCTTGTCCGGTTTGGATGTTGAAAGAATTATAATTTAAAGACTTTTTAATTTGCTTTTAAAAGAATATAAAGACCATTTTATTACTGCTTTAACCCCGGACTACGGCTTGGAAGAAGCGAGTTCTTTTTTTTATTTGGTTTTGCATCATTTACATCAATTGCAACGAATAGATTTGGTTTTGCAACCCAACTTTCAGTTAACTAGCGAAGAAGTTGTGTTATGGAATGGTTTTTTAGAGCAATTGCTTTCCCATCATCCCATTCAATATTTAATGGGTACTACTTTTTTTTATGGCTTGCCATTTCGTGTCACACCTTCGGTTTTACTACCCAGACCTGAAACGGAGGAATTGGTAGCTTGGATCCTTCAAAATCATTCCGCAAAGCCACCTACAACCTTATTGGACATTGGTACAGGAAGCGGATGTATTGCCATTAGTTTGGCACATCATCTTTCCAATACGAAAGTTTATGCAATGGATGTCAGTAGCAAGGCACTTGAGATTGCCACTTCCAATGCCGTATTGAATCAAGTTGAAGTTACTTTTTTAGAGCAAGATATTTTAAAAACAGAAAATTTGGGAAATCAATTTGATGTCATAGTATCCAATCCGCCGTATGTTCGTGAATTGGAAAAACAGGAAATTAAACCCAATGTTTTGGAACACGAGCCGCATTTGGCCCTTTTTGTTTCTGATGAGAATCCGTTATTGTTTTACAGAAAAATAGCTGAACTAGCCTTAGAATCTTTGGCTCCCGGAGGAAGATTGTATTTTGAAATTAATCAATATTTAGGTGCAGCAACGGTTTCTTTATTACAAGAATTAGGCTTTAAAAACATACAACTTCAAAAAGATTTTATGGGAAATGACCGAATGATACAAGCGTCGCTTTGTTAGTTATTCATAACGCAAAGCTTCAATAGGATCCAGTTTTGCTGCTTTTATAGCAGGATATAATCCGGAAATTAAAGCCACCACAAAGCTGGTTGTTACTGCGGCAAAGATAGCTTTCCAAGGAATTATAAATGCAAATTCCAAGAAAGAAGCAAACACCGAACCAATCAAAATTCCGAGAATAATACCGAGGAAACCACCCAGCTGACCAATTACAATAGTTTCTGTAAAAAATTGAAACGCAATGGTTTTTCGTTTAGCTCCAAGCGCTTTTCTAACCCCAATCTCTCTGGTTCGTTCTGTTACCGAAACCAACATGATATTCATCAGAGCGATGGAAGAGCCAAAAATGGTAATGATGCCGATAACCCAGGCCGAGATGCTTAAATAGTCGGTTATTGAAAGAATTTTATTAATGAGCTCATCACTTCTAAGAATGCTGAAATTATTTTCTTGAATAGGGCTTAAATTTCGAACTTTACGCATGGAAATCACCGCATTATCCACCGCACTTTCCAGTAATTCTTTTTTATCTACCATAACACTAATATTATAATTGGTGTTTGGTTGTGAAAATAAAGAACGTGCGATTTGCAGTGGAATAAAAACTCTTAAATCCTGACTGTTTCCAAACGTAGAACCTTTTTCTTTGAGGATTCCAATTACTTTAAATTTTGCCCCTCGAATAGCAATGATTTTATCAATGGGGTTGATGTCTTTAAACAAACCTTTGCTGAAATCGGAGCCTACTACACAAACATAATTGTTGTTATCAATATCAAAGCCGTTAAAATTTCTTCCTGAGTCCAATTCCAATCCCGAGTTGGGCATAAAATTTTCATCCACCCCTAAAATTGCAATTTCGGGGTCGGTTTTTTGGTTTTCAAATTTTACTTCTGCATTGGATGACGCTTGAAAAGAAAGCGAGGTATTTGTAAAAGGATACTTGTATTCCTCTTTAAATTGTTTGGCTTCCGGATAGGTAATGTTCGGATTTATTTTGGTGCGTTCCTGTCTTCTTCCGCCGCCGCCAACACGTACCTCCAAATCATATAATCTCACATTGAAGGTGTTTGAACCCATGGAGGAGAAGTCACTTGAAATGGTATTTTCTAAAGCCGATACTACGGTTAAGATACTAACCAAAGCGGTAATTCCGATTGCAATAATTACAATGGTTAATATCGTTCGAAGCAATTGGGTTTTAATGGAACCCAGTGCAATTCTAATATTTTCTTTTACTAAACTTGCCATACGTTGTATTTGTCACTAAAGTATACTATTTGTTACACAGATTGTATAAAATTATTTTAAAAGTTAGATATTTGCATTGTGTAATGGCAATGTCAAAAATCAATTTCAATATCAAAATTCAATAGCAAATCAAAAATGGCTCAAAAACCGAGTATTCCAAAAGGGACAAGAGATTTTTCACCGGCTGAGGTGGCAAAACGAAATTATATCAGTTCAAAGATGAAGCATCATTTTGAGGTGTATGGATTTCAGCCTATAGAAACGCCTTCTTTTGAAAATTCTGAAACATTGATGGGAAAATATGGCGAGGAAGGTGATCGTTTGATTTTTAAGATTTTAAATTCGGGAGATTTTTTGGATAAGGTAAGTCCGGAAATGCTACAAAATTATAAACAACTTACCGCTAAAATCTCCGAAAAAGCCCTTCGTTATGACTTAACGGTTCCTTTTGCGAGGTATGTGGTGCAGCATCAAAATGAAATTGAGTTTCCGTTCAAGCGGTATCAAATTCAGCCCGTTTGGCGAGCTGATCGTCCGCAAAAAGGACGATTTAGAGAATTTTATCAGTGTGATGCCGATGTGGTAGGTTCCACTTCACTTTGGCAAGAAGTGGAATTGGTACAATTATATGATGCCGTTTTTACTGATTTAGGATTGTTGGGTGCCACTATAAAAATCAACAACAGAAAAATACTTTCCGGAATTGCAGAAGTAATTGGAGCTTCAGATAAATTGATTGATTTTACGGTTGCTTTGGATAAATTGGATAAAATTGGTGAGGACGGTGTAAAAAAAGAAATGTTAGAGAAAGGCATTTCTGAATCCGCTATAGCAAAAGTGCAACCTTTGTTTCAATTTACAGGAACAGTTGCAGAAAAAATAAAAAAGCTAAGTCAATTGTTAGCTTCGTCTGAGGAAGGCCAAAAAGGAGTAGCAGAATTACAGTTTATATGTGAAACCGTTGAAAAATTAGGATTGCAATCTGCAGTTATCGATTTGGATGTCACTTTAGCAAGAGGTTTAAATTATTATACCGGAGCAATTTTTGAAGTTGTTGCTCCAAAAGTTGCCATGGGTTCTATTGGAGGAGGAGGACGATATGATGATTTGACCGGTATTTTTGGTTTAAAAAATATGAGTGGCGTTGGTATTTCTTTCGGATTAGATCGCATTTATTTAGTATTAGAAGAATTGGGTCTGTTTCCTGAAACCGTTACCGCTACAACCAAAGCACTATTTATCAATTATGGACAACAAGAAGCTTTGTATGCCTCGGCAGCACTTTTAAAGTTACGACAAGCAGGAATAAAAGTAGAACTGTATCCGGATGCTTCAAAATTGGCCAAGCAATTTCAACATGCCGATAAGCGAGGGATTCCTTTTGCTGTTTTGGTGGGTGAGCAAGAAATTCAAAGCGAAAAGTATAGTTTAAAAAATCTGACTACAGGAGAGCAACAACTTTTAGATTTTGAGGCTTTAGTAAAAGCACTTTCCTAAAGAATAGTTTATATTATAGAAAAATCCCGCTTTTGGCGGGATTTTTCGTTGTCAAAAATCAATTATCTAAACCCTATATACAAATGACTTTTACGTTATATATTGTGGAAACTTATTTACTATTCAAATAATTTAATTGTGTTCACAAAACTACTTTTATTTTCTTGTGTTACGTTAAAATTAACGATTATATCGATGAATGGTAGTTTATTTGTTAAAAATATAAGAAAAAGATTATTTATTTGATTTTAAAAAGTCCTTACTATTCCTTACTTGTATAATTATAAAAAATGTAAAGACGCTTTTGGGGGCTTTAGGAGGCAAATGAACTTGGATCCGCCTGTTTGGATAGGAATCCAATGCACTTTTCTTCGGAAAATATTTGATTAGCTATTAGGGAAAAGGATATGATTTTTGTAATTAAAAGTTGAAGTTTTAAACCATTTTTCACGAGTCATTGCTTCGGTTTTTGAGTTATACACTTCTAAATAGATTACTTTCCAAGGACGAAATTTAATAGTGTATCCTTTTGTAGCCAGTTCATTATGACTTTTAAATCTTTGAATTAATGATGAGGTGAGTCCCACGTAGGTTTTGTTGTGTTTTTCTGAGAATAAAATATAAACTATGTATCCCATATAGTAAATATAAAAAAAAGTCCCTGAAATTTCAGGGACTTTAGTAGCGAGGACGGGATTTGAACCCGTGGCCTTTGGGTTATGAATCCAACGCTCTAACCAACTGAGCTACCTCGCCATATATTAATTTAATGCTCTAACCTATCGAAAATGTCGGGAGAGCTACCTCGCCTTATTTTATTTAATTTATTTGAACTCGGGTCTGCCTGGGCGGATAGGAATCCAACGCTCTAACCAACTGAGCTACCTTGCAAAAATAAGCTCAAGCAGTGCTTGTTCAATGCGGGTGCAAATATATAATTAATATTAAAGGCTGCAAATATAATTTTATAAAAAATTTTATTTGCAAAAACCTTTTGTTTTTTGGCACAATATTCAATATATTTCCAAAAAATTTAATACATGAGTTCAAAAGTACGTTACGAGATAGAATTCCCTATTAATTCATCGCCACAATTATTATATCAATATATATCTACACCATCGGGGTTATCTGAATGGTTTGCTGACAATGTTAATTCAAGGGGAGAGTTTTTTACCTTTATATGGAATGATTCTAAGGAGAAAGCCCGTTTGGCTTCCAAGAAATCGGGAGAGCGAATTAAGTTTAAGTGGTTGGATGAGAATGACAAAGACACTGAATATTATTTTGAACTTCGCATTATGGAAGATGAGATTACGAAAGATGTATCCTTAGTAGTTACTGATTTTTCTGTAGAAGATGAATTGGAAGAATCCAAGTTATTGTGGGAAAATCAAATTTCAGATTTAAAACATGTTATAGGATCTGTTTAATAAAACTATAGAAAGCCTTATATTTGCCCTGAATTTTTCAGGGCTTTTTTTATGATTAACCACAATGGCGTTTTAGTTACATCTGATTTTATTTTAGCAAACAACCGGTCTTTTTTATATGGCGATGGTGTATTTGAGACCTTAAAAATTGTTGATTCCAAAATTTTATTTTTAGAATCGCATTATTTTAGGTTGATGTCTTCCATGCGAATACTACGAATGAAGATTCCTATGCACTTTACGATGGAATTTTTGGAACAAGAAATATTAAATCTAGCCAAAGAGAACAGGTTAACAAGTTGTAGAATTCGTTTTACGGTATACCGCAATGATGGGGGTTATTATGCACCTGACGTTTCCACAATATCGTATGTTATTCAAGCGAATCCGATTGGAGCGACCTTATATCAATCGTCAAATAGGTCATTTGAAGTTGAACTTTTTAAAGATTTTCATGTTTCCAATCATTTGTTGTCTACTTTAAAAACAACTTCTAAAACCATTCAGGTTTTGGCGTCGGTATTTGCTCAAGAAAATGGTTTTGATTCTTGTTTGCTAATCAATGAATCCAAAAATGTAACAGAAGGTATTAGTGGTAATTTGTTTATGCGGTTTGGTTCGACCATTACAACTCCACCATTGAGTGAAGGTTGTTTAAACGGAGTTATGCGAAAACAAGTTATGCAATTAATTGAGAAGAATGAGGAATTAAAGTTGGTTGAAGCTCCTATTTCCCCTTTTGATTTGCAAAAGGCGGATGAGTTGTTTTTGACGAATGTGATACACGGCGTCCAATCCATCACAAAATATAGAAAGAAGACCTATGAAAGTACTGTTGGTTCCCTTTTGGTAGGCCAATTGAATGCTTTGATTCAAGTTAGTTAAGCATTGGGTTTTCTGGGGCATTAGACCAGATTACATAATCACCTCCTAATTCAAAAATTTGATCTTTCCAAAAATCAACGGTTGGTTTTCTGAAAATAGCGTTTTTATAATTGTTATCTCTAACAATCCATGAATTGGCTTGCATTTCTGTTTCAAGTTGCAGGGCATCCCAACCGGAATAGCCTAGAAAAAAACGAATGTTGTCTTTTTTGATAACCCCTTTATTTAATAATTCTCTTGTAGTTTCGAAATTGCCTCCCCAAAAGATACCATTTGAAATTTCGATACTATCAGATATTAAATCCGGGATATTGTGTATGAAGTATAAATTGTCTTGTTCTACAGGGCCGCCATTAAAAACGCTGAATTCCACTTCAATTTCAGGAACCAAATCATTGATAGTATATTCTAAAGGTTTGTTTAGTATAAAACCAACAGAGCCTTCATTATTATGGTCGGCCAATAAGACTACGGAACGATTGAATGAAACATCACCGTATATGGAGGGTTCTGCGATGAGCAGTTGACCTTTTTTAAGTTTTTCTGTAATCATACTAAGGCAATAAGTAGTAAAATTAATAAAAAAAAAGTTTGAAATCAAAATTTATAACAAAAAAGCCACGCTTTTGGCGTGGCTTTTAAAGTATATGAATTAAAGAAACTAGTTTACAGATCCTTCTAATTCTGCACCTGCTTTAAATTTTACTACGTTTTTAGCAGCGATTTTGATTGTTTTACCAGTTTGTGGGTTTCTTCCGTCTCTAGCAGCTCTTTTAGAAACTGACCAAGATCCAAAACCTACTAATGATACTCTACCACCTTTTTTCAAAGTTTTTCCAACGTTACCTAAAAAAGATTCTAAAGCTAATTTAGCAGCAGCTTTTGTAATTCCTGCATCTGCAGCAATAGCATCAATTAATTCTGATTTGTTCATAATAAAAGTTATTTAATTTGGTTAAACATTATGTTAATAGTAACAAATTTAATAGGAATTCCTTACCGCACAAGGATTTTCGTCATTTTTCGTCAGTAATGTTGATAACTTTGGTTTTTTGTTGATAAAGAGGTGTTCTTTATCGGTTTTTGTGTCAAAAAATCAGTGTTTCAAGCCTCTCACACGGCAATAGCATTTGAGGAAAACAGCAATCCGTTCAACAATTCAGCCGCAGCCATGTTTTTCTTACCCGGAAATTGAATTTCTATAATTTTAACAAACCCTTCTTTTACGGCAATTTTCAATTCTTTTTTTGAAGTTATAATTTGTCCAATTTTAAAATCGTGTATCTCCCTTTCAAAAGAGGCTTTATTAATTTTCACGTTCCATTCTTGGTTGTTATCTTTAAAGAGACACCATGCAGTGGGGTAGGGGCTCAACCCTCTAATTAAATTGACAATTTGCTCGCCTGATTGCTTCCAATCAATTTTACAATTATCGCGATTCAATTTATAAGCCGTTTTTTGATTTGGATTTTCGGTTTGTATAGTAGTTTGCACCTTACCCTTTTCAATTAAGTGAAGTGTGTCAATCATTGTTTCACTTCCCAAAGCCATTAAGCGATCGTGAAGTTGTCCCGCATTTTCATTTTCCAGTATTGTAGTTTTGGCATTAAGTATCATTGCCCCAGTGTCAATTTTTTCATCAATAAAAAAAGTAGTAACACCGGTTTCAGTTTCGCCATTAATAATAGCCCAGTTGATAGGAGCAGCTCCTCTATAGTTGGGTAGAAGTGATGCATGAAGATTTATTGTACCATATTTTGGCATTTTCCAAACTACTTCCGGTAGCATTCTAAAAGCCACTACAATTTGGCAATTGCCATTTAAAGCTTTTAAAGCGGATAAAAAGGCCTCATCTTTCAGGTTAGTTGGTTGTAAGATGGGCAGTCCTTTTTTCAAAGCAAAATCTTTTACGGCAGCGAATTTTATTTTTTGACCTCTTCCGGCAGGTCGGTCAGGAGCAGTGATTACTCCCACTACGTCAAAATTATTTTTTATTATAGTATCTAAAATTCCTACTGCAAATTCAGGAGTTCCCATGAAAACAATTTTTAGTTTTTCCATTTTATTGAATTGAGAATTTATTGTTAGTATTGATTTTAATTTTATTTGAATCTAAAAGTTCCCGGAGGATTTTTAGAAGTTCTTGCTCATTTAAATGTGTTTTTAAGAGTAATTCTCTTGATGTTAGAGGATGTGTTCCAAGTTCTTCCAGAATTAGCGATACAGATGAATCGAGACCAATCGTTGTTTTTTTTGACAAACAAGTAGTGCATTTACCACAATTTTTTGAATAAGATTCCCCAAAATATTGCAATATCAACTTTTGTTTGCAAGTAGATTTGTCTGAGATGTAATTTAAAACAGCTTCCAATTGGTGTTGTTTTACTTTATTTTGAGCAGTCAAATGTTTACTAACGCGATTTATTGTACGATCATCTTCTCTAACTTCGTTAAAAATGATGGTAGCATCGTTTGATTTGGCTTTGTATGTAATAATTTCTTTGTTATTTAGAACAGTCAAAACTTCTTCAATTTTATTTTCGTCACATGCGGCTTTTTTTGCGACTAAAGCTAAATTTATAGCAGTAGGCCTATCATAAATTCCGGGATAGGTTCTTAAAATTGCCATTATTATAGGCTCATAGGCTGAATTTAAACTTATGAACCGAATGACTTCTTTACTTTCAATTAAAAATTGAATGCTCACTTTTTCTGAGTATTCTTGTTTGAAAGTCAAAATGCTTTGCCTATCCAAAAATTGAATGCTGTTGTAAGTTTTGTTTATTGGCAACTCATATTTTACACAAAACTGATTTAAATTTAAATTGAACTGTTCGTAAAGTCCCTCTCCGTAAGCAATTTGAAAATAGGAACACAATTTTACGTATACTTTTTTTACAAAATCGATGTCGGGTAAATTGTTTAAAAATTGTTTTCTAGCAGTCAGAACATCGGAAGGATGATACAATAAAGCTGCTACCGATTGCTTACCATCTCGACCAACGCGTCCGGCTTCCTGATAATAGTTTTCTAAATTTTCAGGAATTTGAATGTGGATGACTGTTTTTACATTCGGTTTGTCAATCCCCATTCCAAAAGCGTTTGTTGCTACCATAATAGGTGATTCTTCCTTCATCCATTTTAATCGGTTTTTTTCTTTCACTGATTTTTGTAGGCCACCATGATAGAAAGTAGCTTTGAACCCCAACTGATTTAATTGGTCTGAAATTTCATGGCACATTTTTCTGTTTCTGACATAAACTATTGCCGGTTCCAATTTGTTTTTCAACAATTGTTCGATTTGAAAAAATTTATCTTCTGTTTCAATCACAGCATAGTTGATATTTTCTCTTGCAAAAGAAATTTGAAAAAAATTGGGGTTGTTTAGTTCCAAAATTTCAATACTATCTTTTTTAACACGTTCCGTTGCGGTGGCAGTTAAAGCAATAAACGGCACTTTTGGAAAAAATGCTTTGAGTAAATTGCATTTCAAATAGGCCGGTCTGAAATCGTGTCCCCATTGCGAAATGCAGTGAGCTTCGTCAATAGCAATGAGTGTGAGAGGCAAGTTTTTTATTTTTTCCAACACCCAATCTTGCTGAAGTCGTTCGGGAGATAAGTATAAAAATTTGTAATTGCCATAAACACAATTATCCAATAATGTAATGATGTCATCGGTTGAAAGTTCGCCTGTGAGAGCCATTGCTTTGATGTTGCGTTTCATTAGATTCTCTACCTGATCGTGCATCAAAGCGATGAGCGGGGAAATGACTAAACACAAACCGTCGGTTACCAGTGTTGGCACTTGAAAACAAATAGATTTGCCTGCTCCTGTTGGTAATAAAGCAAATGTATCATGTCCCGCTAAAACAGAGGCGATAATTTCATCTTGTGGTTTTCTAAACGAATCAAAACCCCAATATTTTTTTAGTACTTCAAGACTTTTCGACATCTTATTCCTTAGAAATTTCATCTAAGATAAAGAGAATTCTCTTATTTATCGAATCTTTTGGGACTTCAATGAGATTATAGCCAAATTCTTCGTAGGTTTCTTTCAAGTGGTTGAAGATTAAATTGGCTTGTTCAAAGTTTTCATAGCGGTATTCGTCCGAAGTATAAATTTCTTCCCAAGGGGGTAATAAAAACACTTTTGAATAGCGTAATTCTTTGCAACTGTCGTTAAATGAACTTGGATAGCTATCGCCAATATAATGCATGTAGGCCAAAACATCCGGCAAGCCTCTATCTAAAAAAATGACAGGAGCTTTTTCTGACACTGCTGTTTCAAATTGTTTTTTTCTACCTTCAAGAAGCAGTTCGCTAAATAAAAGGGAGTTATTTAAAAAAAGTTGGTCGATTCCTTTTTTTCTGGCATCTTCGGTAATATCTCTTGAAATTTCAGGGTAGCAAATATGTCCCTCTTTAATCAATTGGTTAATTAAAGTTGTTTTACCTGTTCCCGGCCCACCGGTTATAACAATTATTTTTGGTTGCATTTCAAAAGAAAAAGAAGTGAACAAAAATAGAGAAACAATTTGTTTAATAGCAACTATTTTTTCAACATTAGTTATTCAAAACCTTTTTAGATAGTAGCTACAAATATTACAAGATAGTAATTGGTAGGTTGTTCATTTGCCCCTTTTCAGAGAAACATTACAAAAAAAACCATGAAAAAATCATAAAAAATCACAATTCAAAAAAGTGACCCTTTGTTTATTAAATCATTACTGTATATTTGCGTATAATTGTTACTATGATGGATGAAAAGACAGCAGCGTTTTATGAGCGTTTAAAACAAGAATTACAAACAACTTCCGATTGGCCTGGCCTTTATTTATTCAAATTTATTGTTCCAACTGATAAAAGTAAGATAGTAGAAGTTGAAGCAGCATTTGATAATTTGGGAGCTGTAATTCGAACAACACAATCAAAAAACGGAAAGTTTACCAGTATTTCCATAAATGTTGAAATGCAAAGTCCTGATCATGTGATTGAGAAATACCAAACTGTTTCTACCATTGAAGGCATAATTTCCTTATAATTACGACCTATGAATACCAATAAGCAAGCAAACGATATTGTTCATGTATTGGAATACAATGCAGAGCGAACGCATTTAATGATTCCTGAATATGGAAGGCATTTGCAAAAATTAATAGATCAAGCATCACAAATTGAGGATAGAGAACAACGCAACAAAGCGGCTCGTTATATCATCAAAGTAATGGGAGGCTTGAATCCGCATTTGCGAGATGTACCTGATTTTCAGCACAAGTTATGGGATCAACTTTTTATCATGTCTGATTTCAAATTGGAAGTTGACAGTCCGTATCCGATTCCAACCAGAGAAGTGATTAATCTGAAACCGGAGCGATTGGATTATCCTCAAAAAAATCCGAAATACCGTTTTTATGGTAACAACATCAAGTACATGATTGATGTAGCCAACAGTTGGGAAGATGGTGATTTAAAAAGTGCTTTAATAAAAGTGATTGCCAATCACATGAAGAAGTCGTATTTGAGTTGGAATAAAGACACCGTTGAAGACAAGGCAATTTTTGATCATCTGGTAGAACTTTCAGGTGGGAAGATTAACCTTCATGACACTTCAGAAGAATTGTTACATACTACAGATTTGATGCGAACCAATAAGAAAGTCTCAAATAAAAATATGCCTTCCAATCCAAAAATTCAAAGCAATACTTCTTTTAAAAAGAAAATCATAAAGGCAAAGCCTTTCAAGAAAAATAACAATCCGGGAACCAACAACAAAACATCATAAATCGGGAGTAAATCTATGGGAACTTTCAAAATTGAAGGCGGTCACAAGTTAAAAGGTGAAATCACGCCACAAGGAGCAAAAAATGAAGCATTACAAATTTTGTGTGCGGTTTTATTAACCCCTGAAAAAGTCACTATAACCAATATACCAGATATTATTGATGTAAACAAACTCATTACTTTATTAGGTAATTTGGGTGTTAAAATGCAAAAAAACGGTCCGGGTTCCATCACCTTTCAAGCTGATGAAGTGAATGTAGGTTATTTAGAAACCGAAGCTTTCAAAAAGGAAGGCGGTTCATTGCGTGGTTCCATCATGATTGTGGGGCCTTTATTGGCTCGATTTGGAAAAGGATACATTCCGAAACCGGGTGGAGATAAAATTGGAAGAAGAAGGTTGGACACCCATTTTGAAGGATTCATCAATTTAGGTGCTAAGTTTCGTTACAACCGAGAAGACCATTTTTATGGAGTTGAAAACAGTGGTCGTTTGAAAGGAGCTTATATGTTGCTTGATGAAGCTTCTGTAACCGGAACAGCAAATATTGTGATGGCAGCAGTTTTAGCAGAAGGCAAAACCACTATTTACAATGCCGCATGTGAGCCTTATTTACAGCAATTGTGTTCCATGTTAAATTCTATGGGAGCAAAAATTAGCGGAGTGGGTTCTAATTTATTGGTTATTGAAGGAGTTGCATCTTTGGGGGGTTGTACTCATCGTATTTTGCCTGATATGATTGAAATTGGAAGTTGGATTGGCCTAGCAGCAATGACTCGAAGTGAGATCACTATTAAGAATGTAAGCTGGGATAATTTAGGAGTTATTCCTAATGTTTTCAGGAAATTAGGAATTACGTTAGAACGTCGTGGCGATGATATTTATATACCGGAACACAAAAACGGATATGAAGTAAAAACCGATATTGATGGTTCCATACTTACCATTGCTGATGCACCTTGGCCCGGATTCACTCCTGATTTATTGAGTATTGTATTGGTGGTTGCCACACAAGCCAAAGGCGATGTGTTGATTCATCAAAAAATGTTTGAAAGTCGTTTGTTTTTTGTGGATAAATTGATTGATATGGGAGCCAAAATAATTTTATGTGATCCGCATCGTGCTACGGTTATTGGACATAATTTTCAATCGCAATTGAAAGCCACGGTGATGTCATCTCCGGACATCAGAGCCGGAATCTCTTTATTGATTGCGGCATTATCTGCAAAGGGAACCAGTACCATTCAAAATATCGAACAAATAGACAGAGGATACGAAAGAATAGATGAACGTTTACGAGCAATTGGAGCTCATATTGTTCGTGTTTAATTACAACAAAACCCCGACTCATTTCTGAATCGGGGTTTTTTTATTGTGATTTGTATTCTATTTTAAAATCGATATCCTAAAGTAACATTTGCTTTAAAATCGATTTCGGAATAGTTGTCTCTAAAATCTTTGTCGTTAGAAAAATTTCTACCCAATTGGGCTCCAACACCTAAGCTGATTTTATCGTTAAAAAGCCATTTGTGACCCATACCAAAACCCGCTTCAAGCCCTGATAAATCATACTCTCTTGTAACTAAAACATAGTTACCTGTACTGCCATCATAGAAATAGTAATCTTCTATTTCTTGTGTTCCTGTTCTGTACTTTACAAAGGGATAAAAAACAAAGCCATGGTGCTCTTTATTTTTTGAGAAATAGATGTTATAAGAAGCCTGAAAACCCATTAAATTGTTTTTTTCCATATACCCTGCATCAAGATAGGAATAGGTGTCAAACAAGGTTACATCAAATTGCACTGCTTGATTGCCTTTTAAAAAATGTTCGTAACCTAAATTGAATGATTTTCCAACCACTAAATCAAAAAGATTGGATTTGATTTCTCCGGTGAATTTTTTTTCTTCATTTTCTTGAGCCAAAGTGATGAAAGGTAACAACACTAAAAGATACATTTTTTTCATTGGTTATTATTTTTAAAATTTCGTGAATTGTATCAAAAACAGTTCCACTATTTTCTTTTTTTGTTATTTTATCACGGGTTTATTCCAATACACTCAGAAGTTGCAATCCGAACAAGATACCGTCGGTGCCAAATGAACTTCCATTATAGGATCGAACATAATCTAAACGGAGCATTCTGAATTTTCCAAAACCTAATTTATCCAACCCAATACTAAACTCGCGATAGGGTTTATTTTCAGGAGTAGCCAATTGGTGGTACCCAAGAATTAAGGTAGATTTTAGTTTGTTGAGCAACGGAATTTTGTTCATGATAAAACCATCAAAATTGTGTTCTATGTGAGTTTCTATATAGCTATCATTGGTGCTGTTCGTATAATAAGGCAATAGATTGAATACATTTAGATACCGATTATCTGAACTGATAATGATTTGATTGCCATTAAAATGTTTGTAATCCACAAATGAGATTTCATCGGCATTAAAAAACTTTCCTCCCTTTAGGTTAATAGCAAAAGTTCCTTTGTTTGAAAAGGATTGTTCGTAGAACACTCTAGAGGCAATAAAATCATAATTGTATTTTGATTCATTTCCTGCAAATCCTTTTTCATAGCCAAAAAACAGCGTAGGGTATTTGTCATTAGAAATATTGTATTTTCCATCCGGTCTGGAAAGGTATTTTTGCCCAAAATTTATTCTAGTATTTAGATTCGCTTTTATCAAATTGTGTTTTTCAATTCCCGGATTAACAAAATCTTCGGGATCCAACGGATTGTTAGAGGTAAAGGTTTTGTCATTTTTTAGAATCACAAAATCGGTAGAGTTGAATAGCGGTTTGCGTTCAGAGTATTCAATTGCAGCACTAGCATAAAAACCGTTTATGATTTCTTGGCTATAGCTTGCAGCAGTAAAGTTTTTTTCAAACAATTTCATGTAATTTTCTTTAAGAAAAAGACTTACCAAAGAATTTCCCAGTTTTGTAATGGGGTTATTTTGATTAAATTGGACTGCTTCTTTACCGGCAGTAATGTTTATAAAGCTGTTTGTTTTGGCGTTTAGTCTGCTTCTGAAAAAGACAGTGGGTCTTAGTTTATTTTCAGCAAACCCATAATTGAATCGAGTTCCAAAAGTGGTAAACTTTCGATCGTCTTCGTTTCTTTTTGTATAGGAAATCCCAGATGACAAGTGCCAACCTTGAACGGTATTGTAATGAGGAATTTTTATGAGTCCTTCATAATTTATCCGCCAATTTTTTTCTGAGTTTTGAAAAGAATACCCTGAGAGCAGTTTTTGAATTTTGAATTTATTGTTTTTTCCATCGATCGAATCTAAGTACGGTTTGGATTTGCGAAGCATTTGTATACTATCCTTTTTAGTATAATCTGACACTTCTTCCTCTGTTAACGGCACCGGTCTTTTTTCGTCCCAATATGCAGTTTCCTTTTTATTGGCTTGGTCTTCAAAACTTAAAATTTCTCTCGAAAATGTTTTCTTTTCAAAACTTTCTTTAAAATCATAATTACTGAAAACGTGTGTAAATTTTCCATTGAAAATAATTCCGAAGGCACCTGCATCGAAGGCTAAAGTTTGAATGTTTTTTGCCCAAATTTTATTGGATTGATTGAAGCTGAAGTTTTGTTTAAGCGTCATCACATCCACAAATTCCTGTTTCATTCGATAGCCTTTGATTTTTAAATCAATACCATAAATTGCCCAAGAATCTTCCACAATAAAAATGGTGCCTTCAAAAACAGGTTCAACATCCCGACGCGGAGTTACTCTTATTTTATTAATCAGATGATTGTATTCATCATAAAAGGTTCCTTCCAAGGTATATTTATAATATCCGAAGGCATTATCCGCGATTGGCGATATGAGTTTTGCTCCCAGTTCAACTGTATTTTCATAAAAATCAAAACGTGTTCCTTGAGCCGTATTATAACTAAATCCGTTATTGTTTCCGCTGATTTTTGAAGCAATGATTTTTTCCTTTAGGTTGTCCGGCTTTTCAAATGTAATTTTTGAAACCGTTTCAGAGAGGTAAATGATACCGGTTCCGGTAGAATCTAATGCACCGTCAAAATCGCCAATTTCCTGACCTAATATTTTTTTAGGAGCATTTTTCAATTTGAATATCCCTTTCGAATAAAAATCGGCTGTAAATCTTCCGGTTTTATCTGAATTTGATTTTCTTGCGGCTATTGCACTTCTAATAATAGGATTTGCCGGGTTTTCTTTTGAACTTATGACTACTTCACTCAAGTTGTAGTTTTCTTCAATAAGCACTACATCAAATTCTAAGGGTATTTTGCTGACTTCTAAAATGTGTTTTTGCGTTTTGAATCCAAGGTATTGAAAAATTAGAGGGACTTTTTCTAAGCTTTGAGTATTCAATTCATAGTGACCTTTTTCGTTTGAAGTAGTTCCGATATATGTGTTTTCAATATAAATATTTACAAAAGCAAGTGGTTGTCCGTTAACATCTTTAACGGTGCCTTTTATTTGTGCAAAAGATTCAAAACTTGTTGTAAAAATTAAAAAGAATAGAAAAATAGATTTCAGAAAATTAGAATTTGAAGTGTATAGTATCATTACGATAAGTTAGTTTTTATTAATCAAGCTTTGAATGGCGAGTGAATAACTTTGTAGCCCAAAACCAACAATAATTCCTTTGGCATTTGGAGCAATATAGGATTGGTGTCTGAAAGATTCTCTGGCAAAAGTGTTGGAAATATGCACTTCAATTACCGGAATTTCGATGGCTTTGACGGCATCACCAATACCAACAGAAGTATGCGTATAAGCTGCAGCATTCAGAATTATTGCATCAAAAGTGGCAGCTGCTTCCTGTATTTTAGTAATCAGTTCCCCTTCTATATTACTCTGAAAATAGTCAAGTGTCACGTCACTGAATTTTTCTTGAAGCGTTTTAAAAAATGATTCAAAAGTAGCCGTGCCATAAACATCAGGTTCTCTTTTTCCGAGAAGGTTTAGATTGGGGCCGTTAATAATTATAATCCGCATTTTGTTTGATTTTAAGTAAAAGTATCAAAAAACCTGAAAGATAAATTACAATATTAATTTAATATTAACATTTATTATTGGCTGAAAACTTAATTTTAGCCTTTAACTAAACAAAAATCAATGAAATTAAAACTAACCTTACTTGTTTTGTTGTCTGTGTTTTTTTTGCATGCACAAAATGATTATCTCACGTATGATAATCTCACTAAAAAATTAAAAGAGCTTGCGTCGAAAAACAGTTCTGTAAACTTAAAATCAATCGGAAAGAGTAGTGGCAATAAAGACATTTGGTTGGTCACTCTTTCTGAGTCTAAAACGCCAAAACCAGCTCTGCTTATTACAGCCGGAATTGACGGCAAGCACCAAGCCGGAACGCAAATAGCAGTGAAGTTGATTGAACAACTGCTTCAAAACAAGCCACTTTATTCAGACAAAACCATTTATATCATACCTTCAGTAAGTCCGGATGCTATGGCTTCTTTTTTTGCAAAAGTAAAAGTAGCACGCAGTGGAAATGCAACTCCAACGGATGATGATCGCGACGGAAAAATAGGTGAAGACCCATTTGAAGATTTAAATAGTGACGGTTGGATTACGCAAATGCGAATTGAAAGCATTGACGGAACTCATATTGTTAGTAGTGAAGATTCCCGATTGTTAGTAAAAGCAAATCCTTCAAAAAATCAAGTAGGAAAGTATAAATTGCTTACTGAAGGGATTGATAATGATAAAGACGGAAAATTTAACGAAGACAGTTCTGCGGGTGTCAACATAGACAAAAACTTCACTTTTGATTATCCGGCATTTGAAGCCGGTGCCGGTGTTTATGTGGCTTCAGAACCCGAAGTACGAGCGTTGCTTGATTTTTTATATACCACTCCTTCCATTTATGGAGTGGTTACTTTTGGTTTGTCTAATAACTTATCAGAAGCACCAAAGTTTGATTCCAAATTGGCTTCAGCCCGAATTGTAAAAGGTTGGTTGGAAAACGATGTCAAAGCCGCAGAGCAAGTCTCCAAACTCTACACCGACAAAGCAGGAATCAAAGACGGGCCAAAAACGCCTATGACCAAAGGGAATTTTGCTCAAACGGCCTATTATCATGCCGGAAAGTTCAGTTTTTCGACTCCGGGGTGGTGGATTCCGAAGGAAGTGGTGAAGAAAGATTCCACCGAAACAAAAGCAGAGCTTCCTAAAAAAGGCGAAAAGGAAGAAGTAAACCCAGAATTGCAATTTTTAAAATGGGCTGATAAAGAACAAGTCAAGCCAGTATTTGCGGAATGGACCACGGTCAAGCATCCTGATTTCCCCAATCAAAAAGTGGAAGTAGGCGGCATAGTGCCTTATGCTATGCTGAATCCTCCGGTATCTTATTTGGAACCGGTAGTTGCTAAACATGTTGTTTTCATAGCATCGCTTATAGAAGCTATGCCAAAAATTGAAACAACACCTCCTTTAGTTGAAAAAGTTCAAAATGATTTGTTCCGTGTAACGGTAACTGTGGCTAACAAAGGGTTATTGCCTACCTATGCTTCCATTGGGGATAAAGTTCGATTTACTTCTCGCATGAAAACCGAATTGAAGTTAAACAAAGGGCAAACCATGATTTCAGGTAGAAAAATAGCTTTGCGAGATGCCTTGCAGGCGGATGAATCTGAAACTTATACCTGGTTGGTTTCCGGGTCGGGTAAAATTACCATTTTAACCGGATGTGCTACAGCAGGAATAAAAGAGCTAATTGTTGAATTGAAGTAAAAGAAAGTCAAATGAAAAAATACATAATACGTTTCGTCAGTTTAGTAGTTTTTAGTGCTACAATGGCTCAAAACAAAGAAATTGCACCCGAAGATTTGAATGGCATGCGAGCTATCGGTTCGCCGGCCAATCCGAAAGTGAGAATGTCGTGGGACCGTTATCACGATTATGCACAAATCACCAAATTTTGCAACGATTTAGCCAAAGCCTATCCCAATTTGGTTTCGGTTTCTTCTATAGGAAAATCTTTTGAAGGCCGCGATATTTGGGCTTTGACTATTACCGATACAAAAACCGGAAAAGAAAAAGAAAAACCGGCATTTTATATTGATGGAGGAATTCATGCCAATGAATTACAAGGCGTTGAGGTTTCCATGTATACGGCTTGGTATTTGGCAGAAAGTTTTCAAACCATTCCATTTATCAATCGTTTGTTAAAAGACAAAGTGTTTTATATACTTCCAACAATTAGTCCGGATTCCAGAGAACATTTTATTTACAAACCCAATAATTCCAATACTTCGCGTTCGGGAATGCGTCCTTTTGATAATGATGGCGACGGATTGGTAAACGAAGATTTGTTGGATGATTTAGATGGTGATGGTAACATTGTTATGATGCGAAGAAAATCGAAAACCGGTCGTTGGAAAATAGATCCAAAATACCCTAGCAGAATGATTATGCTTCGCGGCGATGAAATGGGAGATTATGAAATGTTGGGTTATGAGGGGATAGACAACGATGGTGATGGTTTAGTAAACGAAGATGGCGAAGGGACTTATGATCCTAACCGGGATTGGGCTTGGAATTGGCAACCGGATTATGTGCAACGAGGAGCATTGTTTTATCCGGGAACTTTACCTGAAACGAGAGCTGTAAAAGATTTTGTGGTTAACCATCCGAATATTGCAGGAGCTCAAAGTTATCACAACTATGGTGGTATGTTTTTACGAGGTCCCGGTGCCGCAGAAGATGAAGGATTGTTTAGTAGAGAAGATGTTGCGGCTTATGATGTAATTGGCAAATTAGGCGAGCGTATGATTCCGGGTTATAATTATTTTGTGTTATACAAAGATTTGTATACCGTATATGGAGGAGAAATCGACTTTTTGTGTTTAACACGTGGTATCTTTACTTTTAGTAATGAGTTGATGACTTCTTATAAATTATTCAATCAAAAAGCAGCCACGGGAAGATGGGATAATGATGAATTCAATGAATTTGATAAATATTTGTTGTTTGGGGATGGTTATGTAGAATGGAAACCATTCAAGCATCCGCAATTTGGAGATATAGAAATAGGCGGGCCAAAGAAGAATTACATCAGAAACCATCCGGGTTTTATGTTGCAAGAAGACGCACACAGAAATATGGCTTTTACGCTTTATCATGCGTATCAAACACCAAAATTGGAAATAGTTGACATCAAAACGGAGCAGCTTTCGGGAGACATTACAGCCGTAACAGCAACAATCATGAACACACGAGTGATACCGACACATTCTACTTTTGATGTGAATAATAAAATAGAACGTCCTAACGCGATTACCTTAAAAGGAGCCAATGTTATTGCCGGCATGACGGTTGAAAATGAAGATTTAAATTTATTTACAGAACAGCAGTTTCAACCTGCTTCCATTCAAGTGCCAACCATCAGGGGAATGGGCAATATTAAGGTTCGCTGGATAGTAAAAGGAAATCCTACTGGAGCCACTGTAGAAGTTAATAGTGCCAAAGGAGGGGTGGTTACTTCAAAAGTTTCCAATTAAAATAAAAAAGTAAAGGCTGTGAAATTTCACAGCCTTTCTTATTCCTATTAAATCTATTAAAATCGGTAACCTACAGAAACTTGAATAACCCTGTTTTTAATTTCAGCATTGCTGGTTGTATCGGTAAGACCTAAAACGTACCTTCCTTGCACAAATACATTATCGGTAATTTGTAAACCAAGGCCGCCCACCGCCGCAAAGTCAAATGATTTGGATTCCAATTGGTCATTAAGATTGTCATTCATTAAAAACGAGAACTGCGGACCGGCTTCTAAGCTTAATTTTTCAGAAATTAAATAGATTTTGGCTAAAACCGGAACGGTAATGTAGTTGAAGTTAATGTCTTTAATATTCTCTTCGTTTACTTTAGCACCTTGTGAGGAGTACAAAACTTCGGGTTGGATGGATAAGTTTTCCAATACTTTAAATTCTACCAATCCACCAAAATGAAAACTGGTGTAGGTATCTAAACCACTTACTCCATCACCATCTAAGCTTGCAAAGTTAGCCCCGGCTTTAAGTCCGAATTTTAAAAATTGAGCGTTTGAAGTAGCATGCATCAAAAGTGCTATACTACAGATTAAAAAAATGTTTTTCATAATTTAAGATTTATTTTGTTGCATAGTGTAATAACGACCAAATTTTAATAAAATTACATTATTCGCTGTTGCTTAAAACATAATTGTTAATAAAGTTGTTGAAAACTGCAATATTGTCAACAAATCTGCTCTTTTAATAAGAATTATATTTGTTTTACTAATTTTAAAACAATTAAAAAATGAAAAAAATTATGTTATCAATTTTAGCAGTTGTAGCCTTTGGAACTGCTAATGCACAAGACATCAAATTTGGTGTGAAAGCAGGAGCTAACTTTTCAAACTTTACAGGAGATGTAGATTCTGACGGTTTAACTAGTTTCTACATTGGAGGTTTAGTTGATTTTGCAGTTTCTGAGAAATTCCATGTTCAACCAGAGTTATTGTATTCTATGGAAGGAGCTAAAGATGCAGAAATGTCATTTGTAAGAATTCCAATTATGGCTAAATATTATGTAGCTGAGGGATTTAATTTACAAGCTGGTCCATCTATTGGTTTTAAAGTAAGTGCTGATGATGGGTTAGATGAAGTTACAAAGTCAATGGATTTTGGTTTAGGTTTTGGTGCTGCTTACGAGTTGCCTATTGGTGTATTTTTTGATGCTCGTTATAATTTAGGGTTGTCTGACATTAGTGATGTTAATGGTTTTGAATTAAAAACTACTAATTTTCAAGTTGGTCTAGGTTACAGGTTCTAATTCTTAAAATGAATATACTAAAAACCACGCTCTGGCGTGGTTTTTTTTATGAAACTCTTTTTATTGTAAAATTTATATGCAATTCAATTTAAAAGTATTTTTAAGTATAATATTATAATTGAGAATAAAAACTGTAGGAATTTGTTTTTTTTTTGTAGTATTGCACCTTAAAATTTTTAAAATATAAAAAATGAAAAAAATTATTTTATCAGTAGCAGCAGTACTTGCACTAGGTTTTGCTAATGCTCAAGAAACTTCAGCAGATTCAGGTTTCTCAAAAGGAGATCTTTATGTTTCAGGATCACTTGGTTTTAATTCTACTAAAATGGGAGACATTAAATCTGATGGATATGCATTTACTCCAGGAGTAGGTTATTTTTTAACTGAAAACATTGCTTTAGAAGGTGCAATATCTTTGACAAAACAAACTATGGGTATGGAATTCGATGGTGAAACTATGGATATAGAAGCTAAAGGATTTGCATTTGCAGTTGGCGGAAAATACTTTTTCACACCAGCGGATAGATTTTCTTTATTTGCAGGTTTAGGTGTAGGTTATGGTGTTAATAAAATTGGAGATGGAGAAACTATTGATTTAAAAACTTTCTCAGTTTCATTATCACCAGGTATTAATTATTTCTTTAACTCTAACTTTGCTGCTCAAGCTTCTTTAGGGATGTTAGGATACTCAAGTTCAAAATTTGATTTTGATGGAGCAGAGTCAATGGATACTTTTAGTTTGTCAATGGATATGACAAATATTAATTTTTCTTTGATTTATAAATTTTAATACATAAGTATTACTATTTAAAAACCACGCAATTTGCGTGGTTTTTTTATGAATTACTTCTATATTTGACTAAATTTAAATTTGAAACCGATGAAAAAATTTATGATTTGTTTTATGGCTCTTTTTGTTTTTGGATGGACTCAAGCTCAGGAGCAAGAGCCTGTTTTTGGCTTTAAATCCGGAGCCAATTTTTCTAATTTTAGTGGTGATGCTGATGCAGACATGAGAACCGGCTATTATTTTGGGTTTTTAGCCGATTTTTCCATTAGTGAAAAATTTCATCTTCAGCCGGAAGTATTGTACAGTATAGAAGGTGGTGATGGCGATGTTGATTTAGGAATAAATTATATTAAAGTGCCGGTGATGGCAAAATATTATGTTGCCGAAGGTTTTTCATTACAAGCAGGTCCGTATTTGTCTGTTTTGACTTCAACTGTAGAAAGCGATTTTAAAGATGCTTTAAAGACACTTGATTATGGTTTAGGTTTTGGTTTGGGATATGAATTTAAAAACGGACTATTGATTGATGGACGATTTAATTTGGGATTAGCCAATATTTATGATGGAGAAGGTGCTGCTTCTGTTCAAAATACAGCTATTCAAGTTGGTTTAGGCTATCGTTTTTTCTAGGAAATAATATTGCATATTTAAATAATCTGCTACTGAACCATTGCGTTTGTAGCGGATTTGTTTTTTTTTGTTAAATTATTATTATTTTACTTAATGTAAGTATTTGTGTGTTATTTTTTTTGTATAATTACACTTTAATTTTTAAAAATAAACAAATGAAAAAAATTCTCTTATCTGCTTTAGCCTTAATGGCATTCGGCTTTAGTAATGCACAAGAAGTTTCTTATGGTGTCAAAGGTGGTTTGAACCTTTCAAATTTAGCCGGAGATATTGAAGATGCGAAATCATTATTTGGTGCTCATGTTGGTGCTTTTGCAGAAATTAAAATTACAGATAAATTTTCTGTTCAACCGGAATTACTTTTTTCAATGCAAGGTGCAAAACAAGAGTATACTTATTTTGAAAGTTTTGATGGTTTTTCCATAACAGAAACTGAAAAATCAACACTTAAATTAGGTTATCTAAATTTACCAGTTATGGCAAAATATTATGTTAATGATAAATTTAGCTTGGAAGCAGGGCCACAAATTGGTTTTTTACTAAGTGCAAAAGTTGATTATGAATATACCTATAGAGAAACTTTTGATGGAGTTACAGAGACAGAATCAGAATCAGGTTCCTATGATATTAAAGACGAAGTTAAATCAATTGATTTAGGTTTTGGATTCGGAGCTGCTTATAAATTTACTGAAAATTTATCTGTTGGAGCACGTTATACACTTGGATTGACTTCAATAGCTAAAGATTTTGATGGAGAATCAGCAGATATAAAAAACAATGTTTTGCAAGTTTCTATAGGTTATAAGTTTTAATACCTATTATCCTATCATTCAAAACCACGTATTTTTTACGTGGTTTTTTTATTGCAATAAAATAGCGAACTTTGGCTCATGAATTGGCAATCGTATATTAAAAGTTTTCAGTCGTATTTAAAAATTGAAAGAGGTTTATCAAAAAATACTATTGATAATTATTCTTTTGATTTGTTACGGTTGACTCAATTTTTAGAAATACATGAAATAAAAACCAATCCCATTACCATTTCCGAAGAGCAGCTTCAAGAGTTTATTTATGCCATTTCAAAAGAAGTCAACCCACGATCGCAAGCCAGAATCATATCCGGTTTGAAGAGTTTTTTTACCTATTTGATTTTTGAAGATTATCGACAAGACAATCCGATGGAATTAATAGAAACACCCAAAACCGGAAGAAAATTACCCGATACTTTATCCATGCAGGAAATTGATAGTTTAATTGCAGCGATTGATTTATCCTTACCGGAAGGCGAACGCAACAAAGCGATGTTGGAAACACTTTATGGCTGTGGTTTGCGAGTTTCGGAATTGATTACACTCAAAATATCCGATTTGTTTTTTGAAGAAGGCTTTCTTAAAATTACCGGAAAAGGCAACAAACAACGATTTGTTCCAATAGGAGCAACTACACAAAAGTTTATTGAACTCTATAAAAATCATGTCAGAACACATGTAACGATTCAGAAAGGGCATGAAGATACGTTATTTCTTAATCGAAGAGGAAAGCAACTCACCCGAGCAATGGTTTTTACGATAATTAAAAATTTAGCTGTAAAAATTGAATTAAAAAAATCCATCAGTCCGCATACGTTCCGTCATTCATTTGCTACACATCTTTTAGAAAACGGTGCCGATTTGCGTTCCATTCAATTGATGTTAGGACATGAATCTATTACCACTACGGAAGTTTATGTGCATTTAGACAGAAAGCACCTTACACAAATTGTGAATCAGTTTCATCCGAGGAAGTAGTTGCTGTTGTCTGTTGTCGGTTATTTGTTTTCTGTTTTCTCATGTCAAATCTTTGGCTAAAAAAAATGACCTGCATTGCTGCAAGTCATTATTATAATTATTTTTTAGCTTTATTTTCAACCGATAACCGATAACCGCGTCTACTTTGCGATGTTTACGGCTCTGGTTTCACGAATCACTGTAATTTTTACTTGACCGGGATAGGTCATTTCTGTTTGAATTTTTTGTGATACTTCAAAAGAAAGTTTAGCGGCTTGTTCGTCTGAGACTTTTTCACTTTCCACGATTACACGTAATTCTCTACCGGCTTGGATGGCATACGCACTTTTCACCCCATTAAATCCAAAAGCAATCGCTTCTAAATCTTTCAAACGTTGGATGTAAGAATCTAACACTTGGCGTCTAGCACCAGGTCTAGCCCCGGAAATAGCATCACAAACCTGTATAATTGGCGAGATTAAATATTTCATTTCAATCTCATCGTGGTGAGCTCCAATGGCGTTGCACACTTCTTCTTTTTCACCATATTTTTCAGCCCACTGCATCCCTAAAATAGCGTGTGGTAATTCGCTTTCAGTATCCGGCACTTTTCCAATATCATGAAGTAAACCGGCACGTTTTGCTAACTTAACATTCAGTCCTAATTCAGCGGCCATGATGCCACAAAGTTTGGCCACTTCACGGGAGTGTTGCAACAAGTTTTGTCCGTAAGACGAACGGTATTTCATTCTACCCACTACTTTAATCAGTTCCGGATGTAAACCATGAATACCTAAATCAATAACGGTACGTTTACCCACTTCGATAATTTCATCATCAATTTGTTTGGTTGTTTTAGCCACAACTTCTTCAATACGAGCCGGGTGGATACGTCCGTCTGTTACTAATTTATGTAATGCCAATCGTGCAATTTCTCTTCTAACCGGATCAAAACAAGAAAGGATAATAGCTTCCGGTGTGTCATCCACAATGATTTCAACTCCGGTTGCAGCTTCTAACGCACGGATGTTTCTTCCTTCACGACCAATAATTCTACCTTTAACATCATCTGATTCAATATTGAAAACCGAAACACAATTTTCAACGGCTTCTTCAGTCCCAACACGTTGAATGGTATTGATGATTACTTTTTTAGCTTCCTGTTGAGCTGTTAGTTTGGCTTCTTCCAGCGTATCTTGAATGTGAGCCATTGCTTTTGTTTTGGCTTCTGCTTTCAAGCTTTCCACCAATTGTTCTTTAGCTTCTTCGGCAGACAATCCTGAAATGACCTCCAATTGTTCTACTTGGCTTTTGTGGAGTTTATCCAATTCCAGTTGTTTCTTTTCTAAAATTTCAATTCGGTTGGTATAATCTGCAATTTTAGCATCAAAATCGTCGGCTGATTTTTTAGCTTTTGCTAACTCGCTTGATACTTGCGATTCTTTGTCACGAACTCTTTTTTCAACTTCAGCAATTTTTTTGTCTTTGTTTAAAATCTCCTTTTCATGTTCAGATTTTAATTCTAAGAATTTTTCTTTTGCTTGTAAAAGTTTGTCTTTTTTGATGTTTTCGGCATCAATTTTTGCATCTTTTAAAATTGATGCGGCTTCTTTTTTAGCGTTTTTTATAAGATTTGAAACGTTGCTTTTTTCAATGATTTTTGCCACAGCAAAACCACCAATAATTCCAACGATTCCAATAATAAATAGTAAAGTAGTTTCCATTTTT
This sequence comes from Flavobacterium sp. UBA6135, assembly GCF_002428305.1. Classification (GTDB taxonomy): domain Bacteria; phylum Bacteroidota; class Bacteroidia; order Flavobacteriales; family Flavobacteriaceae; genus Flavobacterium. The sequence continues at coordinate 62,236 of NZ_DIVJ01000037.1, read as the reverse complement.
GTTTAAGGTTTATATATAAAAAAAGCCTACATTAGATGATTGCATAAACTCGATAAGACAAGTTTTGAGCTAACTCATTGTTCAAGGATCCCAATCGCAATGCTGGGCGTGCTATAGTAATGAAGATTTGCTCATTCTAAATTGTTAGTGTTGAGTTTATCAAATTGAAACTAATGTAGGCAGTATCTTGATGTATTTATAAGAACGTATCTAATATTAAATATATTTTGAAACTAAGTCATTTAATTTTTTAAGTCGTTCGAAAGATTCCTCATGGTCTTCATTGGTTTCTATTTGTTCTTGTTCCACCTTTGAAGCGAATTGTAACGCACACATGGCTAACACATCTTGTTTATCACGAACGGCATAATTTTCTTCAAACTGTTTAATCATGACATCAATTTTTTTGGAAGCACTTCTAAGTCCTTCTTCTTGCGTAGCATCTACCGTTAGCGGGTAGACACGATCTGCAATTGATATTTTAATTTTAAGTTTTTCGTTCATGTTGGTTAGTCTGCCAGTTGAGCAATACAATAATCTATTTCACGAATTAATGAATTTATTTTGAGTTTTGTTTCTCTTTTATTTTCGTCACTGCCTAATAATGAATTGGCAACTTTTAGTGTTTCATATTGTTTTTTTAATCCTTCAATCGTTTCAGATTGTTGGTTAATAACTTGGTTTGCCTTTTTCAATTCGTCTTGCAACTGTTGTTTAACCACTTCTAAATTTTCTATTTTAGAAATCATTTTCAAGAGTTTACGCTCCAGCGAATCAATAATTTCAACCATTTCACTCATATGATGCCTTGATTCATTACTTAATCCACAAATTTAGTATTCCTGATTGATTAATACAATAAAAAAAAGTTTTTTTTAAAAAATTAATTAAATCATACATAATTAAATACTTACAAAAAAAATATACGTTCCGTTGTAAGTTTGCGTTCCAATTACTATATTAGCTTATTAATCGCCTTTCTATGAGAGTTCTGTTTTTTTTTATAACGCTATCTTTTAGTCTTTTTTCACAAGAACGCTACCCGAAGGATTATTTTCAATCTCCATTAGATATTCCTTTACAGCTTTCGGGCACTTATGGAGAATTGCGAAACAATCACTTTCATTCCGGCATGGATTTTAGAACAAACCGACAAGAAGGTTTAAGCGTTTTTGCTGCGGCTGATGGTTATGTATCGCGAATAAAAATAGCCACTTTTGGTTATGGGAAAGCCATTTATGTAACCCATCCGAATGGTTTTACAACCGTTTATGCTCATTTGTTGAAAGCATCTCCCGAAATTGAAAAGTATATTAAAGCCAAACATTATGAATTGCAATCCTTTGAAATTGATGTTTTTCCCAAGCGGGATGAATTGCCGGTTATAAAAGGGAAACTTTTGGCTTTTTCAGGAAATACAGGAGGTTCCGGAGGGCCGCATTTGCATTTTGAGTTTCGCGATACTAAAACGGAGTTTACTATAAATCCGTTGCTTTTTGGATATGATCAATTTTTAAAAGACACGCGACCACCTGTTTTACTTGGAATTCTAGCTTATCCTTTGCATGAAAATGGAGTTGTTAATTATTCCCAAGAGCCGGTTGAAGTGAATTTAGTGCAACAAAAAGACGGTAGTTATTTAGCCTCTAAAGTACTTGCAAACGGAGCTATAGGTTTTGGGGTGCACACGCACGATGTTTCTGATGGTAGTTATGGAAAAAATGGGGTTTATAAAATTCAATCCACTTTAAACGGCAAACCTTCCTTTGGGGTACAATTTGATACTTTTTCTTTCGATGAAACCAGGCACATCAATCATTATATAGATTATAAACGTTATAAAAAAACAACGCAACGTTATCAAAAACTTTTTGTAAAAAACCCGTATGATTTGAGTTTGGTTCAAAATAATCCAACAACCGGAATTATTGAGGTGCAACCCAACATGAATTACAGTTATAAAATTATACTGGAAGATTTCAATAAAAATAAAACAACGGTAACTATCCCGATTCAGCATGCCGTAATGGAACCCAAAATTTTGAAAAAAGAATCAAAATCCATTTATAAAATTAAATATAAAAACGAACACAGTTATGTAAAAGATTCGGTTTCTGTTTATATCCCTGAGATGACATTTTATGAAGACACCACTGTTGATTTTGACGTTTCTGATGGCATGGTGCAGTTTGGAACCAGTGACATTGCGTTGCGTTCTAATTTAACTCTGTCCATTGAAGCAAAAGGCATTCCGGAAAGTGAGTTATCAAAGTATTTCGTTGCAACTGTTGAAGGAACTAAAAAAAGTTACATTAAATCCTATTTGAAAGAGAAAACATTTAAAGTTTACACCAGAAATTTAGGAAAATATGCCTTAGAAAAAGACACTACGCCGCCAAAAGTAACACCTGTTCAACTTCAAGAAGGACAATGGATTAGTGCGTCAAAGGTACTTCAATTTTTGATTTCAGATGAGGGTTCAGGTATTCAAAGTTATAATGGTTATTTGAATGACAGATGGATTTTATTTGAATATGATTATAAAACCCAAAAAATCACACACGATTTTTCAGATAATGTCGTTAAAGAAGGTAGAAATGATTTGAAGCTAATAGTTGTTGATCATGTTGGAAATTCTACTATATTTGAAACACATTTTTTTAGAACACAAAAACCCTAAAACCATCTTTTGAAGACAACTATTCTATTTTCGATAACCTTGCTGTTTTTAACTGTTTCAACTGTTTTTTCACAAACCGCCCGAATCAAAGGTGTTGTTTTGGATGAGTCCTTTCAACCGGTAGAAAACGTATCTGTTTCCTTTGAAGATAAAGGCACAATTACGGATAATTCGGGTTTTTATAGTTTTGTTGTTCCTGCAAATAAAAAAATTACTATCGTTTTTTCACACATTACTTTAAAGCCGGTTACGTTGAAAGTGGAGCTCAAAAATAATGAAGATTATGAATATAATTTTGTTATGAAAAACAACGAGTCGCAGTTGGGCGAAGTTGTTGTAACCGCAGGAAACAGAAAGCGAGTAGAAGGAATCACCACACTAGAACCCGCAGTAATCCGAAAAATTCCCGGAGCCAATGCCGGAGTTGAAAATATATTAAAAACGTTACCCGGAATCGTTTCCAATAATGAATTGAGTACGCAATATGGTGTTAGAGGCGGAAATTATGACGAAAACTTAGTTTATGTCAACGAAATTGAAGTCTATCGACCGTTCTTAATTCGTTCCGGTCAACAAGAAGGTTTGAGTTTTACCAATACCGATATGGTGCAAAGTGTTGATTTTTCGGCCGGAGGTTTTCAATCTAAATTTGGCGATCGAATGTCTTCTGTTTTAGATATTACCTATCGAATGCCTAAAAAATTCGGAGCCACATTAGAAGCCAGTTTGTTAGGCGGAAGTTTGACGGTTGATGCGGTTTCAAAAAACAACAAATGGACCAGTATTACAGGAGTTCGTTATCGTGATAACAGTCTTTTTGTGAACAGTCAAGAGACCGAAACCAATTTCAGGCCTACTTTTTCGGATGTACAAAGTTATGTGACTTTTACACCCAACAAAAGATGGCAGTGGAGTTTTTTAGGAAATATATCGCAGAATAAATACAATTATCAACCCCTTTCCAGACAAACCAATTTTGGAACCATTGATGAACCCATTGCTTTGCAGGTTTTTTATCAAGGACAAGAAAAAGATTCCTACACCACTTATTTTGGAGCTTTGAAATCAACCTTTGATGTGAGCGATACTTTTACCTTGAAATTCATAAGTTCTTTATATCATACAGTTGAACAAGAGTATTTTGATATTTTTGCGGCCTATTTTTTAGGAGAGATTGACACCAATATAGGTTCAGAAACTTTTGGTGATGTTACCTTTAATAGAGGAATTGGTACGCAATTGAACCATGCTCGAAATGATTTGGATGTTTTGATTTTTAATGCAGAAGTAAAAGGATTTCATAAGTTTGATGAAGCCACGTTAGAATGGGGAACTAAGTTTACTCGCGAAGATATTCGTGATCGTTTAGTAGAGTGGGAGGTGATAGAATCGTTAGGTTATAATATCAATCCGGAGAATATTATTCCTGTAAATGACCAACCTTATAATCCGTATACCGGACCTTTAGTTCCTTTTCAAAACATTCGAGCTACTAATTTCACTACCATTGACCGTTTGTCTGGATTTGTGCAGTGGAGTAAAAAATCACTTTGGGGTTCCCATGAAATTTGGTACAATGCCGGAGTTCGAATGCATCATTGGCAAATTTCAGGACAAGAAATTGAAACCAATTCAGGAACCGTTTTTAGTCCAAGAGCACAGTTTGCTATCAAGCCCAATTGGGATAAAGATATGGTTTTTCGTTTTGCAACAGGATTGTATCACCAACCGCCTTTTTACAGAGAGCTTCGTGATTTTAATGGCGAAGTGCAATCGAATGTAAAGGCCCAACAATCGTTTCACTTTGTAGTTGGAAATGATTACAGTTTTAAAATGTGGGACCGACCTTTTAAGTTGACAAGTGAAGCCTATTATAAAGATTTGACAAATGTAAACACGTACACCCTTGACAATGTTAGAATTCGATACAAGGCCACCAATGATGCAACTGCTTATGCTTATGGATTGGATTTGCGTTTGAACGGTGAGTTTGTTCCCGGAACAGAATCGTGGTTTAGTTTTGGTTATTTACGAACAGAAGAAAACCAAAACAACAGAGGATTTATTGCCCGACCTACCGATCAACGATTGAAATTTGGGATTTTGTTCCAAGATTATGTGCCTAATATTCCAAGTTTGAAACTTTATTTGAATTTGATATACAATACCGGTTTGCCTGGCGGTGCTCCATCTTATGCTGATGTTTATGATTACCAACAACGTTTGCGAAATTATGCAAGAGCCGATGTTGGTTTTTCTTATGTGTTAACCGAAAATAATCATTTGAAACCTGAGGGACATTGGTTGAAGAAATTTCAAGATGTAGCCCTTGGTTTTGAAATTTTCAATTTGTTCAACAATCAAAATGCGATTACAAACACATGGGTAAGAGATGTGGAATCCAAAAACCAATATGGCATTCCTAATTATATGACCACACGCGTTTTTAATATTAAGTTGAATGCCCGTTTATAAAAGTTGATTAATTTTAGTATATTTGATGCCTATCTAGTAGTATTATGAACACTTTAGTTAAATATTTTTTCTCCTTTGTTTTACTTTTGACTATTGGTTGTGCCAAAGAAAAAGAACAACCTAAAGTGATTTATGAGGCCAATAAACCTACCGTTGAAGAATCAAAAATTGATTCTTCCAACATTAGGATTGCGGATTTGCCCATTTATCTTGAAGGCACTTCTTATTTGATTCATCCCTTAGGTGATATTCGAGTGTATCAAAACAATTCAAGAAGTTATAGCTCAGGAAAGGTGAATACCATTAGTTATTCCATTTCCAATTACAACCGATATGAATTGACCGGTTATCTTGAAAACATAAATTTTCAACATAAAGATTCTACTACGTTACATCTTTTAACCACTAAGAAAGTACAAATTCAAACGGTTACGTATCCTTTTGCATTTGCAGAAAAAACGAAACGTCAACTTTTGATTTACTCTTTAGTTGATATGGATACTAATCGCGATGGGAATTTAGATTCGAATGACATTAAGTCTTTGTATATTAGTAATATTGATGGTTCAAATTTTACCAAATTATCGGTAGCTTTTCATGAGTTGATTGATTGGACTATTGTTGATGTAAAAAACAGATTGTATTTTAGAACAACCGAAGACATCAATAAAAATGGAGCTTTTGATAAAAACGATGCTGTTCATTATCAATTTGTAGATCTTTTAGCAAAAGAATGGACAGTGGAGACTTATAATCCAGTAGAAAATTAAATCAGAATATCACTTTCCAAATCTGATTTTTCAATAGTAAAATTAAATCCGAGTTGTTCCATTAATTCGATGACGAGGTTTTTATACCAGTTTTCTGATTTGGGATGGATGTATATTTTCTCAATCAATTGGTTGATGTCCACGTCAATTTTCACACCATCATTCACAGTAATGTTGTTTTTCGTTACATCGGAAATGATGCGAACTTCTCTTTCATATTGAAAACTTTTTCTTTTGAATAAAAATGGGAAAAAGGTATCATTAAACGGAATGTGTTCTTTTTTGTAATCAATATAATTGACTTCGCCAATAAATTGCTCGGTTTTTCTTTCCGGTTTTAATGCTTCCTGCAAACGTTTTACGGTGGATTGAATGGCCAAACCTTCATTGTTTTTGGTAAAAATTTGCCACATGGCAAATGATTCATATTCGTTAATATGCCAACTGCTTATCACAATTTTTTCGCGATGTGATTTATAATAGTCTAAAAACTTCGGATTGTTTTCGGCAATTTTACGAATTTCTTCATAAGTAGGTTCGCTAAAAGTGCCTTCATATTGGTCTTCAAATTTATCCGACCTTGACATGAATAGTTTTTTTGAAAGCAACAAATCCAAAAATTTAGACAAATCCAAGTATTTCCACACAATCGTATCTTGATCTGTTGGGAGAATTATATTTGGATTATGGATGTACATTTTGGATTTTTAGATTTTTGGATTGTTCGATTTTTCTTTTTCTTTTTCTTTTGGAAATTTTGTTGAATATTGTCCGGCAGTATAGCCAGCTAAAATTAGAATAAAACTAAATTTTCCAAGCAAATCCAATTTTTCGAAATGAGCCATTGCATAAAGGAATACAAATGCAATGATCATAAATATGATAGTAAATGTTGTTCTTGTCATTATCTTATTTGTTAAGTTTATTAATTTATAACCCGCAACCCGTAACCTATTCAAACGACTGCATCATCACCAATTTAGTATACGTTCCATTCTTGGTTAACAATTCATCATGTGTTCCTTGTTCTACGATTTCTCCTTTTTGCATGACTACAATGACATCCGCTTTTTGAATGGTAGAAAGGCGGTGAGCAATCACAATTGATGTTCTGTTTTGCATCATGTTTTCCAACGCAACTTGAACAAATTTTTCACTTTCTGTATCTAATGCGGAGGTTGCTTCATCCAAAATCATAATTGGAGGATTTTTCAAAACAGCACGAGCAATGGAAAGACGTTGTTTTTGACCTCCTGATAATTTCCCGCCTGCATCTCCAATGTTGGTGTCAATTCCATTAGGTAAATCTTTCACAAATTCATAGGCATTGGCAATTTTTAATGCTTCAATGATTTCATCATCTGTAGCATTTTGCTTTCCTAAAAGAATATTGTTTTTAATTGTATCGTTGAATAAAATAGAATCTTGTGTCACCAATCCCATTAAACCACGTAAAGATTGTAAATTGAAATCCCTGATATCCGTACCGTCAATTTTAATACTTCCTTCGTTTACATCATAAAAACGGGTTAACAAATTGGCGATGGTACTTTTTCCACTACCTGATTGACCCACTAGGGCAATGGTTTTGCCTTTAGGGACGGTCAACGAAAAGTTTTTCAAAACGTTTTCCTCTTCATATCTAAAGTTGATATTATCAATGGAGATAGCAGATTCAAAGGTGTTTTTTATAACCGAACCTTGTTTGCTAATAATCGGATTTTCTTCTTCCAAAACAGCTAAAACTCTTTCAGCAGCGGCATCTCCTTTCTTAACTCCATAAGATGCCTTGGAAATTGCTTTTGCAGGAGTAAGAATATTGTAAGCCAATCCCATATAAACAATGAAAGCAGCTCCGGTCAACGTTTTATCAACCAAAACCATGCTTCCGCCATATAATAATAAAACACCAATTACTAAGATTCCTAAGAATTCACTCATTGGTGAAGATAAGTTTTGACGATGTAAAATTGAATTTGACATGTTATAGAAACGATCTGTTGAAGTTTGGAACTTTTTAAAGAAATACGTTTCAGCATTAAAACCTTTAATCACTTTTAACCCACTCAAAGTTTCGTCAACTATAGAGAGAAAATAACCTTGTTCTTTTTGAGCTCTATCTGATTTTTTCTTTAATGATTTTCCCACTCTGGAAATAATAAATCCCGAAATAGGAATAAAAATAAAGACAAAAATTGTCAATTTTACACTAATTGTAAACATGGTAATAATTGTAAAGAGAATGGTTAAGGGCTCTCTTACAATCAATTCCAAGATGGAAAGAAATGAATGTTGAATCTCCAACACGTCAGATGAAATTCGTGCCATCAAATCTCCTTTTCGCTTTTCTGAATAATAGGCTAAAGGTAAGTCCATTGTTTTTTGATACATCGCATTTCTAATGTCTTTTAAAACCCCATTTCTCAAATACGTTATAAAATACATTGCCCAATAATTGAACATATTTTTTAATAAAAACATGGAAATGATTATTAGAATCATTATTGTCAAAGTATAATGAGCCCCACTTTTTTCGTTAGAAATTGTAATGAAATAAGCCATGTAATTTTCAAAATAGTCTCCAATTTTGAAAAGTCCCTCGTATTGTGGTTTCACATATATTTTATTGCCTTCTTTGAATAAAACACTCATCATTGGCATTAAAGCCACAAACGATAAGGCACTAAATAAAGCATAGAGAATATTAAAGAAAATATTCAGGTAGGCATATTTTTTATAAGGTTTCGCAAAGCGAAATATTTTTTTGAAATAATTCATTTATGTAAGTTGCATTTCTGCTACGATGTTTTTAATTTTTTGATCTAATTCAGCTTCCACTATTTTGAAATTTTCTATGGAATCCAGCGGTTCATTCACACTAAAATAGAATTTAATTTTAGGTTCTGTTCCACTCGGACGAGCACAAATTTTGGTTCCGTCTTCCAAATAATAAATCAATACATCCGATTTTGGAAGATGTAAGGGTTCAATTTCATTGGTAAATAAATTTAAAACGGTAGAGTTTTGATAATCTTCAACACAAACCACTCGTTGATTATTGATTTCTTTCAACGGATTTTCGCGTAAATCAATCATCATTTGCTTGATTTCATTGGCTCCTTCAATTCCTTTTTTGGTTAATGAAATTAAGTATTCTTTATAAAAACCAAAATCTACGTATAAGTTTAGAAGTTCCTGGTATAAAGTACTTCCTGCGGCTTTTGCTTGAGCGGCAATTTCGCAAACGAGTAGGGTAGCGGCAATCGCATCTTTATCGCGAACGGCATCGCCAACCATATAACCAAAACTTTCTTCGCCACCACCGATGAATTTTTGGTTGGGAAAATCTTTAATCATTTTGGCAATCCATTTGAATCCGGTTAATCCCACTTTGCATTCTACGCCATAACCGGATGCAATTTCTGTCATCATTGGCGTTGAAACTATCGTTGAACCAATGAATTCATTTCCTGTAATTTTACCTGCACGTTTCCATTGTTCCAATAAAAATGCGGTCATGATGACCATGGTTTGGTTTCCGTTCAATAATGTCATTTTTCCTTCTGAATTTCGAACGGCGATTCCTAATCGGTCCCCATCCGGATCGGTTCCGATAACGATATCTGCATTGATTTTTTCCGCCAAATCGGTTGCCATCAATAATGCTTCGGGTTCTTCAGGATTGGGTGATTTTACGGTTGGGAAATTTCCGTCGGGAACTTCTTGTTCTTTCACAATATTTACATCCGTATAACCTGCTTTAGCCAAGGTTTCAGGAACTAAAGTAATGGAAGTTCCGTGCAATGATGTGAAAACAATTTTTAAATTTTCTTTGGCCGTTTTTGGCGTAGTAAAGCTTGCATTTTCGATAGATGATTTGATGAAAGCTTGATCCACTTCGGTATCAATATATTCAATCAAATCTTCGTTGGCGGAAAATTTAATTTCGCTGTATTTTAATGCTTCAATTACTTTGATAATTTCTTCGTCTTGTGGTGGCACTAATTGACCGCCATCTTGCCAATATACTTTGTATCCGTTGTATTCCGGTGGATTGTGTGATGCGGTTAAAACAATTCCGGCGTGACAGTTTAAATATTTCAAAGCAAAAGATAAAATAGGAGTAGGTCGCAATGCCGAAAACAGATAGACTTTAATTCCGTTGGCTGAAAAAACATCGGCCACCACTTTAGCTAATGTGTCGCTGTTATGACGGCAATCATAGGCAATTACCACTTTGGTTTCTTCGTTTGGAAACGATTTTAGAATATAATCGGAAAGCCCTTGTGTGTTTTTTCCAAGTGTATATTTATTAATCCTGTTGGTTCCAACGCCCATGATTCCACGCATTCCACCCGTTCCGAATTCCAGATTTTTATAGAAACTTTCTTCCAATTCTTTCGGTGAAGAAGTCATCATTTCTTCGATTATTTTGTGCGTTTCCGCATCAAATACAGGGGTTAACCATTCGTTTACTTTCGTTAAGATATTTTCAGGAATGTGCATAATATTATTTTTTGTATCCTATTTTATTTCGTTCTTTTGATGAAGTTGCCTTTTCTTTATCCATCAAAAAATTTAAAATTTTATAGATGTCAGGAAATTGCTTTTCTATTTCAGTTACTTTATCACTTAATTCTTTGTAATTCATTGCATATTGCCTTAGCGAAACAAATGTTCTCATGATGGCAATGTTTATGGCGATTGCTTTATCCGAATTTAAAACACTGGAAAGCATGGCGACACCTTGTTCTGTAAAGGCAAATGGCATATAACGCAAGCCACCTCTTTTTGAGGTCACAAATTGTGACCTCAAACTTTCAAACTCTTCTTTATTGAGTTCAAACATAAAATCATTTGGAAAACGATTTATATTTCGTTTGACAGCTTGTTTTAGAACTTTTGTTTCGATTTCATACAAATCGGCTAAATGAAAATCGAGCATTACTTTTTGACCTCGTAACTCGATGATCTGTTGTTGGATAATTTCTAATTTCATGATTTTGGCGTTTATAAATTTTTAATGGCTTTGAGTTTTTTAATTCATATTTAATTGGTTTGAAATTTTATAATTTTCATTTGATTCTTTACTTCGCAATATAATTTCTCCTAAAAATCCGGCTAAAAATAATTGTGTTCCAATAATCATCGTGGTTAAAGAGATATAAAAATACGGACTATTAGCTACTAAATCATAAGGTAAATCATTGTACAATTTATATAGTTTTGAAATTCCAATATAACCTGCAGTAGAAAACCCGATTAAAAACATCAACACACCCCAGGCACCAAACAGATGCATGGGTCGTTTTCCAAAACGGGACAAAAACCAAATGGTGATTAAATCCAGAAAACCGTTGATAAAACGTTCCATTCCGAATTTTGTTTCACCGTATTTTCGGGCTTGATGTTTCACTACTTTTTCACCAATTTTAGAAAAACCTGCATTTTTGGCTAAAACCGGAATGTAGCGATGCATTTCTCCGGAAACTTCAATGTTTTTAATTACGATATTTTTATAGGCTTTGAGTCCACAATTGAAATCATTCAATTGAACACCCGATGTTTTTCGGGCTGCCCAATTGAATAATTTTGAAGGTAAGTTTTTGGAAACGACGGAATCATATCTCTTTTTCTTCCATCCCGAAACCAAATCAAACTTTTGATTTATGATTAAATCATATAGTTCCGGAATTTCCTCGGGATTGTCTTGCAAATCGGCATCCATAGTAATTACGACATCGCCTTGAGCTTTAGCAAAGCCGGCATGCAAAGCTTGTGATTTGCCGTAATTTTTAAGAAAGCGAATGGCTTTTACGTTTGAATTTTCTTTTGATAAAACCTCAATGACCTGCCAAGAATTATCGGTGCTACCATCATCGATAAAAATAATTTCATATGAAAAATTGTGAGCTGACAATACCTTTTCTATCCAGGTTTGTAGTTCAGTTATCGATTCTTCTTCGTTTAGAAGTGGTATAACAACGGATATGTCCATTTTTGAATGTCTATGTAGCGTTCAAAAATACAAAGAACAATTCAATTTTAGTCTTTTTTAATTGCTAATCCTGTGATTAATGAAGTTAGGAAACCTAAAAATAAATTAACAATAATAATTCCACCATACAACATTGGAAGAACAAAACCTCTTCCCATTTCCATTCCTTTTGCTAAATCTTCTGACGACATGCTGGGGTTAGCTTTAATTTGTTTGGATAATTCAGCATTTAATACATCATCCACAAAGTTTGGTTCTATGTAGTTCGCAAAAATGATAAAATAAATTACAGAAAACACAGCAGCTACAGCGGCCACTCCCATGCCAATTTTTAGAGATTCACTTAAACTTATTCTTCCATTGTTTTGTTTTTTGTATTGAAGAATAGGATAAACAACTAATACTATTAAAAGAATAAGGCCTAAAATACTGTCTATGGCACTGCTTTCAAGATGTCTTCCCATCACATATTTTACAACAGCTACAAGAATTGACAGTAAAGCTAAAATAGATCCGTAGGTAAAAATTAAACTTTTGATTGATTGTTTTTGTGTTTCCATGTTTTTTTAAGTTTAGGTTATTCCAAAATTAGTAGTTGTAATTCATTAAATGTTACATTTTGTAAATTAATTCGTCTTTAGAAAAAATAATTCAAAAAAGTTATTGCCAGTTCTTGAAATATATTTAAATTTGCACCTCAATAAAAAAATGAAGATTTAAAAGTTGTAGCCAGTTTATACCTTTTTAATTAAAAGCATCAGAACAGCTGCCTCATAACAAAAAAATAATTTAGAAAAATGAAAAAAGGAATTCACCCGGAAAATTACAGATTAGTTGCTTTTAAAGACATGTCAAACGAGGATGTTTTTATTACTAAATCTACAGTTGAAACAAAAGAAACAATCACACACGAAGGAGTTGAATATCCTGTGTTTAAAATGGAGATTTCAAGAACATCTCACCCATTTTATACCGGTAAGTCTAAATTAATTGATACTGCAGGTCGTATTGATAAATTCAAAACTAAATATGCTACAAGAGCTAAATAATTTAGTTTTTATAAATATAAAAAATCCCGTTTACAATCGTAAACGGGATTTTTTTATGAGGTTTTTTTTATTTTAATAAAGCTTCAAGCGGTTTCAGTTGCTCCGATTGAATATCAGCTTTCTTAATTACTTCAATTAGCGTCATCAAATGTTCGGGTTTCATACTATTTCCAAGTATGCGAACAACAGCAAAACCCGCTTCTTTACTATTGCCATAAATTACAAATTCATCAATGGTATTTTCATTACCAACACTATAAATAGTGGCTCCACTACTGCCGGAACCTACTTTCATCAATTGTTCGTATTTTTCCTGTTTCAGAATTTCAACAACTTTAGTTTTTTCTAAATTGTATTTTGTTTCTAAAGAATCCGATTTTTTAAAAGCTAAAATGTTTAATTTATTTAACGATTGAAAAGCTTCTTTTTCGTTATCTGACAGCTCTTCCGTTTTGATTTTTAACATGTTAGTGACTAAATCAATTACTATAAAATCAGATGATTCTGAGTTTTCTACAAAATATTTTTGTAACGTTGGTTCTGATTGGCAACTCCAAACCAGAGTTGCCGTTAGTATCAGAGCTAAAACTTTTAAAACTTTCATGGCTTATTTTTTTCCTTTTGTTGAAGCCTTTTTCAAATCATCACCACCCGGCAAATTCATTTTTTCGGTAAGTAATGAAATGTCATTCAAATCAAAATCACCTGTTAATGAAAGTAAAACGGTTTCTTTATCTTTTGGACCGCCTTCAATAAACATAAACAATTCTTTTACTTGTGTGTCTTTTGCTCCGGGTTTAATATGAATTTTTACACTTTTACCACTGTCGTTAATACGCATTAATTCTTCCAAATTGCCACTTTTTAGATAGCGATCAGTGGTTGTTTTCATTTCATTGGTCACTTTCGCATTTGAAGTTACAAATACTTTTAAATTGTCTAATTTTTTTACAAGACTCATGAACTGTTGGGCTTGTTTGTCTGAAGCATCCATTTTCATTTTGCCCATCATTTCAAACATTTTTTTGTTTACAGTAACGGCGGTTACATTTTCATCATTTTCAAACTTGTCAAATACGCTTTGACTGAAAAGTACTGTTGTTACAAGAAATAGAGCTACGGTTGTTACGAATTTTATCATTTTTTCTAGTTTTTAAAGATTAAATTTTTTGATTGTTGGTATTCATTAATATAGTTTACAGATTCCATGCCATGATTTACATTCGTTGCAAGCAACTTTAGAGCTTTCATGGTTTCAGCATATGCAATTTCCGGATCATTGAATGTGCCTAAATCTTCTGACTCATTTGTTTTTAAATTCAAAACCGTTGTTAAAACTGCTATGAAAACAAAAACTGCTGCAATTGAAATCCATTTTTTGAACTGGATTTTGGGTTTAACATTAGATTTTGTTGGAGCGGTTTCATTTTTAGCAATTTGTAAATAGCTAAATAACGGTTGGTATTGTTTCAGGTGTTCTACAACTTCATTAGAAGAGAAGTAGTTTTTTAATGCTGCCTCTTCCTCAATTGTAGTGTTTCCTTCAAAGTATTTGTCTACTAATTGTTCAATTTTTTGCCAGTCCATAATGGTGGGTATTTGTAATTTTTTCTCTAATTGTTTTTCTTGCTCTCGACAATGCTACTCGCACTGCGGTTTCATTCATTTCCAGAATTGTTGCAATTTCTTCAAACTCACAATTTTCAATATCACGCATTTGAATGATAATTTTTTGTTGTTCCGGTAACTCGTTGATGATTTTTTCTACCCAACTCAGGGTGTCTTGATCTTCAATTCTTTGCTGTAATCCGGCTTCTCTATCGGTATAATTGTTGTGCACAATTTTTAAATTTGAAGCTCGTTTTGATTTCAATTGATCCAAACAATAATTTTTTGTTATGGTCATTGCCATGGCTTCAATACTATTGAATTGTTTCAACTCCTGATTTTTATTCCATAATTTTACCAGAACTTCTTGCGTTGCATCTTCTGCTTCTTCGGTGCTAACCAATAGCCTTTTTGCAAGACGAAACATTTTGTCTTTAAAAGGTTGAATGATAGTTACGAACTCATTTTGGTTCATGTTTTTCCTATTGGTTATATAGTCAAGACGAATGATACTTTTTTTTGTTACAAATAAATCTAAAATAAAACTAAAGTTGCTAAATTTACGTTTCTAAAAATAAAAGCTATGAATAATTTTTTAAAATCAATTTTACTGTTAAGTGTATTTGGCGTGTTATTTTTATCCTGTGAAGATAGGGATGATGTTTCACAAGTACCTTCAAATTTAAGAGTAAAAGACTTTATCTGGAAAGGTTTAAATCTTTATTATCTATGGCAAGCCGATCAACCTAAATTAGCCGATGATTTATTTCAAACGCAACGTGATTTGAATACTTTTTTAGAAGGTTATGAAACTCCCGAAGCGTTGTTTGCTGATTTAAGAGTTGCTCCATCCATTGATCGATTCAGTGTGATGTTTAGTGATTACAGAATACTGGAAAATGCTTTGCAAGGTGGCTTCAAGACAAACGGAATAGAATTTAGTCTTCGATACAAAGACGATACGCAGACCGATATTTTTGGTTATGTACGATACATTTTGCCAAACACAAGTGCTTCTGATCAAAGTGTTACCCGGGGAATGATTTTTTATGCAATAAATAACATTCCAATGACTGCATCCAATGAATCAATTTGGAGAGCCGCTTTTGGACAAGATACTTATTCGCTACAATTTGCCGACTATGATGGAGGAAATATCACGCCTAACGGAATCTCTATCAACCTAACCAAAACGCAATACAACGAAAATCCTGTTTATTTAACCCATGTGATTGAAGTGGATGACAAACGAATTGGCTATTTAATGTACAACGGATTTTTTTCTAACTATGAAGTACAATTAAATCAAGCTTTTGCTCAATTGAAAGCTGCAAATGTCACGCATTTAGTTCTAGATTTACGCTATAATTCCGGGGGTTCTGTAAATACAGCCACTCGTTTAGCAAGTATGATAACAGGTCAGTTTAACGGTCAGGTTTTTGCTCGTCAAGTTTGGAATCAAAAGGTTATGGATTTCTTTAATCAACAAAATCCGGAACAACTTATTAATCGTTTTACTAATTCAATTGGAAATGGAAATACCATTAATAGTTTGAATTTAAACAAAGTACATGTGCTTACTACCGGTATTACTGCTTCTGCAAGCGAATTAATTATCAATAGTTTAATACCCTATATTGATGTGGTGCAAATAGGCACAATAACAACCGGAAAAAACGATGGTTCTATTACATTATATGATTCGCCAACGTTTGGATCAAGTAACAGAAACCCAAACCATCGTTATGCTATGCAGCCTTTGGTGCTTAAAATTGCTGATAAAAATGGCAATGGTGACTATCAAAATGGCTTGAATCCAACAATTGTACAATTTGAAAATGTTGAAAATCTTGGAGTTTTAGGAGATCAAAACGAGCCTTATTTAAATACAGCTATTAATCATATTTTGGCTAATGGTAGATTTGGGAACCAATACATCGAATCTAAAAATTTACAAGTTGAAAATAGTAAATCAATGCGAAAATTAAGCAACGAAATGTATCTCGAAAATATTCCTGAAGGATTATTTCAAGTATTACAATAAAAAAAGGGCTCGATTTTAGAGCCCTTTTTCTTTAAAATAAGAAGGTGAAACCTAGTTTTACATTTCTACCTCTGGTGTTATATCCTACGGTTTCTACAAATTCTTCGTTTAAAATATTATTCACAGCACCAAAAACACTCATTCTGTTTTTCAATACGTCATATTTAATTAATCCGTTAATTAATTGATAAGAATCTAAGAAAACATCAGTTGTTGCAAAAGTGCCTCCGTCAAAAAAAGCATCTCTTCTGCCGTCAACATATTGGTAGTTTAAGCTTACTAAAGTTCGGTCATTGGCTTGAAAATCTATTGCCGCATTTCCTTTGTGTTTTGGAATCAAACGATTCAATTCTTGTCGAATGTCCGTGAACGTATAATTCCCGTTGAGTCTTAATTTAGATGAAACTTGATAACTTAATGTAGTTTCAAAACCACGAACATTATTTTCTCCATCCACATTCACATAATACGAATCAAAAGTGTCAGGATTAAAAAAGAAACCAATCGAGTTGGATTCTGCTCTGTAAAAACCAACCGCACTAAACGTGATTTTTTTATTTGAAAAAGTGGTTTCAAAACCCACTTCAGCTGTTGCATTTTCTTCCGGAGTCAATTCTAAATTCCCATATGGAGAGTATAATTGGTATAGGCTCGGTGTGATATATGCCGTGCTATACGACGTAATAATCTTTAAAGGAAATTTTTTAAAATGATAGGACGGATTAAAATTATAAACCAATTGATTATCATAAACCGAATGCAAATTCATTCTTGCTCCCGCATTAATATGCAATCCAAAACTAGAATTGTAAACCGCCGTTAGATAAGGGTCAATCAAATTAAAATTTGCAGTTTCTCGTTCAATCACATCAAATGGTGTTTGTGTGTTCATATCGTGAAACTGAAATTGTGTTCCCGTTACTACAAAAAAGTTTTTGTTGAATGTATATTTGTTGACCGCATCAACCACCACGCTTCTTGATGTATAGGTGTACTCTTCCAATGTAGAAGACCACGAGTTGAACTCATCATAACTTCTCTCCAACAAAGTAAAACCGGAATTAACAATGAACTCACCTTTGTTATACTTGTATTTCGGATTAAATCCAAATCGGAATTGTTCCGACAGCGAAACATTTCCCAACACATCCGGACTGCTGAAATTATCAAACGGTCCGTCATAATCGGTTTTCATTCTATCGTAATTACTAAAGAAATCCAACTTCAATTTTGAGGTAGCTTGAAAACCAATTTTCGCCAATGCATTCACTCTTGAAAAACGATCTTCTTCAAAATTTTCTCCGGCTGCTTGCGAAATTCCTTTGGTTTCGGTGCTGTTTAGTGAAGCATAATAATCAATTTTGTCAACGGTTCCGTTCAGACCAAAACCTTGATTAAAATCTTGCTGATTCGCTTTAAAATTTTCAGTGGTATTTTGCGTACCAAAATGCATGTACGCATTTCCTGAAACTTCCTTTTTGGCCGATTTTTTCAGTGTAATGTTAATCACACCCGAAGCCGCTCCTGTTCCATATAACGTGCTGGCAGCACCTTTCATAATTTCAATGCTTTCCACCTGTTCCGCCGGAAGCAACCGCAAATCATACTCAAAATTAATCCCTGAGGCATCCGTCATCGGAATACCATCAATTACAATCAAAACCTGACGATTTCTTCCGCCACGAATAAAGTAGCTGAGGTTTTTTCCGTTCGCACTTTGGTTTCCATTTACTTCCAAACCAACGGCTTGACTCAAGATCGTTGCGACCGATTGTCCGGTGTTTCGCTCCAAATCTTTGGCGGTGATTTTTTCAATAATTTTACCTGATTTTTCTTTGGACTGTGCAAATTTGGTGTCTGAAATCACGACTTCGCTCAATGCAATCGTGTCTTGTTGTGCAAAAGCACACGTTCCCCATAACGCCAAAATTGCGGTACAGCAACTGAATTTTTGATTCATTTTAATTAAAAAATAATTTACTAAAATGGGAGAAAAGTATAGAATTTGCCCATACCCAAACCTTTTTTCCCGAAAGTTTGTTACTCGTGAATATGGCAGGTCTCCTGGCTTGCGTCTTGTTGTTGGCCTTCTCATTCGCCTAGGCGAACAATGGCATAATAAAGAATAACAACAAGCTTGATAGCTCACAGTTGCGGGTACAGCTCAGGATTTAGATTGGCGTAATTTGTTTTCTGTTAACTGAAAACTGCTACTGCCTACTTTTTCACCTGATTCCCTTTTAATGCTCGGCTTTAAAAAAGCGTTGCAACCAAAATTCGAAGCAAAAGTAAACATTTAAAAGTAAACAATTCATAAAATTTTTCAGAAGCTATTCCGGCTTTCCGTTTCAAGCTTTTTTGTCTTGTTGCTTTTTTCTAAGGCAAAAAAAGAGCTTCCTTTGGTCGCTTTTTTTTGCCAAGAAAAAATGCAACAATCCTGCAAAAGGCTTTCCACTTCAATCCGGGCTAGGGGATAGTGCATTAAAAAACATTCAGATAAATTTAAAACATTCGGCTACCTTTGCAAAAAAGCATTCCATGAAAAACTACCTTTTACTTTCCATAGTTTCTTTTCTATTTCTTTCCTGTCAAGAAAAGCAGAAAAACAGTCAAGAAAATCATTCATCCCAAAATTACATTCGTTATGCCACCGGACTTTCCATTCAAAAATATGCTGATTTTTCCATTGTAACCGTTTCCAATCCATGGCCAACAGCTGATAAAAAGTTCACCTATATTCTACATCAAAAATCAGCAACAATTCCCGATAGTTTACAAAAGTATAAAGCGATTCAAGTTCCGATACAATCCATCGTAGTCACATCAACCACACATATTCCGGCTTTAGAATTATTAGGAGTAGAAAGCAAATTAATGGGTTTTCCCAACACCGATTATATTTCTTCCGAAAAAACCAGAGCGTTGATCGAAACCGGAAGAGTCCGCGAAATCGGAACCAACCAAAGTTTAAACACCGAAGTTTTACTCGATATGCAACCCGATGTTATTATCGGTTTTGGCGTAGATGGCGAAAAGAAAACCTATGACAATTTGCAACAAAACGGACTAAAAATTCTTTACAACGGCGATTGGACAGAACAACATCCGCTCGGACGTTCCGAATGGATTCAACTTTTTGGGGTTTTATTCGGTTTAGAAGAAAAAGCAGATCAAGTTTTCAAAACCATCGAAAACGATTATTTGGAAGGCATTGCATTAGCCAAAAAAGCCACTTCAAAACCAACCATTTTGAGTGGAGCTATTTACCAAGATCAATGGTATTTGCCTCAAGGGAAAAGTTGGGCAGCACAATTTCTTGACAATGCAAACGGCAATTATTTATGGGCAGCATCCGAAGGAACGGGAAGTTTATCTTTATCTTTTGAAACCGTTTTAGAAAAAGCCCATGATGCCGATTTTTGGATTGGTCCCGGACAATTTACTTCCTTCGAACAACTTGAAAAAGCGAATCCAAACTACAAACATTTCAAAGCCGTTCAAAACAAAAATGTGTATTCCTTTAGTTCCAAAAAAGGAAGAACCGGTGGCGTAATTTATTATGAATTGGCTTCCAATCGACCTGATTTGGTATTGAAAGATTTAATTAAAATTTTACATCCGGAATTAATGGAGGATTATGAATTGTATTTTTTTGAGAAATTGAAATAGTTCAATTACCAATATGACATAAAATAGTTAAGTTTGTAAGTAATCTGAATTACATCAATTAAAAATGGACAATCGATTTACAGACATCATTCAAATTATAAAACAATCTCGCTCAAATGCGATTAAAGCTGTAAATGCCGAATTAATAAATCTTTATTGGAACATTGGAGAATTTATCAGTAAAAAAATTGAAAAGTCAGAATGGGGCGACACTGTTGTAAAAGAATTAGCCAATTACATTCAACAAACTGAACCAGATATAAAAGGATTCTCCGACAAGAATATTTGACGAATGAAACAGTTTTATGAGACTTATAAAGATTTTCCAAAACTCACACCAGCGGTGAGAGAAATTAGTTGGTCACACAACTTAGCAATATTTTCAAGATGTAAAACTATTGAAGAGCAAGAGTTTTATTTAAAACTTGCAAAACAAGAAAATTACAGTTTTCGAGAACTTGACAGACAGATTTCATCCAGTCTTTTCGAACGAACAGTAATAAGTAATTCAAAAACTCTCAACACTGTTGAGACAAAACAAAGAAAACTATTAATATTAGTTTAAAATCAAAATCTATACAAATTAATATCTCTTAATCCCTTAATGGTTTAAAAAATTGCCAACTCAAAAACATAAAATACTTTTCATTTTTTTAAGTTTCGCTTTAATCGGAACGTTTTTACTTAACCTTAGTTTAGGTTCGGTTTCCATTCCAACAACCGAAATTTTTAATTCGATTATTGGAAACGAAATCAAAACTTCTTGGGAAATTATTTTGTGGAATTTCCGTTTACCCAAAGCCATCACAGCCATTTTAGTAGGAATGGGCTTGTCGATATCCGGGTTATTGATGCAAACGTTATTCAGAAATCCATTAGCCGGCCCTTATGTACTTGGATTAAGTTCAGGTTCAAGTTTAGGTGTTGCCTTTGTCATCATGGGAGCCGGTTTTTTACCCTCTTTTTTAGTTTCCGATTACGGAATTGTTTTGGCTTCGTCATTAGGGAGTTTTTTAGTTTTATTAGCCGTTTTGGTCGTTTCTCAAAAATTACGAGATACAATGGCGATTTTAATAGTCGGATTGATGTTTGGTAGTTTTACCAGTGCGATTGTCAGTGTGTTGAGTTATTTCAGCACTGCTCAAGAATTACAGAAATTCACCTTTTGGTCCATGGGAAGTTTGGCTAATTTACCGTGGAATTCCATTTTAATTTTAGCTATATGTTGTGGTTTGGGATTAGTGTTGAGTATTTTCAGCATCAAACCTTTGAATGCATTATTATTAGGAGAAAATTATGCCAAAAGTTTAGGATTAAATTTCAAGAGAACGCGATTAATTATCATCTTTGCCACCAGTATTTTAGCCGGAAGTATCACCGCTTTCGCCGGACCCATTGCCTTTGTGGGATTAGCTGTTCCGCATTTAGCGAAATTGCTTTTTCAAACCAGTAATCATTACATTTTATTTTGGAGCACATTATTAATCGGAGCCATTTTGATGTTGGTTTGCGACAGCATCGCTCAACTTCCCGGCAGCGATTATACCTTACCAATCAACGCTATTACTTCGATGGTTGGAGCACCGGTGGTGGTTTGGCTTTTAGTTAGAAAACGAAAAATAATGATTTAAAAAAACCTTAGTACCTTACATCTCAGAACCTCAGTACCCTCAAAAAATGATTCTCCAAACCAAAAATCTCAACATCGGCTACACTTCCAAAGGAGCTTCCAAAACGGTAGCTTCTGACGTTGCAATTAGTTTGGAACCCGGAAAATTAATCGGTTTAGTAGGAGCCAACGGTATTGGAAAATCGACTTTATTGCGAACGTTAACCGGAATTCAAAAACCACTTTCAGGAACTGTTTTATTGAATGAGAAATCAATCGAATCTTTTGAACCTTTGGCCTTAGCCCAACAAATAAGTGTGGTGTTAACCGAAAAATTACCACCCAGCAATTTAACCGTTTATGAATTGATTGCGTTGGGAAGACAGCCTTATACCAATTGGCTCGGAAAATTATCAAATGAAGATGAAATCCAAATTAATAAAGCCATCGAATTGACAGAAATCAATCATCTAATTCATCAAAAGCATTACGAAATTAGTGATGGACAGTTGCAAAAAGTTTTAATAGCCAGAGCTTTAGCACAAGATACGCCTTTGATTGTTTTGGATGAGCCCACAACACATTTGGATTTACTTCATAAAGTATCCTTGTTTAAACTTTTGAAAAAATTAACTACTGAAACCCAAAAATGTATTTTATTTTCCACTCACGACATTGATTTAGCCATTCAATTGAGTGATGAAATGATTGTGATGGATGGCAAAACCGTCATACAAGATGAGCCTTGCAATTTAATTTCAAAAGGTGTTTTTTCCTCACTGTTTACCAATGAACACATTCAATTTGATGTAACAAAAGGAAAATTTGTAATCATTTAGTTCTTTCCTTTCAAAAGATTTATACTCACTGTGGCATACTCCGTATTTGGGAATTTATGAAATAATTTTTCATCAGGATGCAATCCGGCTTCGGCAGCAATTTTGTGTAACACCTCAATCTCTACAATGTATTGATCAGAAAATCCATGTGTAGCATCATACGCCGTAGCAGCTGTTTTGCCTAAATTTCTTGCCGTTAGTTCAGGAGAAATGGTATGCAATTCAATTAAAAGCAAACCGAATTTTGCCACAAAAGGCGACCATTTTTTTAAATGTTCCAATAAATTATCTTCCACATCGTTGTTTGAAATTCGTTCGCCACGATGAGCAAAAGCACCGGTAGAATGACTAATGCGATTTTCGGTTTTTATTTTCGGATTTTCCCAAATACGGTTGTGGTCTAAAAAGGTTCGAACATTGAGCAAATCGTTCAGTTGAATGTTATAATTTTCACTTAAATCTTTGGCTAATACATCGGGCTGACCAATATCGCCCCAAATTACTTTTGCCCAAATATCGGCGTTAATTAAATTGGCTCTTGTGACTTTCAACGCTGCTTGGTTATAATCGGCACCAACCAAAAACAGCGGATAATCATCTAACATTCTTCCCCGTAACGTTTGTCGATCAATCACTTCAAAAATATGCTGAATGAATGCTCCATTTCCGCATCCCATATCCAAAATTCCTTTTGGTTGTTCTTCAATCGGACGGTTAAACAATTCAATGATAATGTCGTCCACAATTTTAAAATACGTTGCGTGAGCACCACCGCTTCCCCAAACGTTCATTTCGCGATCCACGTGCAATTCGTCTTCGCCTAAACCTACATTTCGCAGCACATTTGGATTGCCAAAAATCAATTCCTCTACTTTTCGAAACATCGGCAAATAGGAAACCGTAACGCCATAAGCTGCCACTTTCTTGGCAAAAAATAACCCGTTTTCGGTAAATTGATAAAAGCCATTTTTTTCGGTGAACCATCCTAAATGGACAAAAAAGTTCAAAATTTGAGTAAAATGTTCCGGTTGTTTATGAAATTCTTCCGGTTTAAAACTTGTTTCCATAAAATACTTATGAAACATACCGTTCATTCCTAATCGAACTAAAGTTGAACCCACTAAATTTCCTTCAATATGTCTTAAAACTTGTTTCTGAATATAAAGTGTTAATTCATCATCCGAAAAAGTGATTCCACAATTGTTTTTATATTTTTCAAACAATGGTTTTAAACGTAAAAAAGGTTCTTCCTGAAAAACCCGATTATGAAAATTTCCTGCAAATTTGGATAATTCCACCACATCTTTATACAACGGAAATAAATCAAAAGCTATTTTACTTTTTGAATTTATCGAATAGGTAACTTCATTCGATTGGTTATCCACATTAAATTCGATAAAGCCTTGCGAAGCCAAAACCCGCATCGCCACATTAAGATAACCTTCATTGGATTTGAATTGCGTTGACAACTCTTTCAATGAAACTGATTTTTCGGATAATAAGAAACTCAAAACACCTTTTTCCCATAAAGCATAAGCCACGGGAGCGGTTACTAATCCGTCTAAATGTTGAAAAAGCTGACTTCGAAGTAAAGATTTGTCTTGCATACTGAACCTATTTTTGTTAAAGATAAAAATTATTTCATTCAAATTGAAAGAGTTCTTTGGATATGCATTTTTCTTTTGCGTATTTTTACTTTTTAAAAAATCATCGCCAAATGTCAGACATTATTCTTTTTACCATTGTATTTATTCTTGCTTTAGCCATCGGAATTTATATCGGAAAACTATTATTTACAGCTCAATCCAAATCGGAAAAATCAGGTTTGGAAGAACGTGTGAATGGACTTTTATTACAAATTGACCAATTGAAAATTCGTTTTCAGGAAGAGCAAAACCAATTCTCAAAAAATTTAGAATTAGAGAGAAAAGACAAAGAAGAAATTCGTCGTGAAAAAGATTCCTTATCGATGCAATTGACGAAAAAAGAAGCCGATTTTGAAAACCTTTGGCAACGCAACAAGGAACAAAAGCAAGAAGTAGAAGAACTACAAGAAAAATTCACCAAAGAATTTGAAAATTTAGCCAATAAAATTCTGGAAGAAAAAACGGTGAAATTCACCGAACAAAACAAGGAAAATTTAAAAAATATTTTATCGCCTTTGCAGGAAAAAATCCAGCATTTTGAAAAGAAAGTCGAAGATACGCACAAAGAAAGTA
Source organism: Flavobacterium sp. UBA6135 (assembly GCF_002428305.1). Taxonomy (GTDB): domain Bacteria; phylum Bacteroidota; class Bacteroidia; order Flavobacteriales; family Flavobacteriaceae; genus Flavobacterium. Next base: position 37,276 of record NZ_DIVJ01000037.1, on the reverse strand, counting down.
TTGATTATCACGCTGCTCTTCGTCAGCAAATTGTTGGGTTGAAAGAAATGAACGAGCAAATGAGCAAAGAAACCCTCAATTTGACCAAAGCGTTGAAAGGTGACAGCAAAATGCAAGGAAATTGGGGCGAATTAATTTTGGAACGCGTTCTCGAAAAATCCGGCTTAGAAAAAGGTCGTGAATACCACGTGCAACAAAGTTTTCAAACCGAGGAAGGTAGCCGAGTTTTTCCCGATGTGGTGATTAGCTTACCTGATGGAAAGAAAATGATTGTTGATTCAAAAGTTTCGCTTACGGCGTATGAACGGTATACCAACGAGGAAGATGAAATCCAAAAAGGTTTATTTTTAAGAGAACACATCAATTCCATTAAACGCCATGTGGAGCAATTAAGTGATAAAAATTACCACGATTTGTATCAAATGGAAAGTCCGGATTTTGTATTGCTTTTTATTCCGATTGAATCCGCTTTTGCCATTGCTTTGAATGATGATAATTCCTTGTATAACAAAGCCTTTGAGCGAAATATTGTCATCGTTACACCAACTACTTTATTGGCTACTTTACGAACCATCGACAGCATGTGGACCAATCAAAAGCAACAAGAAAATGCACTAGAAATTGCCCGTCAAGCCGGAGCTTTGTATGATAAATTTGAAGGTTTTGTTTCCGACTTAATTAAAATAGGCAAAAAAATGGACGAAGCAAAAGTGGAATACGGCAATGCAATGGGTAAATTAGTAGAAGGTAAAGGGAATTTGGTTGGAAGTGTAGAACGATTACGCAAAATGGGAGCTAAGGCAAAAAAAGTACTACCTGAAACTATTTTAAAAAGAGCCGGTGAAGATTTTAGCAGTGAAATTGAGAACTCATAAAGCATTTCAATTTATATAATCCTTTTAAAAACAACAGATAAGTAGCTAATAATCAAAAATTTTTGTTAAGATTCTTATTTTTTATTACATTTGGTTTGAATTTTCCAAAAAGGCATGAAAAAGAATTTCCTATTAGTTTCACTACTTACTACTGTGATGGTGGTCATTGTATTCTCTTGTTCGTCAAACGATGATTATCAAGATGTTCCTGATTTAGGATCACCTGTTGTTTTAGATTTAGCTCAAGTACCTTATGCTACACTATCTGAATATAAATTTTTTGAAGGTGATATGAAAAATCAAGAGCCTTCATTAGGTGTTTTACCATATGAACCTATTAGCTCTTTGTTTACAGATTATGCTTTGAAAAAGCGTTTTGTATGGATGCCAAAAAATACTAAGGCTACTTATAGTTCTGATGGAGAAATATTAGATTTTCCTACCGGTTCTGTTTTAATAAAGAATTTTTATTACGAAAATGTTCAACCGGGAAATGGCCATCGTATCATTGAAACCCGACTGTTAGTCAAAAAAGAGTCCGGATGGATTTTTGCTGAATATGTCTGGAATGCTGATCAAACTGAGGCATCACTTCAAATGGAGGGAAGTTACACACCCGTATCATGGAAAGATGAAGCCGGTATCACTCAAAATGTGAATTACAGAATTCCTTCTGAAGTAGAATGTTTAATCTGTCATAAATCATTGCAAACGGCTATTCCAATTGGGCCAAAACCTCAAAACCTGAATAGTTTATACACTTTCAAAGAAGGTTCAAAAAATCAATTGTCAAAATGGATTGAAATGGGTTATTTGGATGCATCCATTCCTTCAAACATAGCAACCGTTGTTAATTATAAAGATGTTTCAAAGCCTTTAGATTTGAGAGTAAGATCTTATATTGATATCAATTGTGCTCATTGTCATCAACAAAATAGTCATTGTGATTACAGACCTATGCGTTTTGCTTTTAGCGAATCGTCTAATCCAGTTAATATAGGAATTTGTGTTCCACCGGATGAAAATATAAATGATATTATGTCTTTTATTGTTACACCAAATAATACTGAAAGATCAGTTTTGCACTTTAGAATGAACACCACAGATGAGGCATTACGAATGCCAATTGTCGGTAGATCTGTAATTCATAAAGAAGGTGTTGAATTAATTGAACAATGGATACAAACATTAAATCCTTGTAATTAAAATTTAAAAAAAATGAAAAAAAATTACTTTTTCTTGATGTTATTATTTTTAACATCTGGAATTATTAAAGCACAAAGCTCATGTGCTACAGCTCTTGAAATCACCTCAGGGTCTTTCAATATAGGGATAGTTAATGGGGTTGGTCCAACAGTATATTGTACAACTTCTGGTACTGCTACTGCTGCTTTGTGGTATAGTTATACTCCGGATGAAGATTTAAGCGTAACGGTAACTACTGATTTACCCATAAATAATGGAAAAGATACTCGTTTTAACGTTTATTCGGGAACTTGTGCTTCATTGGTTTGTGTGGCTGGCGATGATGATAGTGGTACCGGATTTTTATCTGTCGCTACGTTTACTGTAACAGCAGGTACAACCTATATTATTGCTTTTGATAACCGTTGGGGAGCATTAGCTAACAACATCACTTTTCAGTTGATTGAGAATGCCGCTCCTGAACCTGAAATTCCTGTGACACAAATAGCTGTTCCGGTTGGTTTTACTACTCAAGTAGTTTCTATTGGTGGCACCTATAAAAACGGAGTTGTTGATATGAATGGTGATAAATTGGATGATATTGTTTCAGTAGCATCAGCGAATGTTCATATTCATTATCAGAATGCTCTAGGAGGTTTTACTGTTGTAAATATTCCAACTCCTTCTGCTGAGAATCTACCTACTTGGAGTTTGGCAGCCGGAGATTTTGATGGTGACGGAAGAACCGATTTATTATATGGTGGAGGCAGTGGCGTTACTTTTATGAAATCTAATGCAACCGGAACTGCTTTTGAAAAAATAACGTTTCCACAATATGTATTTTCGCAACGCACTAATTTTGTAGACATCAATAACGACGGACATTTGGATGCTTTTGTTTGTCATGATGTGGCTCCAAACGTTTACTATCTAAATGATGGAAACGGAAATTTAGTTTTCAATCAAGGCGGTTTAGGAAATGTTGCCGATGGAGGTAATTATGGTTCCATTTGGGTGGATTATGATAATGATTCTCAAGTTGATTTGTTTATAGCAAAATGTAGAGGTGCGGGATCTCCGGCTTCTATTGACGAATTACACAAGAAAAACGGAAGTGGTGTTTATACTAATGTTGCCTCTTCAGCCAATATGGCTAGCGGTGTTCAAACTTGGTCTTCAGCTTGGGGCGATTTTGATAACGATGGTTACATGGATGCTTTAGTTGGAGCAAGTTCATTTAGTGCCGGCGGACACCGGTTGATGCGAAATAACGGAAATGGGACCTTTACTGATGTAACACCAAATTCAGGGTTTCATAATTTTAATGGAGTTAGTACAGAATATGTAGCACAAGATTTTAATAACGATGGTTTTATTGATGTTTTTTGTGGTGCAAGTAACACAATTATGTATAACAATGGGAACATGACGTTTTCACCGGTAAGTACCGGATTTTCAGCAGGTGCTTTGGGCGATTTAAACAACGATGGTTTTATTGATGTTATGAACGGAAACAACCTTCGTATCAATAATGGAAATGCTAATAAATGGATAAAAATCACCTTAGATGGTGTTTTAAGTAATAAACAAGGAATTGGAGCCCGTGTAGAAATTTACGGAGCATGGGGAAAACAAATTCGCGACATCAGAAGTGGGGATGGTTTCCGTTATATGAATTCGTTAAATGCTCATTTTGGAATCGGAACTGCAACAGCAATTACGCAAGTTATCGTTAGATGGCCCTCGGGAGTTGTTGACACTATTGTAAACCCAGCCACTAACCAAGTGTTGAATGTAGTTGAAGGAGCTACTTTGAATGTAAATGAAATCAACACAACCGAGTTTATACTTTATCCCAATCCGGTTTCTGATAGGTTAACTGTTCAATCCTCTTTGGACAAATCAATTGCAAGAATTGAATTGTTTGATTTGAACGGAAAATCAGTGTTGAAACCAACTTTAAATTCAGATTCGGTATCGTTAGGAAGTCTTGCTAGTGGTGCGTATTTGATAACCATCACAGATAGTGATGGAAATAAAACCACTCAAAAAATCATTAAAAACTAACAATTTTCTGAATTACAAATTAGCAAAGCCTTCTTTTCAGAAGGCTTTTTAGTACCTTTGAATTTCAAATTGGCTAACTTATGAACTACATACTTTTTGACGGACCGGTTCGCAATGCACTTTTACCGTTTACATTTACACGTCCGGTGGCAGATATTCGTATCGGAATTTTAACCATTCGCGAAAAATGGGAGAAATATTTAGGCTATACCACCACCACCATCACCGAAGATTATTTGTCTGAAAAATATCCAATGGTTGAAATGGAAGAAAACATTCTAATCAATGCAGCCTTTCTTCCCAATGAAGTGTTGGTGGAAATGATTATAGCTTTAGAAAAAAACCAAGCCATTTTTAAAGGCGAAGAAGTGGTTGCTTTTTATACGAACGATACGCAAGAAGAAGTAGATTTTGACACCTATGAAATCATCGATTATAACGAAGAAGGTTTACGCATTGAACACACTTGGGATATTTTTGCTAAGAATGATGCCGCCATCCGTGAAGATTTTGAATTGTTAACCGAAGATAGAATTTCGCAACCCATTCCTAAAAGTGTCAACGTTATCAATCCTGAAAATATATTTATTGAAAAAGGGGCAAAGCTTGAATTTGTTACTTTAAATGCTTCAACCGGACCCATTTATATCGGTTATAATTCCGAAATCATGGAAGGTTCTGTTATTCGTGGTCCTTTTGCCTTATGCGAAGAAGCTCAAGTAAAATTAGCTACAAAAGTCTATGGAGCCACCACCGTTGGACCTCATAGTAGAATTGGTGGGGAAGTTAATAACTCCGTGTTGTTTGGTTATTCTAACAAAGGACACGATGGATTCTTAGGAAATTCCGTATTGGGTGAATGGTGCAATATTGGTGCCGATTCCAACAATTCCAATTTAAAAAACAATTACGAGGAAGTGCGTTTGTGGAGTTATGAAACCGAAGGTTTTGCCAGAACCGGCTTGCAGTTTTGCGGACTCATGATGGGCGATCACAGCAAATGCGGCATTAACACCATGTTTAACACCGGAACGGTTGTAGGTGTTTCAACCAACATTTTTGGTAGCGGATTTCCACGTAATTTTGTGCCGAGTTTCAGTTGGGGTGGAGCAGCAGGTTTTTCAACTTATATCACTAAAAAAGCCTTTGAAACTGCTCGAATAGTCATGTCTCGCCGTCATGTAGAATTTACAGAAGAAGATGCGAGAATTTTAGAACATGTGTTTGAGGAGACGAAGAAGTGGAGGAAGGAATAATTTATTTTTAGTTTCTCGCAAAGACGCAAAGACGCAAAGTTTTTCTCAGCGTCTTTGCGAGAAATTAATTTTTTTGCGTTCTTAGCGTAAACCTTTGCGACCTCTTTGCGGTTAAATCTTCTTAACCCTCTTCAAACTTAACAAATTCAATGGATTAATCCCCAAACCTTCCACATTTTTTCGTGTAAACCTCGCTACTTTATCATAAAAAAGTAAAATAACCGGAGCTTCCTCAATGATGATTTTATCCATTTGTTGATACAATGCAAATCGTTTGGCATCATCGGTTTCTAAAAAAGCTTTTTCATACAAAGCATCAAATGCTGCATTTGAAAAATGGGTGTAATTAGGTCCATTTGGGGCAAAGTTTTTACTGTAAAAAAGTGATAAATAATTCTCCGCATCGGGATAATCGGCAATCCAACTCGCTCTAAAAAAGGTCACTTTTCCGGTTGCAATCGCTTGTCGTAATGTCGATGGCGGATTCACATCAATTTCAACTTCCAAACCCATTTTTTGCCATTCGCGTTGTAAAAATTCACCAATATCAATGTAAGTCGCATTAGTGCTTAAAACGATTTTTGGTTTTTTAATACCGGTTTCTTTGATATAATCGGCTACCAACGATTTGGCTTTTTCGGGTTCGAAGTCATAGCCTTTTTGGTTGTTAAAACTCGGCATTCCGCTTGGAATTATTCCACTTGTTGCCGGAATTCCCATATTGTTTCGCAAATACGTAATCATCTTAGCTCGATCAAAACCATAATTCAACGCTTGACGAATGCGTGTGTCCAAAATCGTTTTATTCGAACCATCCATTCTAAAACCTAAATATTCCGTGTTGAGGTAGGAACCACTAATCAAATTCACATCGTTGGCATATTTCGGTTGCAATTCGCCTTTTTGCGTCAGAATTTCATCTTTATACGAAGGATCTAATCCGGAAACAAAATCAATTTTTCCTTGAATAAATTCTAAAAAGCCACTTTGTTTGTCGGGTAAAAAAGTGATGGCAACGGCTTCCAAGTACGGCAATTGTTTTCCGTTTTTGTCTTTTTCAAAGTAAATAGGGTTTCTTCTCAACACCAATTTGACATTTTCTTCCCAAAATTTAAATTGAAACGGTCCGGTTCCAATGGGTTTTGTTCTGAAATCATATTTTGGACTTTCAATAATTTCCTTTGGTACCACCGACGCATATTTCATAGATAATAATCCCAAAAAAGCCGGAAAAGATTTGGCTAATTTTATTTCGAAAAGGGTGTCGTTTATTGCTTCAAAATTTTCTACATTTTGTAAAATCCATCCTCCTGGAGAAGCGATTTTTTCGTCTTTTAATCGGTTCAAACTGTATTCAAAATCACTGGCTTTTACGTTTCGTGTAGAATCTTTCCCAAACAAATGATGCTTGTGAAAATAAACATCACTGCGAAGTATAAATTGATAGGTTTTTCCATCTTCCGAAATCGTCCAACGTTTAGCAATATCAGGTTGAATGTGCAAACTGTCATCCAACTGAACTAATCCGTTAAACAATTGATTGCAAGCCCAAATGATGTTTTGTGATTTGGAAAAAGCCGGATCTAAAGTGGCAATGTTCGCACTTTCATTGTATCTGAAAACGAGGTTGTCATTTGCTTCCGTTTTCTTCTTCCCACAGGAAATCAATACTATAAAAATGTAAAATAGTGATAGATAGCGAAGTAATGATTTCATTTTCCCGAATATTGTGTGTAAATTTGCACTCTTTTTAATAGGGTAAATATAAGTAAAGAAACCCTTTTTCCAATTTTAGGAAATGCAGAATATGACATCAAACCAAAAAAAGGTCGCTTTTTATACGTTAGGCTGTAAACTGAATTTTTCAGAAACATCAACTATTGCTCGAAATTTTCAACAGGAAGGTTTTGAACGCGTTGATTTTGAAGAAGTTGCTGATATTTATGTGATTAACACGTGTTCGGTTACGGATAATGCCGATAAACAATTCAAACAAATTGTAAAGAAAGCCTTGAAACACAATGACAAAGCGTTTATTGCTGCCGTTGGATGTTATGCTCAATTGAAACCCGAAGAATTGGCCGCTGTAGATGGTGTTGATTTAGTTTTAGGAGCCACCGAAAAATTCAAAATCACTGATTATCTCAATGATTTGAGTAAAAATGATATGGGCGAAGTGCATTCTTGCGAGATTGAAGAAGCCAATTTTTATGTCGGAAGTTACTCAATTGGCGATCGAACGCGTGCATTTTTGAAAGTGCAAGACGGTTGTGATTACAAATGTACGTATTGCACGATTCCGTTGGCACGTGGCATTTCACGAAGTGATGAATTGCAAAATGTGTTGAATAATGCCAAGGAAATTTCGCAACAAGGCATCAAAGAAATTGTGTTAACCGGAGTAAATATTGGTGATTATGGGAAAGGCGAATTTGGTAACAAAAAACACGAACATACTTTTTTAGAATTGGTTCAGGCTTTGGATGAAGTAGAAGGCATTGAGCGATTGCGAATTTCTTCCATTGAACCTAATTTGTTGAAAAATGAAACGATTGATTTTGTTTCAAAAAGCCGAACGTTTGTGCCGCATTTTCATATTCCGTTGCAATCGGGAAGTAATGACATTTTAAAGAAAATGAAACGTCGTTATTTGCGTGAATTGTATGTAGATCGCGTGAATAAAATCCGTGAAGTGATGCCCGAAGCTTGCATTGGTGTGGATGTAATTGTTGGTTTTCCGGGAGAAACAGATGAGCATTTTTTAGAGACCTATCATTTTTTGAATGATTTGGACATTTCTTATTTGCACGTTTTCACCTATTCAGAAAGAGATAATACTGAAGCAGCTGAAATGGAAAATGTAATTCCTTCGAATGTACGCTCCAAAAGAAGTAAAATGCTTCGTGGATTATCGGTAAAGAAAAGAAGAGCCTTCTACGAAAGTCAATTAGGAACTATCAGAACCGTTTTATTTGAAGCTGAAAATAAAGAAGGTTATATTCACGGTTTTACCGAAAATTATGTGAAAGTAAAAACCCCTTGGAATCCAGAATTATCAAATACACTTCACGAAATCAAATTGACAAAAATTGATGAAGATGGTTCGGTGAGGATGGAGTTTGTGAGGGATGTTGTAGTTGTTTAATAATGATTTTTTATTTCTCAAAAACCGTCATTCTCCCATCAACATAAAACTTAGAAAACCCAATATTTTTACTAATCCATTCCATTGTTTTAGGATGATAAAAGAACACGTGCGTTGGGTCATTTTTATAATACCACGTATCAAAATTATTTTTTTCCGAGAAGAAATCGGTTTTGCAGTATAATTTTCCGCCGGGTAAAAGTAAATCATACAATTTTTTGAATTCTTTGTATGGATGATGAAAGTGCTCAATCACTTCGCAACAAGCAATATAATTGTATTTTTTCTTTAAAACTTTGGGATTATTTGCAAAAAATGGATCATATTCTACAATGGAAAAACCTTCATCGTTAAGCATTTTGGTAATGACCGGTCCGGTTCCGGAACCAAAATCTAGTCCTTTGTGTTTTGGAGTAAAATCTTTTTTAATTTCATCAACGATTGGCGAAACAAATTGCTGATAACCAGCATCGTTTACGTCGTTGTTATGAAGTTCGTAGTGCTTTTTTTCTTCGGCTTCAGAAATATAATTCTTCGGATTTAAAAATACGGCAAAGCAGTTGCTGCAAAAATTGAATTCACGTTTTTTATCGGTATAAAAATGATTTGCTTCGCTCGTACATAAAGGACATTTCATAATTTAATGCCAGGAGGTAATAACTCTTTATAAATCGGATTTTTTCTAAAAAAATGAGCAATTTTTGGATGGGTTGGCACCACCTTAAAACGTTTTTCTTCCGCAAACGCTAAAACTGTTTTAATGAATTCATTACAAATGTCTATTTCCAAATGTTCCGGATGGTGTAATTTTGTTAAAAATAATTTACGCTCTTGAATAGCATATTCCAGCACTAGCAAACCGTCTGGTGTCATTATTTCAAATTGTCTTAGGAGTTGATTGTCTTTAATTTCCATGGTATTATTGGATTTCGGAAATTGAGTTTATTGTTGGTGCAAAGATACGTCTTTTTATTTTTTATAAAGTATAGAAAGTGTTAATGTAATGGATATACTAATTTAGTGCTAAATTAACATTGCATTCCCTTCTGTATTACTATTAAAATTTTAATTTTATGACATAAATATTTTTTATGGAAAAAATTCCTGTTTATTTCATGCCTGGTTTAGCTGCCAGTACTTCAATTTTCGAACGAATTGAGTTGCCGGAAGACCAATTTGAAATTCATTTGTTAGAATGGCTCATCCCAGAGAAAAAAGAATCTCTTACGGACTATGCACAACGTTTGGCGGAACAAATAAAACATGAAAATCCGGTATTAGTAGGTGTTTCATTTGGGGGTATTTTAGTTCAGGAAATGGCAAAAATAATGACAGTGCGAAAGTTACTAATAATTTCGAGTGTTAAAACATGTCTGGAATTTCCCCGACGTATGAAAGTGGCAAAAACAACAAAAGCCTATAAGTTGCTACCCACAGGGTTGGTTCAAAACATTGAAAGTTTGGCTAAATATGCTTTTGGAAATACTGTAACCCAACGTTTAAAATTGTATGAACGCTATTTGTCTGTTCGCGATAAAACATATCTAGACTGGGCCATTGAAACCATAATTTTGTGGGATCGAATTGATGTGGATCCAAATGTAATTCATATTCATGGAGATGCTGATGAAATATTTCCTATAAAATATATCAAAGATGCTATCGTTGTAAAAGGCGGAACACACATTATGATTTTGAATAAATTTAAATGGTTAAATGAAAATTTACCTAAAATAATTTTAAATGAATAAAAGTGGATAGATTTTTGTAGTTTTATTGTAACCTAAAAAAATGCCCTATGAACCCTATTAAGAAAATTGTTATTGGAATCCTTTTAGTATGTACAACCGGACTTTTTGTTTATAGTACATCCAAAAAAGTAGTATTATTGGATAAAGTAGAAAGTTTTGTTTTGCCTTCAGCCATAGATTTTGCAAATGAAAAAACACCTTTACATATAGTTGATGTTAGAGAGCGATTGGATAGAGAAATGGTCATTAATACCCATCTTCATTCTACAACTACGCTTATTTTGAAGAGAGCGAATCGTGTTTTTCCAATAATAGAACCTATTTTGGCAAAATATGGCATTCCCGATGATTTTAAATATTTAGCCGTAATTGAAAGCGGACTTGTTAATGTAGTTTCACCGGCAGGAGCCCGAGGTGTCTGGCAGTTCATGCCGCAAACGGCTAAAGAACAAGGGATGGAAGTAACCGATTTAGTAGATGAGCGGTATCATTTAGAAAAATCTACTGAAGCCGCATGTAAATATCTTTTGGAGGCTAAAAACAAGTTTGGTTCATGGACATTAGCTGCAGCTGCTTACAATGGTGGAATGGGAGGAATTAACAAACAAATTGAAAACCAAAAAGTTTCAGATTATTATGACTTGTTGTTAACCGAAGAGACTTCACGTTATGTTTTTCGAATTTTAGCATTGAAAGAAATTATGAAAAACCCTGTAAAATATGGTTTTGATATTCCTACTGAGCAATTGTATCATCCAATTGAGACAAAAAAAATTGAAGTTGATTCAACCATTACTGATTTAGCCGTTTTTGCGAAAGGGTTGGGAATTAATTATAAAATATTGAAGTTGCATAATCCTTGGCTTCGAGATAAAAAATTGGATAACAAGTCCAAGAAATTGTATGTTTTAGAAATACCTACAGAAGGATATTAATCAGTTAATCATGAACAAAATGACAGCTACAACTATTATTCTCTTACTAATTATTGGACTATTAGCAGGGTTTTTAAGCGGACTAATTGGAATAGGAGGTGGGATTATCATGATTCCATTGTTATTGTTAATGGGCATGTCACAACATCAATCACAAGGAATTAGTTTGGCGGTTTTGGCTGTTCCCGTTACGGCACTTGCAGCATTGAATTACTATAAAGAAGGTTTTGTAGATTGGCGTTATCCAGCAATTATAGCCATTTGTTTTATAATTGGGGGTTATATCGGCAGTAAATTTGCTGTTTCAATTGATGAGAAAATTCTAAAAAAGATTTTCGGATTTGTATTATTATTAGTTGCCGGAAAATTGATTTTTGGTAAATAATTATTGTTTTGCCAAAATGGTTTTTTTAATTGCATCAGGCGATGTTATCAAAGAAAGTCTTTCTTGAAATATGTTATAATTTATTTCAATTGCTTTTTTTATTGGGGTTCTCATTTCCGGTTGAGCAGCACCACGTTTAATATCAACAATTTGTAAGTGTTCATCAATCATATAACATGTTGGGAAGCCAAGCGTTTCTCTCATACTTTGTACAATTTCATTATCGTTTTTGTAATTTTTATGTGCATAACAAATTTCAATTTTTGAACTGAATTTGTTGCTAAATTTCTTTGCTTCTTTTTTCTTTCCCCAAATAATCACTATAAATTCAACTTCTTTGTTGTATTCTTTAGCTAATTTATTTAACGCCGGAATTTCTCCTTTACCGGGAATGCACCATGAGGCATAAGTAACCAGAAAAATTGGCTTTTTAAGTTTACTGATTTTGAGTTTTTTGTTAGCAACTCTTTTTAAAGTGAAGTCATTAAACTTTGATCCTACCAGTTGATTGTTAACAAGACTGTCGAATAAATATTGACCTCGTTCAAAATCTCCCAATCGATAGGCTTCGTTACTTTGGTATTTGTATTTGAGAAAATTTGAACGAACAGCTTCCGTGAATAGTTTAGGAGGCTCTTGATTAGATTGAGCTAATACGTTTAGGTTTGAGGCAACAACTACTAATATGAGAATAATTTTTTTCATATTATAAGTAATTTGATTCAAACAAAGCTATTTAATTTTATTAACAAAACCAAATTTTATCGGTTAACAACCTGTTAATAAGTGATTAAGTACTAAATAGTGCAAATAATAAAAGTTTTTTTGTCGTTGATTCAAAGGTATTATTTCACAATCATTTTCTTAATACTTTTTTTGTTTCCTTGATACACTGCTAGTAAATACAACCCTTTCGCAAGGTTTTTAACATCAATGGACTCAGTAGTAGTTGATGAACTTAAAACTAATTTACCCAACAAAGTATAAATTTCCACTTTATCAATTGTTACACTAGTATTTATGTTAATAAAATCTGTTACAGGGTTTTGAAAACTAAATTGATCCAATTCAAAGGTGTCAATAGTTAGTAAGCAATTGTCACCTACAACATAAGTGAAGTATTTTGTAACGGATAAACCACCGGCATAAGCAAACTTAACTGCATAACTTATAGTAGCACCAATTGTTTGATTCGTAATGGTGTAAGAGTATGTGTTTCCTGAAATATTTGTCATTTGATATTCTGTAAATGGGGTCTGTCGCCATAAAAAAGCAACCACACCAACTTTATCAGTGTCAAGTAATTCAAAAGTAATTTTTACATCGTTTCCAATGGTTTCAAATGCATAATTATATCCGGTTGAGAATGAGCCTTGCTGTGCTTCATTATCTGTTCCTGTACATCCAACAACGCCTAGTGTTGTGGCATTTAAGTTAATCGGATTGTTAGCGTACACATTACCTGCTACATCGCTAGCTGAAACCGAAAAACTATAGTTGGTTGTAGGCATTAAATTAGGAATGATTACTGATTTTTGAACTCCCGAAGCACTTGCAGTTGTTATATTTTGACCGTTATAATTTATAGAATATACCACATTCCCCGAATTGTCTGAAGCATTTAGTAGTAATTGAACTGAAGAACTAGTTACATTTCCCACAGTTGCAGTAAAATTGGTTGGGGCTTCGGTGTCAATTTGTGTGTTTTGATAGACTCTCACATAATCAATTTCCATTGTGGCTTGCGTAAAATTAGAAGGTATAGCTCCGGCAACACCGCCCATAGCGATATTTAATAATAAATATTGTTCCGCGTCAAATGGCCAAGTACTTGCATTTTTAACCGCAGGATTGTAGGTGTAAAATGCAACACCATCAAGAAGAAATGTAATTTGAAACGGAGACCAATTCACAGAATAGACATGAAAATCATTTCCCAAATTTGAAGCAATTGTACCGCCATGATTCACGGTGTTTCCAAAGGAAGAGGGCGAATGAATGGCACTTTGTATGAAACCCGCAGGTTGTGAAGGTGTAATTCCGTGTTCCATGATGTCAATTTCACCACAAGCCGGCCAATTGGTGGTTCCAAATTCAGCATTAAAAAAACCACCTGTTTCGTTTACGTTTTTACCCAACATCCATAATGCAGGCCAAGTTCCTTGATTGGTTGGAATTTTTGCTCGGATATCAACACGACCATATAGAAAAGCGAATTTCGAATTTAATCGAGCCGAAGTATATTGTTTGGTTACTCCTTGATTGGTGAAAGGTTCTTTTATTGCCACAATATTTAAATTACCATTCGTAACGTTAGAATTTGTAATGAGGTTGGTGTAATGTTGCACTTCACCATTAAACCAGCTTCCACCATTAGGCAATTGTGTTTGATGGTGCCATTTGGTTGGATTTATGGGTCCATTCGTTTCAAATTCATCAGACCAAACTAAAGTGTTATACACAACATCTACTTGAGCTTTACTAAATTGTGCTGTCATAAATATGGATACAAAGAGAGTAAAATGGATTATTTTTTTCATGGTAAATGTGCAAATTTACGTTGCGTTTATAGGTTTAATTCATAAAAAAGCCGTAATTACTTTTTTATTTTTTAGTTTGGTATTTCAGTTGTTCATTTTTGTCCCATAATCCCCAGTAAGCTCCAACTTCACCTTCGGGACCCACTTTCCATGCTTCATCAAAAGAGGAAAAGTAGAAAATTTCAATATCATTTTGTTTGGACCACTTTTGGGTATCGATAAAATATTTCATTGCATTTTCATGTGAAGCTACAGCACCTTTGAGCGAACCACCTTGACTTGGCCAACCGGTTTCGGTGATGATGACACGTTTTCCGTTTCCGGCCTGTTTAGCTGATTCAAACATACTTTTCATGTGATTAAAGGCATGTTCAATTGGGCAACCTTCCCAATAAGGATAACAATTGGTTAAAATCACATCACAAGCTTCTGTAATTCGCGGACGATGTGAAAATTCATAATACGCATCCACATAACCAACCGGAATGTTTGGAAGAGCTTCTTTTACACGATGTATGTATTCCAATAATTGATCTTCGGTCAAATCGTTTCGGTACATCACTTCATTGCCAACCGCGGCAATGGTTACACAGCCTTCTTTGGCTAGTGAAATTAAAGCTTCTATTTCGATTTCATTTTTTTCCAAATCATTTCCAAGCCATGCACCAACCAGCGTTTTCATCCCGTTTTGGTGTGCAATTCTTGGGATGAATTCATTTCCTTCAATACATGAGAAAGAACGCACCCATTTGGTATAAGGTTTCAAAATTTGAATGCGTCTGTTTACTTGTTCACCATAAATGATATCGCCGGGTTTTTGCTCATTTTCATACATACTAAAACAAATTCCGTGCATTCCATTTTCTAGCGTTTTCAGCCATAATTCGGATAAACTTTGTGAGGTGTACTCCGTAATTTGAATTTCATGATGGGTATTTTCGTTTTCTGAATAATTTTTATTTTCATCTAATGAAAAATAGTGGCCTTCTCTAAATGACATAGTTCGTTTTTTTTATATTTCACCTCTTCGGGCTACTAATTCTTCTTTAATTTCTCGAGCTCTTTTTTCGTTCAAATTGTATTTCCACATGACGATAATTGCAATACCCGCCGTCAGTGAGGGAATGATAATGTCGGCTAATCGTAAACTATACATGGTTTCTGCAGATTGAGTGGCTGCACTGCCATCAAAACCGATTACTTTTAGAACCAAGCCACTTATAACTAAGGCAAGTCCTTGACCTAATTTTACCATCCACCAATAAATGGCTCCAAAAGTTCCTTCTTTTCTTGGCATTCCGTTTTCAAGTTCATCCAAATCACATACATCGGCTGTCATACTCATCATTAAGGTGAATAAACTACCCAAACCAAAAGCTAACAATGGAATAGGAACAAAAATTAACCAGGGCACTCCTTGCGTTGCATCAACACTAAACCATGACATGTTTAATTTTTCAAGGGTTGGACCAATAGTGGTAAAAAATGATTGTATACCGTTTGTCATGCTCTGAGCTACTGCAGTTTTATTAAAGGATTGATTTAAGCCCGTATCAAATCCCCACCATTTTAGTAAGTAACCAACAATCGATATAAACGAAGCAATGATAAATGCATTTTTTTTACCCCATTTATTTGCTATGCGGGTTATAATTGGAATAACCATAAATGCCGTCAACACGGCACTGATAGTGGCAAACCAAGCAGGCCAAGTTCCTGCACCTTCATAACTTCCGTTATACATATAAAAAACAATGATAAACACACTGAAAGAGGCTACAATTTGAAAACCGTTAAATACTAAAAAAGTAGCTGCACAAAGTTTCATGAAGGGTTTGTTTTTGGAAACTTGTTTGATGCCCACGATCAATTCTTTAAAACTAGAACCAATTGTTTTAAAGGAAATTTTTTTTCTGTTTTCCATGTGAGCGGAATCAATTCCTTTACAAAATATTGCGGGTAGGACACCTAAAACCATACAAATTACACCCACATAAATAGCCAATTGGTTTACACCTTCTACTTGACTTTCATACATCTTAGGGTTGGCAATTATTACCCAAAACCAAGGCACTATCATCCATGCAAATTGCCCAATTGTATTAGCAAATCCCATTAAACGAGTTCGCTCGTTATAGTCACTAGTCATTTCGTATCCTAAACCTACTAACGGTGTTGCAAAAATGGTATTACCCGTTAAGAAGATTAAAGAGAAGATTAAAAAATACCAGAAATTATACATTTGAGAATTTTCCGGACTCATCTGCCATAATAGAATGTAAAAAATTCCACTCAAGATAGCTCCCACAAAAATGTAGGGTCTACGTCGACCCCATTTGGATTTGGTATTGTCCGAAATAAACCCCATAACAGGATCAGTGATTGCATCATACAGACGGGGTAAGCCACCTAAAATACCAGCTAGAAGAGGATCCATTCCAAATGCAGTCAATAGAAAAAAGCTAAAAACACCTAACGCACCAGGTAATAAATTAAGTGCTAAATGTCCCGCTCCAAAAGCTGATTTTTGAATAAACGGCACTTTATTTCTGCCATTTGAAACAGCTTTTTCTACAGTTGTTTTTGGATTTTCCATTTACTTTTATTTAAGGTTTAATAACTACAGTTTGTAATGCTTTTGCACTAATGGAGCTATTTTTTTTCTGGTTATTAAAATTTAGTTCAATTGAAAGTTCTTTGTCAGTCGGATTAAAAATTGCTATTGCTATGGAGCCATCCGGATTTTTAACTGCTGTAGTCATCAACTCTTCATTGCTGATTGTACATCCAATTTTAACGGCACCCGGACGCATGAATTTGCTAAAATGTGCCATCACATAATATAATGGTGTGAAATACACTTCATCTTTTTCAGGGTCAACAATCACTGGAGCAACACACCAGTTTTTAAACCAATTTGGCCCGCCTTGACGGTCCAAAACCATGTTCCAATCAATCCAACCATCTACCCAATTATTCAAACAGCCAATAATATCAGTTGCATAACGATTCACAGGAGCATATTTTGGATGTAAGTGTTTGTCTTCTGCACTGGCCCAATCCCAACCCCAATCGGTGGCTTCTTTTTTCCAGTACCAAGCATCGTCTTGCCAATGTGGAATTTCAGAATCTACACAACCTTCGGTTTCAATTAAATATTTATTGGGTGCTTTTTTATGAGCATATTGCAACGCATCCGGAAAAAAATCATAGGTGCTTTCATACCAATGAATGGCGGTTCCGGCAAAATATTTTGAGGTTTCTTCGTTTTTATACATCGCATCCACCCATTCCGGTAAACCAGCTCTGTTTTGGTCGTAGCCAAAGATTTTTACATCTTTCCAACCGTCTTTTTCTAATTTTGGTCCGAGATGATTTTGCACAAAAAGTGTCATTTCTTCGGGTGAAAAATGAGTGCTTTCCCAGTTGTTTCCGTTTCCATGCGGTTCGTTGATCACAGTAACTCCCCAGATATCGATGCCTTCTTTTTTATAAGCCTCTAAATATTTTGAAAAGTATAGGGCAAAAGCATCGTTGAATTCGGGTACTAATTTTCCACCAACATAATTTTTGTTGTCTTTCATCCAAGGAGGACAAGACCATGGGGAAGAAATGATTTTAAATCCATCTTTAGAAATCGCTTTTGCTTCTAAAATCATCGGAATTAAATCGTCTTTATCATCTTCGATGGTAAAATGTTCCATCAACAAATCGTTTTCTACTTTGGCATAAGTATAATTACTCAATGAAAAATCACATGATGCAATGTGTGTTCGGGTTAAAGAGTACTTTGCACCTTCTTCACTAAAATAGGCATCCAAAATTTTCTTTCTGTTTTCTTTGCTAAGTTTATTAAGTAGATAAGCCGAAGCTTCTGTAAATGATCCACCAAAACCGGTAATGGTTTGAAATGTTTCTTCCGGATTGATGTTGATGATTATCGGATTTTCATTTGCTGAAAATTGAGTAATTTTTGTCAATGAATTTCCTGCCTCAGAAGTTTCATAAACTTCAATTTCTAATTCTTTTATATCGGAACAACTTGCCATAAAAAAGGTGATAAGTAACGGAATGGTTAAAAATTTTGAATCGAATTTTATGTTGAAACAGTCTTTCATTGCTTAGTTTTTTAATAGTGATGAAGGGACTTTTACATCCAACCATAATGCTTTTTCATCACCACTATAGGTTTTTGTAATTGGTTTTCCGTTTCGGGTTAAATTCTTAAAAGTTCCGCTATCCACTTCATTCCAAAGTGCATATTTGGCTTGATTTTGTAAATTAATCAGTCCGAAATGATTCTCAGAACCCAGTGGATTGGCACTGTCTTTCCAGTTTTCATCAAAGGCTTCAAAATAGAAACAAGAAATATTTTCTTTGTTGCTCCATTCACGCATCAACTTATAAAACTGAGCCGATTTGTACTCATCAGTGGCTTTTGCACCATCATTGCCATAATGTTCGTTGGATTGCGTTGCCCAACCTGTTTCGCCAATATGAACGGGTTTCTTTACCCCGATTGATTTCATATACTTAACAACATTTTCGTATTGACTTATGGCATAATCTCTTGAACGAAGCATGGCAGCATCAATTTTTTCTTTGTCAGACAACTGTTGTTCATTTTCTTTTATTCCCCAAAAAACGGGATTGTAATGGGTGTCGTGCATCGGGTAGGTGTGCATCGAAATATAGTCAACAGCTTTGTATAGTTGATTCAGTTCTTCCACATGATATTCGCTGTCACCACCTCCCCAAGAAGCAAAATTGTCGGAGCTTGTAATCCAAACTTCTTTCGGTAATTTATTTTCTTTCTTCAAATTTTGAAGATGATTCACCCATTTTAAAATGATATTTGGCGTTACATAATAACTGGTAGCCCATTTTACCATCGCTTCATTACCAACGGCGATAATTTTAACGATTTCAGGATATTGGTTGGTTAATCGAACCGCTTCTGCAATTTCAATGGAATTGCGATCGCTTTCTTCGTGGTGAATAGGAGGCAAGTCTGTCCACGCATTTTTGCAATCGATCCAAGCACCAAGCATGACATACATTTCAAACTTTTCATCCTCTTTTTTTAATTCGGTAATAGCTTTCAACAGATTTGAAACTTCTTCATAATGCACATTATACGTTCGTAAAACTTTAATGTTTATGGCGGATAGTATTTTTAAATCTTCTTTTATTTCTGATACTGTGGGCTGGATTTCGCGAGAATTTGTGCGATATCCACCGTAACAAATAGCTTGATAGTTTGCGTTTCCTAAAATCATTTGGGCCGTAATTTCTTTTGAGACTAAATTGTTATTGTCTTTTTGATTACATGATAGAACCATGAGTAATATGATGTAAATCAACTTTTTCATTATCGTAAATTATTTTCGGTTAATGAAACTAATACAGATTCAATGTCACCTGTTCTGTGGACTATTTTTTCACTGGTTTTTTTATCTAATTCCAAAGTTTGAAATGCTTCTGTTGTTCCGTTTTTATAAAAAACAGTCAGAGCATTTGAGGTGTCAATTTTATAAATTATCGGCACTTGACAAACACTAAATGCCAGCGAATTTTCATCAAGCTTTATTACTTTTTTATTGCCATTTTCCAAAATAAAAGTCACTTCAGTAGCTTGGGATAAAAATTCCTTTTTTTGTAACAGAGATGGTTGAAATTGTAATTTTCCCTCATTCATTTTTACACCTAGTTCGCTAATTCGGGCAAGAATATCTTCTTTTACTTGACCGGTCATTCCCGGTTGTTG
This sequence comes from Flavobacterium sp. UBA6135, assembly GCF_002428305.1. Lineage (GTDB taxonomy): Bacteria > Bacteroidota > Bacteroidia > Flavobacteriales > Flavobacteriaceae > Flavobacterium. Next base: position 17,370 of record NZ_DIVJ01000037.1, on the reverse strand, counting down.
TGCTCCTTTATTGAATGGTGTGTGCGAATACGGATCGGTTGGAAAAGCTCCGTAAACCTCCGGTGATTTATGAACACCAATTCCTTCGCCAATTTCATAATGATGAGCGATTAAAGCATCAATAATTTCTTGACTTTCGTTGTTTTCAATTGCAGCTTCACAAACTTCTGAAACAGCAACGTGCAATTTTGAAACCATGTGCCAATAAATAGAACCTAAACCTTCATAACCGTAAAATGTTCCGGAACGACCGGTAAAAGCTTTGTGGTTAAAGACTTCTTCAAAAATGTTTAAAACTGTTTCTGCTTCTTTTTGAACCAATTCTTTATATTCTGCTTCTTTTTCTAATTGTTCTAAAGCATTATTTACATCATTAGCATTATGGAAATTTCCATTAAAATGATAACCACCTTTGATGTCTTTATTGATCAATTGAAAATTATGATGTTGTAGCAGTTTTTTCAATAATTCTGACGATTCAACTCTTTCTTTTGGAATGCTGTTTTTTTCTAAAAACTTAGGTAATTCTTTATTTGGATATAAAATATAACTTTCTTGATCTTTACGATATAACGAACTATTTCGCAATGAATTCAATACTTCAAGTGATTCTTTCCCGTTTAAAAATCCGGAACTTAAAACGGCTACTTGGCCTTCTAACATTTCAGATAAATAGGAAATTGAAATGCCATTGTTTTCAATCGACATCAAATTATAGGCATGATACAATTTGTCTTGACGCTGATTGGCTTTAATGGCATGATCGATAAAATCTAAACTTACTTTTGTAAATGTTTTTAAACCCGCCATGGAATGCGTTCTCTTTTTACCCCAAAATCCACTGTTGTAGATTTGATGACGGTAATCGGAGGCTGCATTTCCTAAAGCATCCAATATTTTTTTTCTATTTTCATTATCAATTGAAGAAGATAGATGTGGTTGAAATGCCAAAAGATTTTCTCTGATTGCATGATAAAATTCAACCATTTCATTTGAAATTTTAATGGTTTCTTGGTTTGAATTTTCCAGTAATTGTTCAAAGAATTTCAAGAATCTTCTCAGATAATATAAGGTTACCATTGAAACACCATTTCCAACCAACGCATTGTTCGCATCGTTCCATTCCGGACGTTGGGTGTTCATCCAAATACCGGCTTCAGGAATAAAGTTTGACATTTTTGCCAAAACTGTAGCCAGAATTTTTTCGATAAAATTCACATGATAAATTTCGTCGTTATTGTCTCGCAACAAGGCTCCGTCTGCACCAATAGCATTTCTTCTCGTATTGATTTTTGCTTCCCATTCATGGCTGTAAGCAATGGTATCTTTTGAGTTTTGAACTATTTCCTCATACGATTTAATGATGTAAGGAACGGCAGCGTAAACAAAACAATCTTTGTCGAAATAAGAATTTAATTTTCCGGGTTGGTATTTTTCGATAAACTCTAAAAATTTCAATAAATAGATGATTTGATGATCGCCCCAATAACCAATGTATGACCATGGATTGTCGGGTTCAATGGCTTCCCAGTCGAAACCGCTTTTGGTTACGCGATACGGATTGTAGCCATCAAAAGTGGAAGCATTCAAAAATTTATGAATCATTCCGTCAATAAAATCAGGAAATGCAAAAGCTAAAGCTTCCCAGTTTTGGAAGATGTCTCGCCAGTTTCCTTCGTAATCCAATATTTTTGAACCGTCAATTTCGCTTTTTGTATTGATGGAAAATTTATTCCATGGACGACTTGGATCACCGTGTCTTCGACTGAATTTCAGTGGAAGATATTCGGTGCAAAGACGAATTAAATCGGCATCATCGCTTTGATTTGCAAATTCTTGAATGAACTTATAGTCAAAGGTTTCAGGAAGATTGTTTAAAAACGAAGCATGTTTTTCGAAAACAAATTTATTGGCTTTGGAAAGATAGGCTGTAAAATCCTTTTTTTCAATTTGATAATTGTTGTCAAAAATTCCGCCACGCATGATGTTGAACAACACATTGGAAAAATGACGGGAATCTTTTCTGGAATCGGCTGTAAATTGCAAACCATCCGCTGTTGCATTCAAGGCAATGAGGTTTTGTGTGCCAAGATTTACATCATCAACCACTTTTTGTTCTAGTGATTTATCGGTAGAAATAGTTTCAGCTAATTCAATTATTTGAGCTTGATTTTGGTTGACATTGGCGATGATTTTCCAACTTTTAGAAGCATTACTTTCTAAATTCAAATCAGTAGAAACAAAATAAGCTCCTTTTTCGCCTTTTACATCTGTTTCTGTGGTAGGTTTTTGATTTTTTCTAAAAGCAGCAACTTGTTTAGAAGAAAGCAGATACGTTGGATTTTCTAAACCTAACGACCAAGCGATATTGGCTTTGAGAGCTTCGCTGGGCTCGGCTTTATCTACGATAATTGCACTTAGAGCAAAAATTCCCAGTCCGCTATTAACTTCTAATTCGCTACGTTTGTAAGCATCTACCAAATTACTGGTAGTTGCTTGCAAACCGCTTTCTACACCATGAGGAAGAATATTTTGAATTCCGTCTAACAGTGAAATTTTATAATTTTTGTTTGAATCGTTTATGATTTCTGAAGTTCGCACAAAGCCAAAAGCATTGCTCGAATTCCAATGGTATCTGAACGTGAGTTGCAAATCATGAAAAATTTCTTCAAATATGATTTTATTGCCGTAGGTATTCTTGTATAAATTTCGGCTGATGTTGTATTTCTCATTGAATCGTTCGGAAAAAGGCTCCCAAATTAAAGTAGTGTCTTCCAACTGAATTTGAAAAATCGATTTGCTCCCTGTAATATCGGCAAATTCTGTGATTTTATCATCGGTGTAGTAGGGGAAGAGGGCAAATTCTGCGTTTTTTCTACCCGCTGTTAATCCGCCATTACTAGAAATAAACAACCAATGATTAGAATCACTCACGATGCTCATGAAAAAGGGTCTCATGGCATCGGAGTTTTCTATTTTATAATAGTTTTCACCTTTGATAACAACCATTTCCATAGAAATTGATTTCTTATCTATATTTAATTCTTCAACATTCATAATATACCGGCTTTGGCTCATAATTAATAGAAATACAATTTACTTTAAGATTTTTATTCGTAAATTCTTATGTAGTCAACTAACATGGTTTGAGGAAATGAAGTTTCACCATTTGGTGGGCCCGGTAAATTGCCGCCAACGGCCATATTGAGGATAATATAAAAAGGTTGATTAAATACCCATTCACCATTTACATCTGCTGGTGTAATTTGGTTGTATAACACATCATCAACATAATAGTTAATGTAGTTTTCACCCCATTCGATACCAAATATGTGAAAATCGGTATCAAATCTACTGTTTGGTAACGTGTAGTATTTAGAAACAGCTTCACCTCCTGAATAACCTGGTCCATGAACGGTTCCAAGAATTTTTGTGGGTTGATTACCTAAGTATTCCATAATATCTATTTCACCACATTGAGGCCAACCTACAGTATCGAAATTTGAACCCAGCATCCAAAATGCAGGCCATAGACCTTTTCCTAATGGTAATTTTATACGAGCTTCAATGCGACCATATTTTTGCTCTAACTTTCCTTTGGTTATTATTCTTGCTGAGGTATAAGAAGCACCTAAAAATAATTCTTGACGTGCTGTGATTTTTAACATACCATTTTCAACCACAACATTTTCGGGTCTGTCGGTGTAATACTGTAACTCATTATTTCCCCAGCCATTATTTCCTCTACCTATTTCATAACTCCAAAAATTTGGGTCGGGAGCACCATTTACATCAAATTCCTCTTGCATAACAAGCCTTGTTTTGGTTATGATTTTTTGTTTTTCATCAACGGAGCAAGCCATTAGTAAAACTACTGAACAAGCAAAAAGGAACCTTTTATTATTTACTATTTGTAAGAATTTCATTTTGTATTTTTTAAAGTATTTGAAAAAATGGATTAATTATAGAAATAGATATTATCAACATAGATAACGGAACCATCTCCACCTTCTAATATAATCTGAGCCAAGTTAGTTCTGCTCAATAAGTTTGGCATGTTTGCAAATGGGATATCGATTGAAATCCAATTTTGTGAAACTAAAGTTGGAGCTGTAAATGTTGTAGAATGTCTAGTGTCATTTCCACCTCCAAAGGCACCATCTGCTCCAAAATCAACTACAATTACTCTTAGTTCTCTACCAGGTGCAATTGGTCCCGGTATAAATACATCTAAATGAATGTGAGTCATCGCATTTGCATTTACAGTCGGACTACTAAATTCAATACCCACAAAATTGAAAATGGTATAGTTTAGAATATTATCACCATTAACAGAAAAATCGTTTGAGACAGTAGTTTGCCATGGTTGCCAATATCCGTTATAATAGTTTACGGGAACATTTGTGTAAGCATCAGAAAAGATAGAGATTACATTAGCCTGATTTCTTGTTGGAGTTGGAGCATGTACAAATGTACCAACACAATTAATGGTTAAACTTCCAGTGGTGGGGTTGCCGCCAATGGTAGCAGTTATTACAGCTGTACCTGGACTCAAAGAAGTCACGACACCGTTCGAATCAACACTGGCTACGTTAGGGTTAGAAGATGAAAAATCCAAATAAGCCGTACTTATATTTACAACTTGGTTAATTCCATTTGGTAAATTGAAAGTTGAAATTATGCCATCTACAGAAGAATTTACACCTACAAAAGTATTTTCTGAGACATTATTTCCATTCATAATAGAAGCTTGACCCGGTGCGATAGTTCCTAGTTTTTCAAACTTCATTTCATCAATCCAAAAAGTATAACCATAACCATTGGTTCCTTGAGAACCTGCTGCATACCTAAACATACCTCTTTCTTGTAATAATTTAGAGGCATCGGGAATAGGAATTATAATTTTTGTCCAATTTGTACCAACACTTACATTAGTTATGGTGGCCATATATTTGTTATCAATAAAATCTTCACCGAAACCGAATTCAGCAATAGTTACACCTTGAGAAGCTTTTACATAAAAAGTAAGTGCGTCATAATTGGTTAAATTCCGACCTGCTCCATCTACTCTAAAGATAGCTCCTGCATAGGATCCCTCCGGATCATTTGCATTGGGCACATCGAAACGCATAGAAGCTGAACCTTTATAACTGGTTTGATTATCTACTGACCATGCAGTTGGTTTTGAACCTCCATATGGGAAGTAAAAATTAGAGCCCATAGCAACAGGAGCATCAATAAAAATTTCAGCTGTTTTAGGATAAGTTGCAACAATTGCATCATCTGACAAGTCTCTCTCACAACCAAGACCGGTAATTAAAACCATTCCTAAAAGGAATGTGCTTTTAAAATAATTAATTTTTCTATTTTTCATTTTTCAATTTTTTTAAAATTATTTTCCAATATTTATATGAATGTAGGTTCTGATTTCCCATTCATTACCGTGTCCAAATCCAACCGGACTCAATACGGGTACTGCTGGGAAGGTGTTTTCTGGCACAAAAGTCGGTAAGTATCTTGGAGAATATTGGTCAAGTGTACGCCAAATACCCATGATTCCAATTCTAGTGTCTGGTAAAATAAACCAATTTGGTTTGCCAACTGAAGTAGAAATATCTAGAGCACTTTGTAAAGGATAGGTTAAGTTAAAATCTCTATGATAATCGAATGGTCCCCAATCGTTGAATTTAAGAGAAGAAACTACTTTTACTTTTCTGTAAATTACTCTTAAATCATACCCCATTCTGTTAATGGTTCTATCTGAATCACCATTTGCCTGACCATTTCCAAAATAAATATTGGCAATCAAACCAAAATCAGGTGTTATTTTAGATACAATTCTAGTGTTAGATTCCCATAAATCTTGTGCCGGGGCAGATCTTTCAAATGCAAATGAGGATCTGTCTGCTAAAAATCCAATAGCAGCATCTTGTGTTGTTGGTAAATGACGATAAACAAATCCGGTACTAAAAGCAAATTTTGCATCTTCAACCATGTCATTATTCCATTCATACATCCAAGTTGCGGGAGTTGGGTCAAAAGTTAGTAAAAGTTCACCACCAACAGTTTCTCTATTTGCTCTTACTATAAAAGGATCATCTAAAATATTTCTCAATCTTCCCGGTGCATCAACACCGTTTGGCATGGCTTCAACTAAAGGTTTCTGCCATAAAAAGTTGGGAGCAATTTGTAGATTGGAATTTACATTATAAGTCAAGCCTGCCAAAACGTTCATTTGATTTCCGCTTCCGCTATCTTTTAAACGCCATCCTGTGAAGGTTTGTGTATTATCAGCTCCACCTTGAGCCACTAATCCTTGTATTGCACCTTGTGTATAAACATTAAATCGTCCTTCCGAATAGGTTAATTTTATTTTTCCACCCCAGTTGTCTTTTTCGTTAATTCTGTCCACTTTTACTACATCTCCATCCATTATTTGAAATTCTCTACCATTCAAAGGTTCTCCACCCCAAATACCTCCCAATTCTAAACCAAATGCATCAAATTTTGTTTTAAAATGAACGGTTGCTCTACGTGTTTTTGGCATTGGAAATGCTATAGAAGTCAATGCTGATGAAGCACTGGCAATATCTTCATGGTAAACTACAGTTGCGTCAAAAATTCCTAATTTCCGACTGTATTTTAATAAATAAGCAGGGTTGGCTCCCCACCATAATTGTGGGCCAAAAGCGGCTTTAAATCCATTAAGACTTCTTTTGCCATCAATTTCAAACCCTAAAGTTTCTCCGTTATAGATATCTAAATTCGGCCCGTAATTGGCTTCAGGATATAACCCAAAGAAATCACCTTCATAGCCCCAATGATAATGACCTACTCTATAAAATCCTCTTAAGTCAAAATCTTTAGCGTTCCAATTGTAAGAAGCATTATATACTTGAACTCTATTGATGTCATTGGTTAGGACAGTTCCGTCTTCTGTAACAACATTTTGAGTTCGACCTCTGTTTTCATAAAAAATCTCGTTGATTGGATTCTCGGCCACACGGCCTAAAATATTTACATTGATATTGGCTCTCATATTAGCAGATGGATTTCCTTCAACACCAATGAAATAAGATTCCATGTGATCAAATCCTAATTTGTTAGGATATCCATTTGTTTCAGGATCATCCGTTTTTGGTGTTGTAATAAGACTTCCGCCTGTGTTAAATGTTGTGAATTCAGCTCTCACGTTGCTTATTCTTAATGTTTGATTAGCAGTGCTACCTAGAGCGGCTTTATCTGCTCTAGCTCTTAAAACTGCATCCATAATTTCAGTATCTCCAAAATGTTGGCCAACACGTTCTAAATTGGCTCCAGAAGCATAAGGATTAAATTGATGTAAATCTTTCAATAAATAATAAGCTGCACGAGGGTACAATTGGTACAATCCTTTTTCATTAGTTGGTCCTTTTGCACAGATCCCAAACCATTCTTCGTTCATGTTATTTTCGCCTTCGATGTAGTCTTTTTGATAACCACCGTTAGACCAAGAAGCGTTTGTATCGTGAACATCTAAATTTTTTGTTTGGCCGTATTTCCACCAGCCATCACTAAATTGAAAGGTATATCCCCCAAGTGAGTTTCCTGTTTTACCTAAGCCTGCGGCATTTTCATAGATTTCTCTCCAATTTCCTTTCAAATAGAAAGCTTGCGATTTTTGATCTTCTTGATTAGTGATTGCATTGAAAGCATCAGCACCAAATTCTGTAAACAAAACGGGTTTGCCATATTCTTTTTTAACTCTTTCAAATAAATCACCAAAAGATACGCCCCTGTAGACGTTTGTGCCAAAAATATCCATGTCTTTACATTCTTCAGCAATCAAGTCTAAAAAAAGTAAATCACCATTACATATAGCGATTGGATGATTAGCATCAATGGCTTTCATAGCAACAGCAGCTTCATTGAATAATTTATACATCGCTCGTGCTCTAGCAGTAGATTTTCTATCTTGAATCGGAATGTTTTCGGTTTCAGCTCCATCCCAAAAAAGACCGTAGTTATTTTCGTTTCCTAATAAAAACAATAACAGTCCTTTGGTGTCTTTATAATCAGTCGCCAGTTGTTTCACTTCGTCTAGAAGCAGTTTTTTGGTTTTTTCATTACTATATTCTGTATTTGGAGTCCAAACACCATCTAAAGTTAAACCATATCGTCCAAATGAATGGTTTAGCATGGTATAAATACCATAATTGGTATGAATGTATTCAATCCATTTTTTTGGAATGCCGGTATAAACTCTAATGGAGTTTACGCCCATGTTTTTTAGTAATGACATTTCTTCATCTAAAGCTTCTTGAATTAAAGCATCAGATTGGTTCCACAAACTATAAGTATAATTGGTTCCTATGGGGAAGTAATCCCAATTCATTCCATTAACCATAAAATCTTTCCCATCGACTTTAAGTTTCATTTGTGCATTATTCGTGTCAACGTGTACCTTTTCAGTTTGAGAAAAAATAGAAAGTGAATAACACCAAAATAGGAGTAATAAATTTATTTTTTTCATTTGGTTTGTTTGATTAAAAAGATTAATGAAATATGTAAAAAGTTGTTAGTTAAATTTTCGATTCTATAAAAATACTAATGAATTATTACATTATTACTAAACCGACCTCAACAAAAAATATACATTTTATTAAAATGTAGCTGTATGCGTTGTTTTTAAGCTTTAAAAAAATGAAAACCCAATTGGATTGTAACTATGAATAGCAGGACAGAATAAATAATGGTCTTCGGGAATATTAACTAAAATTAACACTTATGTTCTTTGAAGTCATATAAATAGGAAGGAAATTTCACTTTGTTTAAAAAATGAAGTAGGATTGATAATTGAGAAAATCAACTGTCAGTAGAAAAAATCATGAAGATTAAATTGCATATTTTTTTAGAAAAGGCATGTTGTTTTTGTTATAGAAATATAGTGAATTCAAACGTTAATGTTGAGGTGATGTATAGTTTTTTAAAGTAGAAACATATTATATACATCATCTTTTGTAAACTCAACAGGCAAAATTTATCGATGAAATTACTTTATTTGAAAAATAACGCTTTGATTGTAGATTATAAGGATTTGACAATCAGTAAAAGTGTATTATAGATTAATGCACTGCACAATTCAAACTATGAGTCATTACAACTAAACTATAAAGAATTGTACAATTTTTGCTATTTAGATGGCCCATTTATCAAATATAACCATTGGGTCTTGTTATGTCTTAGTGGACTGCATCAAATGTATTTATGAAATTTATAGTCGTTTATCAAGTAACGATAATCACATATAATTGTAATCATTTCAAAAGTGAAAAGTAAAAGCCTAAAACTCTTGTAGCTTGATATTATAGCAGACAAAAAAAGGCTGTCAGTGTTGATGACAGCCTTTGAATTATAAAAATTTATTTTTTTATTCTTTAACTATTCTAGAAGTTGAAACAGAACCATTAATCGTTGCTTTAACAACATAAACGCCAACCTGAAGTCTTGATATGTCTACTGCAACTTGCTGGCTGTTTGGGGTTAAAGAAATCACCTCTTGTCCTAACAAATTGTAGACTGCCAATTTTTCAACTACTTCTTGAGCATCAATTGTGAAGTTTGTAGTAGCTGGGTTTGGATACATCTTAATTTTTGAAGTTTCAAAGCTTGTAACACCTAATGTAGTGTTTTTGTGTAAATAAAGATTGTCATAATATACAATTCCTAAATCAGATGTGATAACAAACTGTACAATATCATTTCTGTTTGCATTGATAATTGGAGCAAAATTTGTTAAAGGAATATCCAGTGAAATCCATGTTCCGGGATTTGGATTGGTTAAAAAGTTTGCATTAGTTACCGAGAACTCAATGGCATTTGCTTCTCCGGCTCCACCATTCCAGTTAGAAAATTTCACATTAAAACTTTTATCCAATGTTGGTGTATCTGTCCAAATATCCATGTGGAAATGTGTAAAAGTAGTTGCATCAAACCTACCTGCTAAAAAGGTAATGCCTTCGCAGCCTAGACCTGTTACTTTGTGGGTGTTATTTCCTTGAATTTGAACTAAAGTTGTATTAGCTCCACACCACGAGTTGTTGTATGTATTATCTTCACCGGTATAACCAATTTCAGATATTGGTGCATAAGCATCACTAAAAATTGACTTTACATCAGCAGCAGGTCTTGCAGGAGGCGTTGGTGCAGCAGTTGTAGGTGCTGGTTCTACTGGAGGTGTTCCAAGTGGGCCTCTAATATTGTCTACATAAAAAGTTCTTGCAGGAGTAGGAACAGTTGGGTTAAAGAATCCAACTGCACCAGGTGCCCAATAGGTGTGAATGACAAAGCCATTGTATGTACCATTTGCAGGTGCAGCTTGTCCGTCTAATGCAGTATCAAATGTAACAGAGATAGTTTGCCATGTACTTCCGCCAGGGTGTGAAGCAGAAGCTGCAACAATACCCGGACCACCAACACCACCAGTGACTTTAACTAAAAATGTTATTGGAGAATCTGAAAATACATCCATAGTCATAGTTTTCGATTCAGTTAAATTTACTAAAGACGTTAAATTTAAATTTATGCCTTGCCAAGGCTCGCCTGAAGGATTTCCAACAATTTTTAGTACTTGAGAAGTGTTAGTTCCTGTTCCAGCTTCTATAGTTGGTTCTGGCCCATTACCAAATGGGGCACCATTAATGCCTCCACTTTCTGAAGACTCAAATCCTAATAAAAGATCTAATTGTGTTGGTGTAGATGGGGCTAATTCAAGTATTACATTGTCAATGTTGACAAAACCAGTAGCTTGTCCCATGTCGAAAATAATTCTACTTGTTGGGCTAGCAAAATTTGAAGTAAAGTTCAACACAAAAGTTTGAGGAACAGACGTAAGATTTACATTTTGGTTAACGTTTGTCCACGGGTCTTGGTTTAAACCTATTCCTGCTGTTAGAACTCTATTTGTGTTTGACCAAGCAGTGAAAGTAAGTGTGTAGTTGACACCTGACGCAGGAATATTTAAAACATAGCTTAGGTTTGCATCCCAAGGATTGCCAGCTGCAACTACATTGTGTGAAAAATAACTGTTCCCCGATACTGTGACAATGTTTGGTGCTGTAGCTTGGTTTCCTGACCAACCTGTAGTACCATTTTCAAAATCTCCATTTGTAATTAGATTTTGTGCAAATCCTAATCCAAATGTAAATAATGAAATAAAAAGAGTAATTTTTTTCATAATATTTAATTTTTCAGTTAATAATTGTTATTTCCAAAATTAAATATTAATTATTGTACAAACACTACATACTAATATATACAAACTATACATTACAATTTATTTTTCTGATGCATTGAAAATGCTTTAATTGACTAATAATTACTTGTGAATCTTATATTTTAATTCTTATTGTTGTAACTATTCTTTTTAATGTTGTATAGTTAATGTATAGGTGTTTTTTGTTTGTTTTTATTGAACTACAACGATTTCTTTGTTTCTATTACTATTTAATTTTAAAAATTATTTGAGAAAATTAAATGTTGTTAATTAATCTGATTTTTATTTAAGCTATTTTTTAGTCCTACTTTAAAACTAAAATCGATTTGAAATTAGTTTTCAAATCGATTTTAGTTTTAAAAAATCACATATCTTATATTTTTTTCAATTGTTGTTTCATCATAGTAATTTGTTCTTTCAACATTTTTTGTTTGTCAAGCTTGTTTGCTTCATTTAATAAATTGGTTGCTTCAATTTTTCGTCTTCTTGACATGGCGATACCTGCTAGATTTAATTTGGCTACAGCCAAATCCATATCCATAGAAAGCCCTAACTCAATTGCTTTTTTGAAAAACTTTTCAGCTTGATTCAGATTGGTTTGTGAAACCATTAAACCATGAAGGTAATTATAATAACCTTGTTGTTTTCTTACCAAAGCAGTTTCAGGATTTTTAATTTTATCCAACCATTTTTTTGCTCCCGGAAAATCTTGCTTTCTCAAACGTAAAAAAGATAATAATATGAATTCATTTTTGAAATACAAGAAAATTGGAAATACAGTTAATAATAATAAAAATATTCCGTTTCCGATGTTGCGATCATAAAATTGCCAAAAGGAAGCAACAATTAATAAGGCGGTGATGACTAATTTAATATTTTTGTTAAACATAATAAAGACTTTTTTTGATTGTCTGCAAAGGTAATAAAAGGAAATTAAATTTTTTTTATAAAACTGCTTGTGGGAAAAAAAAGTCTTTGTATATTTGCACTCGGTTTTTGAGAGACCGAAATCCTTTTTTAAAATAATAAGATTTAAAGATATCAGTAATGAGTAAGAGAACGTTTCAACCATCGAAAAGAAAAAGAAGAAATAAACACGGGTTTATGGATAGAATGGCTACTGCAAATGGTAGAAAAGTCCTTGCTCGTAGAAGAGCTAAAGGAAGACACAAATTGACTGTTTCTTGCGAACCAAGACATAAGAAATAATGATTGAAAAATCATAAATGAAGGCGTTACTTTTTTTAGTAACGCCTTTTTTTTATAACTTGTCAACTCAAACAACAACTAAATAGTTACAAAACAACAAACTACATACACAATGCCAAAAGATTATTCTATTAAATCAGTATTAATTATCGGATCAGGCCCAATAGTAATTGGTCAAGCCTGTGAATTTGATTATGCAGGTTCACAATCTGCACGTTCACTTCGTGAAGAAGGAATTGAAGTGATACTTATCAACTCCAATCCGGCAACAATTATGACCGATCCGTCAATGGCTGATCATGTTTATTTATTGCCTTTAACCACAAAATCGATTATTCATATCTTGAAAAAGCATCCAAATATTGATGCGGTTTTACCAACAATGGGAGGTCAAACAGCATTGAATCTATGTTTGGAAGCTGATGAAAAAGGAATTTGGAAAGATTTTAATGTAAAATTAATTGGTGTTGATATCAATGCTATCAATATTACAGAAGACAGAGAACAATTCAAACAATTGTTAGAGCGAATAGGAGTGGGTGCTGCACCGGCTAAAATTGCTACTTCTTTCTTGAAAGGTAAAGAAATTGCTCAGGAATTTGGTTTTCCTTTAGTGATTCGACCTTCATTTACTTTAGGAGGTTCAGGTGCTGCATTTGTACATCATAAAGAAGAATTTGATGAGTTGTTAACCCGTGGTTTGGAAGCATCTCCCATTCATGAAGTATTGATTGATAAAGCTTTATTGGGTTGGAAAGAATATGAATTGGAATTACTTCGAGATAAAAATGATAATGTTGTAATCATCTGTTCTATCGAGAATATGGACCCAATGGGAATTCATACCGGAGATAGTATTACTGTGGCACCTGCTATGACTTTGTCTGATAAAACATTTCAGAAAATGCGAGATATGGCTATTTTGATGATGCGAAGCATCGGAAATTTTGCAGGCGGTTGTAATGTACAGTTTGCTGTTTCTCCTGATGAAAAGGAAGATATTGTAGCAATTGAAATCAATCCTCGTGTTTCGCGTTCTTCAGCTTTGGCCTCAAAAGCAACAGGTTATCCGATTGCTAAAGTTGCAACAAAATTAGCTTTGGGTTATCACTTGGATGAATTGCAAAATCAAATTACAAAATCAACATCAGCTCTTTTTGAGCCTACTTTAGATTATGTGATTGTAAAAATTCCACGTTGGAACTTTGATAAATTTGAAGGAGCCGATAGAACATTGGGTCTTCAAATGAAATCAGTTGGCGAAGTAATGGGAATTGGACGTTCGTTTCAAGAAGCTTTACACAAAGCCACTCAATCTCTTGAAATCAAACGAAACGGTTTAGGAGCTGATGGAAAAGGCTACAAGAACTATGACCAAATCATTGAAAAATTAACCTATGCAAGTTGGGATCGTGTTTTTGTTATTTACGATGCCATTCAAATGGGAATTCCACTCAGTAGAATACATGAAATCACAAAAATTGACATGTGGTTTTTGAAACAATACGAAGAATTGTTCTTATTAGAAAAAGAGATTTCTAAATATACAATTGATACTTTACCAAGAGAATTGCTTTTAGAAGCTAAACAAAAAGGCTTTGCAGACAGACAAATTGCACACATGGTGCGTTGTTTAGAAAGTCAGGTTTATAAAAAGAGAGAAGAACTTTCTATCAATAGAGTTTATAAGTTAGTGGATACTTGTGCGGCAGAATTTAAAGCTCTAACACCTTATTACTATTCCACTTTTGAAGCAGAAATTGAAACTACCACCGGTGAAAAATACGTGCACAACGAAAGTGTGGTAACAGATAGAAAAAAAGTAATCGTTTTAGGTTCAGGTCCAAATCGAATTGGTCAGGGAATTGAATTTGATTATTCATGTGTTCACGGGGTATTAGCGGCAAAAGAATGCGGTTATGAAACCATTATGATTAACTGTAATCCGGAAACGGTTTCAACCGATTTTGATACGGCTGATAAATTATATTTTGAACCTGTTTTTTGGGAACATATCTATGATATTATTCGTCATGAAAAACCGGAAGGTGTCATCGTTCAATTAGGAGGACAAACTGCTCTGAAATTAGCTGAAAAATTAGACCGTTATGGAATTAAAATTCTGGGAACAAGCTTTGACGCCTTAGATTTAGCTGAAGATAGGGGTCGTTTTTCGGAACTTTTATCAGAATTAAAAATACCATTTCCGCAGTTTGGTGTTGCAGAAAATGCAGATCAAGCTTCTGCTTTAGCTGATATTTTAGATTTCCCTTTGTTGGTTAGACCTTCATATGTTTTGGGAGGCCAAGGCATGAAAATTGTCATAAATAAACAAGAGTTGGAAGAACATGTAATTGACTTGTTGAAGAATATTCCGGGGAACAAATTGCTTTTAGATCATTATTTGGATGGAGCAATTGAAGCTGAAGCTGATGCCATTTGTGATGGAGAAAATGTATACATCATCGGAATCATGGAACACATCGAGCCTTGTGGTGTGCATTCCGGAGATAGTAATGCCACTTTACCACCATTTAATTTAGGGGAGTTTGTGATGCAACAGATTAAAGATCATACAAAGAAAATAGCTTTAGCATTAAAGACCGTTGGTTTAATCAACATACAGTTTGCAATTAAAGACGATACGGTTTATATCATTGAAGCAAATCCTAGAGCTTCACGAACTGTTCCTTTTATTGCAAAAGCATATGGTGAACCTTATGTAAATTATGCTACAAAAGTGATGTTGGGAGAAAACAAAGTAACTGATTTTGATTACAATCCACAATTAAAAGGATATGCCATTAAACAACCTGTTTTCTCATTTGGAAAGTTTCACGGCGTAAACAAAAAATTAGGTCCCGAAATGAAATCAACAGGCGAAAGTATCTTATTTATTGACGACTTGAAAGACGATCAGTTTTATGAATTGTATTCCAGAAGAAAAATGTATTTAAGCAAATAGCTTTTATGTTTTTGTTATAGAAAAGCCTCTTTTTTAGAGGCTTTTACTTTTATTTTAAATTAAAATTTAAGTCGACATTTACTTTTTTCGAAACTTTTTTACTTACAATACTTGGAATTTTAATGTTGAAATCATCAGCATTCAAATCAAAATTTGATACAAATTCCAATCCGTTTGTAGTTTTTTTAATTTTTGCAATTATTGAAATTTCCTTACGCTCTCCGTGCATTTCCATGGTGCCTTTCACATTGTATTCTCTAACGTTTTGGTCAATTTTATTAAAATCAAAGTTTTCAATTTTCCCTTTAAAAGTGGCTTTTGGATAGGAGTCACTCTCCACATAATTTTCATTAAAATGTTCTTCCATCAAAGCAATTTTAAATCGAAATCCTTTCATTAAAGCCAATGATGCAATTTCTCCGGTTTTTGTATTGATTACACAAGAAACACTTTCGTTTTTTGCTTTAACTTCTTCAAAAGAAGGTACGGAAGCTTCAAATAAAATGGTTCCTGATTTTGTAATTATTTTTTCTTGAGCAAATCCAATTTGGGTTAGTATCAAAAGGATTCCGAGTAACCTTGTTTTCATGATTTCATTTATTTTATTCTAATAATCCGTCAATATTCCATTTTTCAATTATGTTGATTTGATTTTGCGGTAAACGAGGTCCTCCCAATGGCATAGCTCCCGGAGCTCCTTCAACTCTTGAAATTCTATCCAAAAGACCTCTGTTTAAAACCGCATCTCTAACATTTTCGTACGTTGTTAATGACATTGGTGCTCCATTTGAAGGTGTAGCTCCATGACAGTTGAGACAATTTGGGTTGATTATGACTTTCACATTAGCTTCATAAGTTATAATATCAACTGTTGGCACATCAATTAAGTCAGAAATACTCTCTGAAGAACAACCGTGTAACAGCAGGCTAAAGGCAATAATAATAAGGTATTTTGTTTTCATCTTGATGTAAAATTAAAGAATTAACTGTTTAGTTAAAAATATATTAATATAAATGAATAAATTTGTTCTAATATGAAATCTAATAAATTTAAAAACGTGTTATTATTATATGTTGTTTTGTTGGCTATAATTTCAGCAATTGCATATAATTATGTTTATAAAAACCACCGAAATATAAGTTCTGAAGAGGCTGTTTATTCTATAGAAGTAAGTGAATTATTTCAAGAATTTTTGATCAATCAAGAAACTTCAAACGCCAAATACGCCAACAAAACTATTGAGATATACGGAACAATTACAACATTAGATTTAGAAAATCAAATAATAGTTCTTAACGAGCAGTTATTGTTAAATGGAGAAAAAATTGAGTTTCAAATATTAAATGTTGGAGAGAAGCATACATTTAAAGGAAGATTTGTTGGGTTTGATGATTTATTAGAAGAATTAAAAATGGATCAATGTATTCGTATTAAAAAATAAATATATGAAGCGACTTATTTTATTGCTTTTTGTTGTCTATTCCAATTTTGTATTTTCACAAAGTGATGTTTTTTCAATAGCTCGAAACGGAACTTTAGAGGAAATGAAAGTTTATTTAAAAGAAAATCCAAATGCTATTGATGATCAAACAAAAGAGGGATTTACACCTTTAATTTTAGCGTGTTATCGTGGAAATGTAGAAGTAGCAAAATTTTTAATTGAAAATGTAAAAGATGTTAATGCACAAAGTTCAATGGGAACACCTTTAATGGCTGTTGCAGTAAAAGGGTATACAGATTTAGCTCAAGCATTGTTAAGCAGAGGAGCAAATCCTAATGTTACAGATGAAAAAGGTACAACAGCATTAATGTATGCGGTTCAATTCAGAAATGTAAGGTTTGTTCAATTGCTATTAGAACATAATGCTGCGGAGGAACATTGCACGTCGTGCCTTCGAGAATCTTGAGCAGCGCCTGTTGCACGCCTTCGCCCGAGACATC